>CANCRO010000001.1 GCA_947380605.1 Chitinophagaceae bacterium
CGCTTATTAAATTTCAAAGATGACCCTACCTATTTCGATGCATCTGATGCACTCGCAGTAGCTGTTTGTCATTATTTTCAAGAAAACTCAGTCCTTTCCAAATCAGGAAGTAAAGTAAATGGGTGGGAAGATTTTTTAAAAAATAATCCCTCCAGATTAAAAAAGTAAAAAAATACTTGTTGTAAAAAATTATTGAATAGCCGCTATAATTTTTTGCTGAATTTCCTTAAACTCTTCCACTGACAATTTTAATTTATCACGGGTAAAGTTCAAATCATCTGCAGAATGAATAGGCACCAAATGCAGATGAGCATGAGGTACTTCTAGCCCTACTACCGAGATACCACATCGATTACAGTCAAATGATTGCTCTATAGCTTGAGCAATTGGCTTAGCGAATAATAATATGGCTGATAAATAATCCTCGGACAAATCAAAAAATTTATCCGTCTCTATCTTGGATACTATTAAAACATGTCCTTTTACTAATGGAAAAATATCTAAGAAGGCAAAAAAAAGATCGCTCTCTGCAATTTTGTAACAAGGTATTTCCCCTTTAATAATTTTAGAAAACAAGGTCATGGTCTTTTTTATTTTTTATAAATAAGTACTTATAAACTGTAATGATTGATTTTTCAAAAACCTAAAATAAATAAAAAAGGGCAACAGGAATTAACTGGTGCCCTTTAAACTATTTTTTAAAAGAAGATTAATACTTCCACAAATCCTGCTCGTAATTAAATACTTTCTCTTTAAGACGTTCTCCTTCCAACAACTGGAAAACACCATTATCTACTAAACCTTTTTGAAGTTTAATCGGAATATCAAATGGGTTGTCAATGGTAGTTTTAGTAATGCGTCCACTAAACATTCTGCTTTCAAATAAATCTTCCCAACTCATTCTTCCACCAAAATTCTTTCCATTATATACGTCATATCTAGACAAAACTGGTCTCAAGTCTGGGTAATAGATCCAGAACATTTCAGATTCTCCCAAATTTTCACCTGTAGAGGTAATTACCTTTTTAAGAGGGGCAATTCCCAATATTCTCCAAAAAAGCCTAGAGCTTTCTTTGTCAAAAATCACTTCTTCTTTTATTCTGAATTTATAAAAGGAATCTAAGTTTACTTCTCTAGGCGTTTCTTTTTTTCCAATACTCACCCCGGCAGAATCATAAATATCAACCATCTCAGGAGCATCACGTATCTTGTTATTTACCTGTGCAATTGTCATAGGAGTGGTGAACCTGTCATCAATAGCATCAAAGGCAGTTACTAGCGTATCTTGAATCGCTTTCATTAATATTGAAAGAAAGCGTTGGTTACCATTATCTTCATCTGCAGAATACATGAAAGGGAGATTGACTTTTTCCCTTGCATCAATTTCACGCCATATTTTATGGCGATAAATAGCATCATCAGCCCTGATATGCTCATAAGGTAAAGGAAACCTTTCCTTAATTCCCATGTCTGTATCGGCGCCATTATCTGGACGAAGCGATTTTTTTAATTTGGGTACAGGTAAACTATCCACCTTTGGAACGGGAGGTGGAGCAATCACTACAGCAGGCTTCACTGTATCTACTATAGGAACTGGAGCTGGCGGCGGCGGCGGAGTAGGCGCAGTCTGAACTGCCTTCTTCTTTGGCTTTGCTTTTTGAGCCTCAGCGCAATTCGTAAATGCAGCAAAGCTCAATAACAACAATATTAATTTTAAAGAATGCCTATACATAGCCCTGTTTTTATTTATTTTAGTATAACACTATACCAACACCTTGAATATCACGCTGTCTTCCATCTGGACCCTGAACTTTTACGTTATCGAAAGTAACACTTGTACCGGGCATTGCTCTTTGCATTAAAGAAGCAATCGGAGCAAGGTTATTTCCTTTTAATTCTGCTGTCTGCACATTTGCAAAATTAGCGCCAGAAAAATAAACAGTTGCAGATACAACAGAAAAATTAGCCGCAAAATCAAAGTTTTCTAATTCTGCACGACAATATTGCTGCGCTTTAAAACTACCAGAAGTCATTCTCGTTCCACCTGGTCCAACTTTAAATATAGGATTAGGTATTTCTTTCACTCTGAATTCAAATGGAGTTGTTTTACCATCTGCAGTAACTGTAATATTAGCCTTTCCTATTGTGGTAACTCTTGCAATACGATTTCCATTGGAACCACTTAAAGTACCTCCAGTCATAGAAACAGTCGTTTTGTCCCAACCTGAACCAGAAGATATTGTAATTGGATTATCAACACCAATATAAAATACATTCATTTTGTCAAGCATAACAGCTGCACCACCTGGAGTTCCTACAGTGTATTCAACATCAATTGTTTTAGTCTGTTTATTTCCATCCTGATCTAAATAATTAACCACTACTGGAACTTTTTTAACTCCAGCACCGCTTGCAGTCAATTTATAAGACCCCTTACCTTCTACTGCAGCAACGCTTGATCCACCAATACTAATCTGAGGGGCTGCTTCAGAACTGTAAGCTGCAACACCAGCAGTTATTTCAACTTCTTGGCCTGGCATAACATAATTAGAACTTTGTCCAACTAATACACCCGTTTTATCAAATCTAACTTTAACCGCTCCAATTTGTTCATGACAAAAAGTTACTACCTGATTTTCAGCATTTTTAATGTTATTTTGAAACTTACTCAACAAGGTTAAACCTGCTACAGTAGGTGTCATATGAAAATAAGCTTGAGTAAACTCTTTTTTCTCTCCATCTTGTCCAACAGGAGGTTCTACATCTACTGGTAAAGTTTTTTCAAACTTAAGTTTAATGGAAGGGTCAATTTCTAACATCGCTGTTTTATACGCTTTCAATTTTGCCTCTAATTCTTTTCCTTTTCCTTCTGTATCAAATAAACGAGAAGCGGCATCCAAATTATCTTCCTTAAAAGTTTCTTTGCCATTTCTAATTTCCAATCCTGAAGCCTGCTTTAAGGCTTTCTTCAGACCTTCTACATAACCATTCATTTCGTCTGAGAGCTTTTTTGCCTGATCAGCCTTAGGTGCCCAAACTTTTGCCTTTTCGGCTGTCTTTGGATCTGTCAAATTATCGGCCAATGAATTATACATAGTTTCGTTAGCTGCCGTTAAGTTAGCATTCGAATTTTGTAAGCTCAAATCAACCACTTTAAAGGCATTCAAAATCTCGCTCGATACATTCATTGCTAACAATGCTGTTAACACTAAATACATCAAGTTGATCATCTTCTGCCGGGGCTCTTTAGGTAAAGCCATAGTATTTTGGATTTATGGTTGTTATAAATTTAAATTATAAATGTCTACTGCTTGCCTAATAAAATACAGTTTAGGGTATCTATACTAAGTTTATCAGCTTTCAAAGCCTATGAATTTTTCATTTGCATTGCACTCAACATATTGCCGTAGATAGAATTTAATCTGCTTAGATTTCCAGCTAATATATTAATTTGTTCCTTCGTTTTGGTAGCATCATCTACACTGCTCATCATCACAGTACTAGCCTCAGCCATTTTACCATAAAAACTATTCAACGCTTTAAGATGATTGTTACTTTCTTTTAATTCAAGTTCATAAATAGTATTTAAACTACCTAAGTTCTTAGTTAAAACTTGTACTTGCTCATGAAAGGCTTTTGTACTTTCAGTTGCTGAATTAAAAGAAGACATAGCAGCTGCACTATTACTAAATGCAGTAGACATTGAACCCAAAGCGAATGTAGCTTCCTTTGCTTTTGCACCTAGTTCATTGGTTGATTTAACAGTTTCACCCATATCAGCAAAACTTCCTACGGTAGTGCCTAATTTAGCAAAACCTTCGCTTAATTTTTTCATGTTTGTAGGAGTGATATCTGCTTCCTGCAACATTTTATCCATGCTCTTTAAAGCAGGATTTCCAGTTTCAACTGGAACAGCAGCTGGTGCAGCAGGTCCTTCAGGTGGCGGTGAAAACACATACAATAACGCGTAACCCAAAAAGATGATAGACTCAGTCCACAATCCAATTTTTAACCAAATGTCCGCACCAGGAGCATGGGTAATTTTGAAAAGTGCTCCCAACAATACCGGAACGGCTGCTGCAGACACAAAAATATTTAGTATTCGATCTATTGGACGGGATTGACCAGCGGCTGACATAATTTTTGAATTTTAAATGTTAAATTTTTGTTTTTTATAATCAATTGTTAGGATACCTACATCAAAGTATATTTTCAACAATCTTTAGGAAAGTTCGGAAATTAATTTTAAAAATCTATTTATTTCCCCTTTTTATTTGCAGGGGGAAGATCAATTATACATCTAAATCCTATATATGATTTGGAGGTATCCTGATATTCGTAATTACGTGCACTAGTCTGCAAATAATATCCAACATCTTTCCAACTTCCCCCACGGGTAACTTTTCTTTTCATACGAGGAGGGTCAGATTCTTTTGCATTCCAACGTACCTCAGGATTCATATCATGCTGAAAACTATAACCACCTTCATAAAATAAAGAAGAAGTCCATTCCGCCACATTACCCGACATATTATATAAACCGAAATCATTTGGCCAGTAAGCATCTGCTCTAACCGTATAAAAACCACCATCTTCTGGGTAATTACCCCTTCCTGGTTTAAAATTGGCTAAAAGACATCCCTTTCTATTTCTTAAATAAGGACCTCCCCATGGGTAAGGTGATTGAGAACGACCACCACGAGCTGCATATTCCCATTGTGCTTCCGTCGGTAGTCTGAAATCAGATTCTGTCATTCTTTTCTTTGATTCCAAAAATCCATTTAAATATTGAGTTCTCCATTCACAAAATGCTGTGGCTTGTTTCCAAGAAATACCTACCACAGGATAATTTCCAAATGCAGGATGACTATAATATTTTTTAGCCATTGGCTCATTGTAAGAATAAGCGAAATCTCTTACCCAGCATAGAGTGTCTGGGTAAATTTGTAAATCCTTCTTAACAATGAATTTTGAGCGCTGAACACCTTTAGGGCTTTTAGCCGCTTCTTTGAAATCAAATATTTCTGAGTGGAAAACTAATTTTGTAGGATCAATTTCCTTTTTATTAAAAATACGATTATCAGGCGTAAGTATCATTGCATCTACCTTCTCCATCGTTGCCTTATCACCCCACTTGATAGTTTTTGCTTTTTTCCAGTCGATTGTTTCTACCCCATCCGTTCCGGCTTTAACATAACCCATTAGCTTTGCTGCGATAGAGTCTCTTACCCAATTCGTAAACTGCCGATATTCATTATTGGTAATTTCGGTAGCATCCATCCAAAAAGAATTGATTGAAACCTGTTTATTTCTTGCAGTATAGGCAAAATTCATGTCCTCATCACTAGGACCCATATGGAAAGTTCCAGGCGGAATATAAACCATTCCCGGAGGCTTTGGAAGCGACCAATTCCTTGAAGGCTCTACTCCGTATAGTTGTCCATCGGATGGCAAAGCCTTCCCTTTCTTGTTTTTTCCAAGCATTTTACAGCTAGACAAAAAACAAAAAGAGATTAGAATTATAATAGCTAAAGCCCTATTTATCATTGATATCATTTTTAAAAAGCTCGACAAATGTAAGGATTATTTTGAATTTAACTTAGTTCAGAGAGTATTTACACCATTTTTTTTAGCCTAAATGTAAAGTACCGCCAAGTAAAACGAATTGGATTATAAAAAATTGTGTTAGATCCTTCTAATTTTATTGCTTTTTTCAATTTCTAAAAACAATGATTTTGTACTTAAAAAAGGTGCCAAACAGCTATAATTCTTGCATAAAAAGATGCTATCTGATGGTCCCGAAGGCTTTGCCACTAACAATGGAAAGGCTTTCTGCTCTTTTTCCGACCCCATCATCACCATATTAGGTACATATTTTGATAAAATATCATTTGATATATCAACATAATTTGAACCGATCACTACAATTTCATTTACCCCCATTACTTGATAAAGCAGTAAAGAAGCCCATATACCAAAAGAACCAGGATATTTCAGCGTTGAATTCGAAATGATCTTTATCATTTGATTTGATCGATCCCGCCATTGCGCATTATCAAAAATAATGGCGAGTTGCAAAAGATTTTCCGCCATCACCGAATTTCCTGAAGGAGTTGCTCCATCATATATCTCCTTTTTTCGAACAATAACATCGGTTTGATCCTGATGAGTAAAATAGAAAAAACAAGACTCCTCGTCACTGAAATTTTCAATAACATAACTGCAATAATCAAAAGCCTTTAACAAATAATTTTCTGATAAACTTGTCTTGTATAATTGAAGTAATGCAGCAATTAGATAAGCGTAATCATCCAGAAAAGCTACATACTTACTTATTCCATTTTTGTAAGTATGCATTAGTTGTAAGCTATTCTCTGTAGGGGTGAATTTATTTTGTAAAAAAATGAAATTGGTTGTCGCTATTTTTTGATAAGTAGGATCTGCCAAAACCACCGCTGCTTTTGCTATTGATTGTAACATCAAAGCATTCCATCCCAAAATTATTTTGTCATCCAATGAAGGTTTAATTCGGTTGCTTCTTTGTAGAGATAATTTTTGAAGACATTGTTGGATAGTTCTTTCAAATGTTTCTTTATTTAATCCTCTTGCTTTTGTAAAATCTTCAATTGACTGAAGATTTCGAAGTATATTTTTTTCTTCCCAATTACCTTGTTCACTGATATCAAAAAATGCACAAAACAATTCAGCCTTTTCACCTAAAATAATATCAACTTCTTTCTTTTGCCACACATAATACTTTCCCTCTTCTCCCTCACTATCAGCATCCAAGGCTGCATAAAAACCACCTTCGGAACTCATTAATTCGGTTTGAACAAAAGCAATCGTTTTTCGGATTGCATCGGCATATTTTTTATCAGCAGTAATTTGATAAGCATCGCACAAAATATTTATAAGTAACGCATTATCATATAGCATTTTCTCAAAATGCGGGGCTAACCATTCTTCATCAGTACTATAGCGAGCTAACCCTCCTGCAATATGGTCATAAATACCACCCATCAGCATCTTATCAATCGAAAGCAAAGCCTGTTGTAAAGCCTCCTTGTTATCTGTAAAATAGTGATAGCGCAATAAATATTGAATAGTAAATGTTTGAGGAAATTTAGGAGCCTTGCCAAAACCACCCCATTGAGTATCGGCAGTTTTCATGATGGTCGTAAACATTTGATCACACTGCTCAATCGTTGCCAATTGCTGATCATTATTAGAATCCATAGGGTTTACCAAGGCACCAAAACTATTAGCCTTTAACAAATGATCGGTTAGATTTTCTGCTTGGGCCTCAATTTCATTTTTTCTTTCCTTCCATGCTTGTAAAATACTATTTAAAACATCCGTCCAGGAAGATCTATTATATGCTTTTTGAGGAGGGAAATAAGTACCCCCGTAAAAAGGTTTTGCTTGAGGGGTTAAAAAAACATTCAGCGGCCAACCTCCGTTTCCAGCTATAGCCTGAACAGCATCCATGTAGATATGATCTAAATCGGGGCGCTCCTCTCGATCTACTTTAATATTTACAAAATGATCATTCATCAGCTTAGCCACCGTCTCATTTTCAAAACTTTCCCTCTCCATCACATGACACCAATGACAAGCAGAATAGCCTATACTTACCAAAATGATTTTATCTTCTTGTTTAGCCTTTTTCAGCGCCTCTTCTCCCCATGGAAACCATTCTACTGGATTATGTGCATGCTGAAGTAGATAGGGACTAGTTTCATTAATCAATCGATTGGTAAAAGTAGCATGCATAAATTTTATTACTTTTTTGCAATTTTAAAATACAGCCTTTAAATGAAAATAAGAGAGAAAGAAAAATGAGCAAATTATTTCTTCTTGTTCGAAGAAAGGTAAAGTTCTAAGGCACTTACCATACTAGGAGCTTGGGGCTGGGGAGCTTTTATATGAAGCGTAAGCCCTGCATCTTCTGCGGCTTTAAAAGTATTGACTCCAAATACGCCTATTTTAGTTCCGTTCTGTTTGAATTTAGGGAAATTTTCAAGCAAGCTTTTTACTCCTCCCGGTGTAAATAAACAAATCACGTCAAAATTTTGAGCAATCACTTCCTTAATATCATTACTAATAATTCTATACATGATAGGCGTAGCATATTCGCAATGATGGTCTTTAAGCCAATTAGTAATTTCACTATCAAAGGATTCTGAACAGGGATAAAGAAATTTTTCATTATCCTTATGTTTGTTAATTACTTCAAAAAAACTTTTGTTAGTACCATCTGCACCATAAAACACTTTACGCTTTCTATATAAAATAAATTTCTGTAGATAAAGTGCAACCGCTTCGGTAATACAAAAGTACTTTGTGTCCTGAGAAATATTAGTCTTCAATTCTTCACAAGTACGAAAAAAATTATCTATCGCATGACGACTTGTAAAAATAACAGCCGTATAATTAATGATATCAATTTTTTGTTTGCGGAATTCCTTGGCAGAGATACTGTCAACTATAATGAAAGGAAAAAAATGTAATTCTATATTATGCTTTTTGGCAAGATCAAAATAAGGCGACCTATCACCGTCTGGCTTAGGCTGAGTAATGAGGATTTTTTTTATCACGCTATTTATTGATTCAGGTTTTTTTTTCATATGACCAACCGTACGGGATAAAATGAATATTCAATGCAAAATTATAGATTTTTACTTAATAAAACCACGAGTCCCTTGTAAACTATTAAAACCGGTATTATTTCAACCCCTATGATATACAATATAAAATGAAATCCGCTTACTTTTAACTGATTGGGTAACAAGGCATATGACCTCAAAAATCGCAATAAAAATAAAATCCCTACCAATAAAAGTGAAACTATAACAGCTGAATTAGCTAAAACTGGGATAGAAAATGCGATAATCACAATAAAAGGAAGTAAAAAAATACCCATTACCTTATTAAATAAAAAAACAATAAATACATAGTTATTCGTTACTTCTTTTAATCCAGTAATCCACCCGGTAAATTTTATAGTAAAAAATTTAATCAAATAAAGTAGTCCTAAACTAAACGTGCAATAAGCCAATATTTGCCAAAAATCGAGGTAGTCAACCCAATGTTCATACATTAATAGTAAATATATATAGAGTCCTCCCGAAAATATAAATAACAAATTAAACAAAAGCGATTGCAGTTTAGCCTGTAACAACTGCTCAATTAATTGACTTTGTCTTAAGGAAGCATTGAAGAAAAAGCTAAAAAGATTATTGAAGTATCGAGTATAAACAAATCTCAAAAAAGCCAAAAGCAACACAATTATGGTTACTAAATAAAATAGTCTGTCTTTTGGAAAACGTTTTTTTTCTTGAATATCCCAGGCTACCGGTTTTGAAGAACTGTTTAGATATTGGTTGGCTGCCAGCATTTTGTTAAACGCCTCATAATAAGAGTAGGTCAATTTACCCACCTTATTTTCAACTGCCCTTGAAGAGTCTGTCAACAAAAGACTTTTAGGTAAAGTAATACTATCCTTTATTTTATTTACAGCATCCTTACCTACCAGACTACTGTCTGTCTGTTGGGCAAAAAGCAAAACAGGCAACCAAACAATACTTACAAATAATATAATCTGCTTCAATTGGCAATAAATTAAAACAAAAATATACTGATTTTAAATAGGAATAATTAAATTATCTAAATCTATCAAACGGAACAGAAAAATCGGATAGGTAACCCTCCCCCTTTAAATACCCTTTTAATAATACTCCCTAATTGAATCATAGATACCCAAAAAATAACTGGAAATGAAAGATGTTATCTTTGCAATCAACTTCAATTTCATTCCGGACTCAATTTATTAAGTTCACTAAAAAAAGCAACCATTTGGCAGGTATCTATATTCATATTCCCTTTTGCAAACAGGCTTGCAATTATTGTAATTTTCATTTCTCAACCTCCCTGCAGTTAAAAGATGAACTGATTACAGCAATGATAAAAGAGATTCACCTTGTCACTGAAAAAGCTACCAATTCATCGGAAAAGGAATTATGTGAAACTATTTATTTTGGTGGTGGAACTCCAAGCCTTTTATCTATAGAAGATCTAAACAACATTTTAGCAACTTTATTTTCAAAATTTGAAATTGCTAAAGATGCAGAGATTACACTAGAAGCTAATCCAGATGATATTACTGCTGAAAAATTATCACTATGGAAAAAAGCAGGAATTAATCGATTAAGTGTTGGAGTGCAATCCTTTTTGGATCAGGAACTCGTTTGGATGAATAGGGCTCACTCCTCAGCGGATTCACTTCGCTGTATAGATGAAATTAAAAATGCAGGATTTTCCGACTATTCAATTGATTTAATCTATGGCTCCCCTTTATTGAATAATCAAGATTGGTTAAATACAATTGATACTGTTATTAATAAAAATATACCTCACCTCTCTTGCTACGCACTTACTGTGGAACCTAAAACTGCTTTACACAAAATGATCGCACAAAACAAAAAAGAATCGGTAGATCCCGAAAAACAAGCTGAACAATTTGTGTTATTAATGAATCAAATGGAACAAGCTGGCTACGAGCATTATGAAATTAGTAATTTTTCAAAACCGGGGAGGAGAAGTAAGCATAATAGTAGCTATTGGCAGGGTAAAAAATATTATGGATTTGGACCTGCTGCACATAGTTATGACGGAATAAAAAGAAAATGGAATGTTTCCAATAATGCTTTATACATTCAGTCCTTGAAAAAAAATTCCATTCCTTCTGAAGAAGAGACACTCACTTCAACACAATCAATCAATGAGTACATCATGACCTCTTTGAGAACCTTAGAAGGCATCGACCTTGAAAAAATAAACACACAGTTTGGAACAAATCATGTTAATCAATTACTAAACGCTAGCAAAAAATATATACACTCAGAAAAAATTATTCAGCAAAATTATAGGCTGATTTTGACCAAACAGGGAAAGCTATTCGCAGATGGTATTGCAGCAGATCTATTTTTCTAAAAAAAGGCGCTACACCAATATTGATTCAATTTTCGTAAAGCCTTCACGTGGAGAAAGATTTTCCCACAGTATTTTATAAACCGTTTCGGCTATCGGCATAGTAGCAAGTATACCCTTGTTAATCTGATAAATACTTTTACTAGCAGGATAACCTTCAGCCACCATACTCATTTCAAGTTGAGCAGATTTTACTTCATGTCCCATTCCAATCATTTTTCCGAAGGTTCTATTACGACTGTATAATGAATAACAAGTAACTAATAAATCTCCCAAGTAAACAGATGCTGCATAATTGTTTGATCTGCTGATGGATGGAAGGGAGGGTGAATCCTCTTGACCAACCTCGATATTTTTTATTCCGGCTTTCTTTAAAAAGCCTGCCATTTCATTAGCGCTATTGGCGATCAACACGCTTAAAAAATTATCTCCATAATCTAAACCATGAGCTATTCCTGCACCGACAGCATAAATATTTTTTAACACTGCTGCAAATTGAACACCATAGATATCTTCATTTTCAACCGTATTGAGATAATGTGTTTTAAATTTTGCAGCAATTGCATTGGTTGCTATTTTATCTATTCCAGAAAAAGTAAGATAGGACAACTTTTCTTCTGCTATTTCTTCTGCATGACAAGGTCCCAAGACAGAAAAATAATTTTCAAGCGGAAAATCAAATTCGTTCTGTAGAAAGTCATTAAATAAAAGATTTTTCTCTGGTAAAATACCCTTGATGGCACTGATAATTTTTTTTTCAACAAATATATTTTTATCCAAAGACAATAATATGGAGCCTACATAGGCTGAGGGAATCGCTACAACTATACAGTCAGACTTTCTGATTACTTCCCCAGGATCTGAAGTAAGTTTTAATAAATCAGTATTAAAATAGGTAGTACCTAAATAAGGTGCGTTATGCTTTGTCTCCATCAATTGTTGAATTGCTTGCTCACTTCTATTCCACCAATGAATGACCTGTCCATTATCAGTTAAGATCTTTGCTATTGCCGTTCCCCAGCTTCCACTTCCTAAAATTCCAAAAGTCATATTGATTGAAAAAAAATTTTTATAAAAGTCTCATCGACTGATTAGAGAGAAGAAAATTTTATCATTGGAAAAAATTGGATTGAATAGTCAACTATAAACCTAATTTATCTACAGCTAGTTGAGCTGCTACTTGACTCGCATCCTTTTTATTGTATCCTTTTCCTTCTGCTACCAGTTCTCCATCTACTGTAGCACCAATTGTAAACAACCTCCTTCCATTTTCAAATTTTTCTTCTAGGGTATCAAATTCTAGCAGCTTTCCATTTTTATTTGCCCAGCCGTATAATTTATTTTTAATATTAATTTCAATGCCTTCCAAATCATCCATGAATAAGTGAGTAGAAATAATATTTTTTTCTACCCAGTGCTGGGTTTTCGCATAGCCTTTATCTAAGTATACTGCACCTATTAAAGCCTCTAATGTATTTCCAAAAATTTGAGATATTTTTAAAGAGCTATCGTGTTTATTATAAATAGTTATTTTTTTTAGCCCCATTTTAATTCCAATATCATTGAGCTGCTGACGATTGACCATTTTACTTCTCATCTCAGTTAAAAAACCTTCGCCTCGGTATGGATATTTTCTAAAAAGATAATGAGCCACAATAGAGCTAAGTACTGCATCACCTAAAAATTCAAGTCGCTCATTATTTTCATCAGCACCTTCTCTCACAGAACGATGACTTAAAGCAGTTCTATACAAATTGAGTTCACCCGGAGTAAATCCAAGTACATTAGAAAGTTGTTTTTTAAACTCTTTCTTTATTTTATCTCCGTAAAAAAGGTTTAGTAAGAATTGCAAAATTTAAAAAAATGTTTAATCGAAATTACTGATAATGAATGCAATGAAAAAATATAAAACTTAGCAATGACCTATTACTATTTACAATAAGCTAATTACACTAAGCATAATGTAGCAATCCATTTCCAAGAAATAATTGCAGAGAATTACCAATGCTAAAATGCATACTACTAACTAATGAAGGGAAAAACCTAAAAAGAATGCTATTAAGGTTGGTATTTTTTTACAATTACCGAAGCGTTATGACCTCCGAAACCAAATGTATTACTCAATGCAGCGTTCACCGTTCTATGCTGTGCTTTATTGAAAGTAAAGTTGAGTTGAGGATCTAATTCTGGATCGTCTGTAAAGTGATTGATAGTAGGCGGAATAATATCTTTGGTAACTGCCATAATACAAGCGAGTGCTTCAATAGCACCAGCAGCGCCAAGACTATGACCAGTCATACTTTTGGTAGAACTGATATTTAAATGATAAGCATGTTTACCAAAAACATTTAAAATAGCTTTAGACTCAGCAATATCACCCAAAGGAGTAGAAGTACCATGAACATTGATGTAATCAATATCTTCTGGATTCATACCCGCATCTTTAAGTGCAGTATGCATTACATTTTTTGCCCCTAGTCCTTCAGGGTGTGGAGCAGTAATATGATGTGCATCAGCAGATGCACCTCCGCCGGCAATTTCACAATAGATTTTAGCCCCACGAGCAAGGGCATGATCTAAACTTTCTAGAACAAGTGCACCAGCACCTTCCCCTACAACAAATCCATCGCGATCTTTATCAAAAGGTCGACTAGCCGTCGATGGGTCATCATTTCTTTCACTTAAAGCTTTCATAGCATTAAATCCACCTACTCCTGCAGCATTGATTACCGCTTCGCTTCCACCAGTAAGAATTACATCTGCTCTTCCGATTCGAATATTATCAAAAGCATCTATAATTGCATTAGTTGAAGAAGCACAAGCGCTCACTACAGCATAATTAGGTCCCCTAAATCCATGACGAATTGAAATTTGCCCTGCGGCAATATCTAAAATCATTTTGGGAATAAAGAAAGGATTGAAACGAGGAGTTCCATCTCCGGAAGCAAAGTTGAGTACTTCTTCCTGAAAGGTAATTAAACCACCAATACCGCTCGCGAAAATTACACCTACTCTGTCTACATCTACATTATCTTTATTAATGCCTGCATCTTTTACAGCTTCATCACTTGCAATAATTGCAAACTGAGTAAATCGATCTATTTTACGGGCTTCTTTTCGGTCTAAATAAACAGTGGGATCAAAATCTTTAACCTCGCAGGCAAATCTGGTTTTAAATTTAGAAGCATCGAATTGTTTAATATAATCACAGCCATTTACACCATCAGATAAAGCCTGCCAATATTCAGCAACGGTTTTTCCTAATGGAGTGAGGGCCCCCAATCCGGTTACAACAACTCTCTTTAGATCCATAAATTTGCCTGCGATGATTAAAACAGAGATGACTACTTAGCGTGTTCTTCAAGGTAAGTAACAGCCTGACCAACAGTTGTAATGGTTTCAGCTTGTTCATCTGGAATAGAAATGTTAAATTCTTTTTCAAATTCCATGATTAGTTCTACGGTGTCCAAACTATCGGCACCTAAATCATTAGTAAAAGAAGCTTCTGGAGTTACCTCCGCTTCATCTACACCTAATTTGTCAACAATTATTTTCTTTACTCTTGTTGCAATGTCTGACATAATTATAATATTTAGTTAATCTGGTGCAAAAATATACTTTTTGAGATAAATACAAAGAAATATAAGTTATAATAAAATTTATTCTAATATTCCCACTCAAAGATGACTTAAAAATGGTTCTTAACTATCTGAAATTTTTATATCCTCTCCCTATAAATGATCAAAATTTATTTTTTATCATATGATCCTATTAATAAATCTATTTTACTATTATATATATAATAATTTACATAAGATAATTTTATTATTGAAATAATGAATTGATTTTCATGAATACCAAGCTGCTTTATTCATAAAGAAATTCTTTAACATAAAGGCTTCTAACGCCATTCATTAAAATGAAAGATTTCACTATATTGTGTTATGGGCTTAAAACAAATATATCATGGTAGCAAAGAATACCAGCAAATGGTTGAGCTTCGTCTTGAAATATTGCGAAAGCCACTTGGACTTAGTTTTTCACCAGAAGAATTAGAAAAAGAAAAAGACGACATTTTAATTGGTGCATTTGATGAGGAGGAAATGACAGGTTGCTGCATACTTACCAAAATCAATGATAACAGTGTAAAGCTTCGACAAATGGCCGTAATGAAAAACATGCAGGGTAAAGGAATCGGAGAAACTATTATACAATTTGCTGAAAACATTGCTAGAGACAAGGGCTACAAAACCCTCACCATGCATGCACGTGATACCGCATTAGGGTTTTATGAAAAATACGACTACAAGATAGAGGGAGAGGGATTTCTAGAAGTCAATATCCCCCACCATTTGATGAAAAAAAATTTACGATAAGTACACTATAAAAGATCCAGTCTGCTCAAGATCGACCCTGCTTATTTTTTAATCTTTTCGGCTAAAACCTTCCTTATCAAGTTTATTTCCTCCTCCAAAAAAGCTTCTTTGGGTACTATAAAAAAAGATCTGGTATCAAAATACAAATGGAAAAAATGAGGGCTTTCCATGGTGGCAGTAAATTCTTTCCAAGCCCAGCCTCGACTCCCTTTTTCATTCTCAATAGTAAATTCTTCCTTACCAAAAGTGGCCTTCAGTCGCTGCTTAAAAGTGATCGATTTCTTATAAATAGTTAAGGGCAATAAAAACCAAAAAGCAAGCATCATCGTAAACCACAAAACCGAACTTACTAAAAACGCCATCGGAGAAACCTTTTTAAAAAAGAATAATCCCGCAGCAACTATAGAAAATACGTTTACAATGATGATCATTAATTTAATTTCCTGTCGACTAATAAAATGATAACGAAGTGCCTGTATTACCTTACCCTTATTGTAGGTGAAAAATTGAGATGTCATGCTACAAATATAATCAATAGCCGAAAATGATCGCTAGTGCCCAATTGACGTCTTTTAAAGTACATTCAATTCAAATGAGATATCCCTTAAATACTAAACAAAATAATGAAATGAAACTACTTGCAAAACCTTCATTATAATGGATTGCAGTAGTAAAGAGTAGAAAAAACAGCAGCTAGAATTAAATATTAGTTAATTAAAAATTTAAATAACTTAAATAATTTATTTTCGTAGTGTTAAATCAATCACTTTCTCCTTGTCAGCAATTATTTATTATTTATCGATACCCTTTATCTATCTCATATCTTTATTGCCATTCCGCTTACTTTATATTTTATCAGATTTCTTTTATTTCATCCTGTTCTATGTAATTGGTTATCGAAAAAAGGTAATTCTTACCAACCTAACCAATGCATTTCCAGAAAAAAATACTGCTGAGATAAATCGTATTCATAAAGAATTTTTGAAATATTTCTGTGATCTTTTACTAGAGACATTTAAAACGCTCACCATCAGCAGAAAAAAAATGCTACGGCATTGTTCTATTGATCCCTCGGCCGAGAAATTATTTAAACAGCTAGCTCAACAAAATAAAAGTATTATTATAGTAATGGGTCATAAGGGTAACTGGGAATGGGGCGGAAATACATTTAGTCTTTGTTGCGAACACCAACTTCACGTAATTTATCACCCATTGGAAAATAAATATTTCAATCAATTAATTTCTAAAATGAGGGAAAGGTTTGGAAGCAAGCTGATACCGATGAGAGAGACTTTCAGAGAAATGATGAAAAATAATCATTTGTTAACTGCTACTGCTTTCGTTGCAGACCAATCACCCAATCCAAAGAACGCTCATTGGATGAATTTTTTAAACCAGGATACTGCCGTATTTACTGGTACAGAAAAAATTGCTCAAAAGCTTCAATATCCAATTGTTTTTGTTTCTATAAAAAAAATAGCCAGGGGCTATTACACTTTACTAGCTGAATGTTTACAAAATCCACCCTACAGTAAAATAGAAGGTGAAATAACAGAAAAACACACGAAAAAGCTCGAGGCGGATATCATTGAACAACCAGAAACCTGGCTTTGGACTCATAAAAGATGGAAACACCAGCGTAAATAAACGCTAAATAAAGTAACTTGCGTTTTTAAAAATCCTATAATGCTACTTGGGAAAGACCTTATATTAGCGACTAAGCCATTTGCGAAAGAAATAAGAAACCAAAGCTGGTTTCATACACTTTCTACATTAGGACTTTTGATTCTATTACTTGGAAGTACCCTAGCCGTTCCATTAATAGCATTGAAATTAGTCTGTAGTATTTTAGCGGGTCTATTATTGATTAGAATGTTCATTTTATATCATGATCACCAGCATCATTCCATCTTAACAAATTCCCCAGCTGCTCAGGTAATCATGACTATAGTTGGAATGTACATGCTTTCGCCTACTAGTATTTGGAAAAGATCACATGATCACCATCACAACCATAATTCGAAATTATTCAGTGCCAGTATAGGATCCTATCCAATCGTTACTAAAAGAAAATACCAGGAGATGACAGGGTTTCAGAAATTCTCCTACCTCGCCATTCGACATCCACTTACCATTTTACTCGGCTATTTTTCAATGTTTATATTAGGCATGTGTGTAAGGTCATTTGTAAGCAACCCTCGTAAACACTACGACTCACTGATAGCATTAGTAATCCACTTTACAGTGGCCACTCTCTTATTTATTTTTGTGGGATGGCAGGCTTGGTTTTTTATGTTTTTTTTACCATTTTTTATATCTTTAGGAATAGGAGCTTACTTATTTTACGCTCAGCACAATTTTCCTGGGGTAGAGTTTTATGAAAATAAAAATTGGGTATACGAAAAAGCTGCGCTTGAATCATCTAGTTATATGAAAATGCACCCGATTATGGAATGGTTTACCGGAAATATTGGATACCACCATATTCATCACCTAAATTCAAAAATTCCTTTTTACCGTTTGCCTGAAACAATGAAAAAAATTGCTGAATTGCAAAACTGTAAAACCACTTCGCTTTCTCCCAAATCGGTTAGCGAATGTTTTAAACTAAAAGTGTGGGATCAAGATAGCAATCAAATGATTGGAGTAAAAGGTCTTGCTTAAATTTTACTTCTTAAAATATTACAACTATTGATTGGCCGTAACAATTAAAACAACCTAAAAAAATGGAATATACTGCCACACAAATTGCTGGTCTGCTGAATGGTCAGATTGAAGGAGATGCCAATGTATCAATCAATAAATTATCTAAAATAGAAGAGGGTGTCCCTGGGTCAATTTCATTTTTATCAAACCCTCATTATAACCAATACATTTATGGGACCAATGCTTCCATAGTAATCGTTAATCACTCGCTTGTTCTAACTGGGCCAGTATCAGCCACCTTAATAAGAGTAGAAAATGCTGCAATCGCTTTTGCACAACTACTTGAAATGTACAATCAAGTAAAGCTGAATAAAAAAGGTATTTCAAAATTATCTTTTATTTCAGAGAGTGCTAAAGTAGGAAGCGATATTTATGCAGGTGAATTTTCTTTTGTAGGTGAAAATACAACCATCGGTAACAATGTTAAAATTTATCCGCAAGTATACATTGGAGATAATGCAGTTATCGGTGATAATACAACGCTTTTTGCTGGAGTTAAAATTTATTCAGAAACTCAAATTGGAAAAAATTGCATCATCCATTCTGGAACAGTGATTGGAAGTGATGGATTTGGATTTAATCCAGAGGATAATCATAAGAAGGTGGCTCAGATTGGAAATGTAATCATTGAAGACGATGTAGAAATTGGTGCCAATTGTGCTATTGACAGAGCTACACTTGGTTCAACTATCTTACGCAAAGGAGTGAAATTTGATAACCTTATTCATATAGCCCATAACGTAGAAGTGGGAGAAAATACTTATTTCGCTGCTAGTGGAGTAGTAGCAGGATCGACAAAAATTGGAAAAAATTGCATGTTCAGTGGACAGGTTGGAATAGTAGGGCATTTGACAATCGCGGATAATACGATTATTAGCGCACAATCAGGAATTTCAAAAAGTATTACCAATGCTGGTGAAGTTTATATGGGTTCACCCGCTTTTGAAGCTAGCAAGTATAGAAAATCTTTTGTTCATTTTCGTAATTTAGATGCCTTGGCCCAGAGAGTCAATAAAATAGAAAAACAACAAAACGAAAATAATAAAAATTAATTTTTTTACTCTCGATTCACTACTAGCTACCTCACTTTCTATTAGTACCACTCATAATTTTTAATAGGCTTAGCAATAAACAGTCTATAACTGAAGGTCTTAAAAGCTTTCGGCTATATTTTTAAATTGCCTATAATAATATAGGGGTGAAAATAGTAAAGCTTATTAACTTTATCATATGAGAGCCGTAATACAAAGGGTAATGAATGCTGGAGTTACTATTAATGGAGATGTCCATTCGGAAATAAATAAAGGCCTTTTAGTTTTTATAGGTATTGAGGATGCAGATTCCGATGAAGACATTGATTGGCTGAGTAAAAAAATAATTCATCTACGCATTTTCGATGATGAGCATAAAGTACCCAACATTTCATTGAAAGATTTTGAAGGAGATCTGTTATTAGTAAGTCAATTTACACTTCAAGCGAGTACAAAAAAGGGCAACCGACCATCTTATATCCGCGCCAGCAAGGCTACCGATGCAATTCCCCTTTATGAAAAAATGATTGTACAGCTAGAGCAGGAGCTTGGAAAAAAGATATTTACCGGTAAGTTTGGTGCAGATATGAAAGTAGCATTAGTGAACGATGGGCCAGTAACCATCCTCATAGATTCCAAAAAAAGAGACTAACTTAATTTTACCCTACCAAATTTTTAAACTAAGACCATGGAAATTAAAGAAGCCCAAAGCAAAGTAGATGAATGGATAAAAACAATTGGAGTCCGCTATTTTAGTGAAATGACCAACCTAGGAATTTTGATGGAAGAGGTGGGAGAGTTATCAAGGATAATGGTTAGAACTTACGGAGAACAGTCTTTTAAAGAATCAGACAAAAACAATGATTTAGCAGACGAGATGGCCGACGTACTTTGGGTGCTCATTTGCTTAGCCAACCAAACCGGTGTTGATTTAACCACAGCTCTCGAGAAAAATTTTGATAAAAAAAATAATAGAGATGCGCTTCGTCATAAAGAAAATTCAAAGTTAAATCCACCACAATAATTAGTTCGATCGAAGCAGCTTACCTATAAAAGATTTCAAAATTCTACTGAGTATTTAATAGGCCTAGTTCAAAAACAATTTTACTACCTTAACTTTGTAAGCATTATGGCAAATGAAGCAAATAATTTCCCGGAACTGATTTCGCATTGTAAAGAGTATGGATATATTTTCCAATCCTCAGAGATATATGATGGCTTAGCCGCTGTATATGACTATGGTCAAATGGGTGCGCAATTAAAAAAGAATATCCGCGACTATTGGTGGAAAAGCATGACACAGCTCCATGATAATATTGTTGGCATCGATGCTGCGATCTTTATGCATCCTACCACCTGGAAGGCAAGTGGACACGTTGATAATTTCAGCGACCCGATGATCGATAATAAAGATAGCAACAAAAGATATCGAGTAGACCACCTCATTGAAGGATTTGCTGAAGAGCAAAAAATAGCTGGCAATGAAAAACTTGCCGATGAAATACTGACTACCATGGACGCCCTGATTGCAGCAAGCGATTATGCAGGGCTAAAAAAATTAATAGAAGACAATAAAATTAAATGTGGCATTAGTAAAACTTGCAACTGGACTGAAATTCGCGAGTTTAACTTAATGTTTAATACGCAGATTGGTAGTGTAGCGGGAGAAAGTGATACTATTTATTTAAGACCTGAAACTGCTCAAGGAATTTTTGTCAACTTTTTAAACGTACAAAAAACAGGTCGGATGAAAATCCCATTTGGCATTGCCCAAACAGGAAAAGCATTTAGAAATGAAATCGTAGCTCGACAATTTATTTTCAGAATGCGCGAATTTGAACAAATGGAAATGCAATTTTTTGTTCGACCTGGAACCCAAATGGAATGGTATAATTTCTGGAAGACTGAAAGAAAAAAATGGCATGAAAGCCTCGGTATACCTACTGAAAAATTACGTTTCCACGATCATATCAAATTAGCTCACTACGCAGATGCTGCACTAGATATTGAATTTGAATTCCCTTTTGGATGGAAGGAATTAGAAGGAATACATAGTCGTACAGATTTTGATTTAACTCAACATCAAACCTATAGTAAAAAGAAGATTCAATATTTTGATAATGACCTTAACCAGGAAGGAAAACCTTATGGGAATTATATTCCGTATGTAGTAGAAACCTCAGTGGGATTAGACCGGTTATTTTTAACAATCATTAGCCTTGCTTATGCCAACGAAAAATGGATAAAAGAAGATGGTACAGAAGATAGCCGAGTTGTATTGAGAATACCAGCAAAAATAGCTCCTACTAAACTAGCCATTTTACCTTTACTTAAAAAAGATGGACTACCTGAAATAGCAAGAGAATTAATGGATGATTGTAAAGGAAGTTTTATGTGTTTTTACGAAGAGAAAGATGCTATTGGCAAACGTTATCGTCGTATGGATGCTATTGGAACACCTTTTTGCGTTACCATCGACCACCAAACGAAAGAAGATAATACGGTGACCATTCGCTACAGAGATTCCATGACACAGGAAAGAATTTCCTTATCCGAGGTAAAGAAACTGGTACTAGATAAGATTAGTTAGACTAGCCACGATCAATTTCGAAATAAGGTATTTCGTCATGACTTACTAATTCTTTTTGTTGCCAATAAGCAAGTGTTACTACATGGCCATCTGGTGTATGCAACAATCTCCCAAAAATAGCATTCACAGAATTGAATGTATAGTCTGTTACTCCTACAGTGAAAGTTTCAACTGGAATGGTTGTTGATTCTATCGGCTGACCTCCCTCTTCTTCACTAGTTGCAACTGCAGGTGCCGCTTTCGGAGGAGGTGAAGGAATTACTACTACCTTAAATTTATTATACTCGAGTAATTTCTTTAAAAAATCAACTCTTTCAGTAGATGCATTTTTTTCTACGATAGCACATTTCACTCCGTCCAATTCTTCAAATTCGTGATTTTTATTGATTGCCATATACGTTTGTTAAAATGAAAGTGCAGTAATATAATCATACACCCAACTAAGTAAACCTATCAGAATAATTCCTGCTCCGCAGATGATCATTCCCAATTTAGTAGAATGATCCAGGTTAATTTTTGGAATTGGTTGATGATTAGTATCCATAAATACTGCGCTAACTATTCGAAGATAATAATAGAGAGAAATAATCATATTGAGTGCTGCTACCGTAATAAAAAAATAATTTCCTTTAGAAGCACCGGCAGTAATTAAAAATAATTTGCCAAAAAAACCAGCCGTAGGTGGAATACCCGCCAAGGAGAATAATGACAAAGCGAGCACCCAACTAATCAATGGATTGGTCTGATATAAACCTTTGTAATCTTCTATTCGTTCTTTGCCTGCAGCCTGAGATATAGCACCTGCCACACCAAAAGCAGCCAAATTTGAAAATACATAAATCAATACAAAATAAACAACAGAAGAAGTTCCCTCCATTGAATGGCTACTTATACCCAACAATATAAAACCCACCTGAGCGATAGAAGAAAAGGCAAGGAATCGTTTAATATTTTGCTGCCTCAAAGCAAATAAATTACCTACCACCATTGTAATCACAGATAATAACATCACCATATTGTACCATAGGTCATGCATCGGTGCAAATACTTTATATAAAGTAGTGAGTAAAATAAAAGTGATTGCCCCTTTTGAAATTACTGATAAAAAAGAGGTAACCGCAATAGGCGATCCCTCATAAACATCTGCCGTCCATAAATGAAAAGGAACGATAGAAAGTTTAAATGCAAAAGCAGTAAACAAGAAAACAAAGGCAAGTATTTGAAGACCGTTTCCATCCAATAAGGCTGGGATTTGATCAAAACTGATCGTACCAGTGGCTCCATAAATCAATGAAATGCCAAACAATAAAACACCAGAAGATAAAGCAGAGGATAAAATCATTTTCATCGAAGCCTCAGAAGATATTTTTTTATCTAAATCAAAATTTGCCATCGCAGCTACTGGAATAGTAGCCAATTCTACTGATAAATAAAACATGAGTAAGTTTCCACTAGAAATCAAAAAGAACATACCCAGTACTGCGGATAAAAGCAAAATAAAAAATTCAGGTAAGAGTTCACTCTTTTTGAGCCAATCTGAAAATAATAAAGAGATCAGATATATTCCTAAACTAATTATACTTTTTTGAAAGGCTATCAGTCCATTCGTGGTAAACATTCCACCAAACAAGCTACCGCTCTCAATGAAGAAAAAACCAAAAATAAAATTACCCAATAATAATAGCTGAATAAGAGCCAACAAACGTTCATTTGTAATCTCTTTGCCAACTTTTAAAATTAGCACTAAGAACAAAATGAAAGCAAGCGCTAACTCAGCTTTCATTAAAAGTAAAAAGTCGTTCAGCATACATTTTCAGATTAGGAATTTGAAATACCATAAAATCCTGTTATTCTCAATTCGGTAAACTCCATTATTATAATTATTTACCAGCAATTTTTTGCATAATTATATCTGCAGCTGGTGTTACTAAATCATTCAGCCAAAATGGAGCAATACCAATGGCTATAATTCCTACAATTAAAATTATTGCAGCCAGTTTTTCATTCCATCTAGCATCTTGCAATGAAAGATAACGCTCATTCATTGGACCCATTGCTGTTTGACCTATTGCCCTCAAAATATACACCGCAGTTACTACGATTGACATACAAGCTGCAATAGTTGCAACACGATGGAAAGGATCAGGATTTTGCCATGAACCCATAAAGACGGTCATCTCTGCTACAAAACCACTCAATCCAGGTAGACCTAAGGAACAAAGCCCAACAATAAATAAAACAGTGGTTATAAATGGCATCACCTTTATCAATCCACCCATTTCATTCACCTCCCTAGTATGTGTACGTTCATAAATCATTCCGATTACGGCAAAGAAAAGAGCAGTCATTAATCCATGAGAAACCATTTGCATAACGGCGCCAGCGATAGCTGTTTTAGTTAACATACCAACGCCTAACAATACAAAGCCACAATGGCTAACTGAAGAATACGCATTGATATATTTCAAGTCCTTCTGCATCATCGTAGCAAAGGCTCCATATAAAATTGCAATCGCCGAAAGAACAATAATTAGGTTGGCATATTCCTTTGCTCCTTCAGGCATTAAATAGGTAGCTACCCTCAAACAGCCATAGCCACCGAGTTTCATAGAGATCCCTGCCAAAAACATCGATCCTGCTGTTGGAGCAGATGAGTGTCCATCAGGCACCCAGGTATGGAATGGAAACAATGCAGTAAATACTCCAAACCCAACAAATAATAATGGAAAACAAATTTTCTGAACAATTACAGGAATCTGGATTTTTGAAAGTAACAGCAAGTCAAAGGTATTTTCACTGCCACCGAAATAAAGTCCTAACAAACCAACTAACACCAATGCTGACCCTCCCATTAACATCAGCGCAAGCTTATTGGCGGCATACTCTTTTTTTCCACTTCCCCATATTCCTATTAACAAGTACTTTGGAATTACTGCAATCTCAAGAAAGAAAAAAAGAATAAACAGATCTAGAGAGATAAAAAATCCATAAGCACCTAAACTCAAAAGGATAAGCAATAAATAAAATTCCTTAGTCATTTTTTCTACATTCCAAGAAACTAACACCCCTGCTATTACTACAAATGCAGTTAACAATATCATGGCAACTGAAATTCCATCCACCCCTAAATGAAAACTGATATGCCAAGAAGGAAACCATTTATATTGAAGTTCAAAAAGCATTTGAGCCTCATTACCCAATGCCCTCTCTTTCCGAAATGCAAAAAATAAAATTAAGGCTAAAATAAATTGTGCTGACGCACCAATTAAAGCACTCCATTTCACCTGCACACCACTGCGCATCAACAGAATTACTACTGCAGTAAGCAAGGGAAGTAGTATTAATAAAGTTAAATTCATGTAATCGTTTATAAATAAACTGGTTAAACTAATTTTATTCTAGCACTCAAATTGTATCCATTAAAAAATTAAGTTCTAGCAATTGTTTATTTCCAAATGTAAATAAACAAGACTGCAAGCCCAATCACTCCGGCTAAAAAGTAAATCGCATATTGCTGAACTTTCCCCGACTGAAATCCTTTTGCTTTTTCAGAAATAAAAAGTGTAAAATTTCCTGTCCCGTTAACTAATCCATTCACCACATTTTTATCAAACCAAGCGGCTGGTCTTCCAATTAAATTAAACAATATTTTCTTAGTCACAAATAAATACAATTCATCCACATAAAATTTGTGATAGGCAAGTTTGTAAAAGCTATTCATTGAATGAGCGATAGAATCAGGCCGATTGTTTTGTTTTTTATACATCCACATTGCAGTAAAAATTCCCACCAAGCCCAACGCTACAGGAGCAATAGAAAATTGTAAATGAAATACAGACTCTAATACCTTTCCATCAGCACTCACATACTCACCAAATGGAATAAAACCTGCTACAGCAGCTCCTACTGATAATACTATCAGCGGCAGCATCATTACCAACCCACCTTCGCCATGCGCTTCTCCATGAGCGATATGTTCTTTGTTCCAAAATATAGAAAAATATAAACGAAACATATAAAAGGAAGTCAATCCAGAAGTAGCCAATGCAATCCAATAAATAGTTGCATTGTGATGATAGGCAGCTAACAATATTTCCTCCTTACTGAAGAACCCGGCAAAAGGTGGCACACCAGAAATGGCGAGACAAGCAATTAAAAAAGTAATATGCGTAATCGGTAGATACTTTCTTAAGCCTCCCATGTCTTTCATTTCATTACTATGAATAAAATGAATAACTGAACCTGCGCCTAAAAATAATAATGCTTTAAAAAGAGCATGAGTAAACAAATGAAACATTGCTGCAGTAAAACCTAGTCCACTTTCCCCACCTTGACCAGATACTCCTAAAGAAAACATCATAAAACCTATCTGCGACATAGTTGAATAAGCTAATACTCTTTTGATATCCGTTTGGGTGCAGGCAATAAGAGCAGCGAATAAAGCAGATATAATTCCAATAATGCTTACCACTGTTAATGCTACCTCCGACATGCTGAAAACAGGGAATAATCTGGCTACTAAAAATACTCCAGCCACTACCATCGTCGCCGCATGAATCAACGCTGACACTGGTGAAGGACCTTCCATCGCATCGGGCAGCCATACGTGCAAGGGGAATAAAGCGCTTTTTCCTGCTCCTCCTATGAACACTAATACGAGTGCCCAAGTGAGCGCAGAAATACCCATAAAAGAAGCTGAAGCAATGGTTTTAAATTCTGTTGACTCAGTACTAGTTAATTTTTCAATCAGGGTATTAAAATCCAATGTTCCACCATAAAAGGATAATATCAAAATGCCAATTAAAAATCCTAGATCAGCAAAACGGGTAATAATAAACGCTTTTTTACATGCAGCCACAGCACTTGGTCGATCATAATAATAGCCGATTAAAAGAAAAGACGATACCCCCACCAATTCCCAAAAAATATAGAGTTGAAAAATATTGGAAGACATCACCAATCCAAGCATAGAAAAAGTAAATAAGCCTAGAAAAGAATAATAGGTAGGAAATCTTTCTTCTCCTTTCATGTAGGCTAAACTATACATATGAACCATCAAAGAAATGAAGGTAACTACTACCAACATCATCACCGAAATAGGATCAAGAAGAATTCCTAAATCAATCGATACGCCTGGAGAAAACTGAAGCCAAGTAAACTGAATAGGAATAATTTTTTGATATACTCCTTCTAATTTACCATACTTGAAAAAATATCCGTAGGCGGTATGTAACGACAAAAAGGCCGAAGCGGCTAATAGTAAGGTTGCAAAAATGCCTGCAGATTGTTTCAGGAATTTTTTCCCAAACAAACCAAGCAAAAGAAAGCCTAGTAAGGGTAGTAAAGGAATCATTACTAACGCCCATCCAAGATCCATTCCTAAAGAAAAAATCCCCAACAATTGTATTTGTAAAAATTCATTCATAATATAATAAATGGTCTTTCTCTTTTAATTTAACAAAAAGGAGAACTTTTAAAATTTTAAATCTTCAGCATTTTCAACATCAATGGATTGATGGCTTCTGTATAAATTAATGATGATTGCAATAGCAACTGCTGCTTCTGCTGCTGCAATGGCAATAACAAAAATTGAAAAAAATAAACCATCTAATTTATTTGGCCATACATATTTATTAAATGCAATGAAATTTATATTAACACTGTTTAGTACTAACTCAATACTCATTAACATGGTAATTAAATTTCGGCGAGTAAGAAAACCGAATACCCCTATAAAAAAAAGGGCAGTACTAATAAATAAAACATGATATAATCCTGGCTCCATCATACAGTAGTCGGTTTAGAACGTAAAGCAATTACAATACAACCAATCATAGCAGCTAATAGTAAAATACTAACTACTTCAAAAGGCAAGGAAAATCCATTCTCTTCTACCCCTAGCATTTGATTGCCAATATTTTCCATAGTAGGTAAAATAGGAGTCTCAGAAGTTTTATTAAAGGAGTGCTGAATAATCTGCAACAATGTCAAAGCAAAACCACAAAAAGCAGCCAATAAAGCGAATAAAACTCTCTTCTTATTTTGCTGAGGCAATAACTCGCCTGCCTGCTGGGTTAAAAATATGGAGAAAATAATCAACACTGTAATCCCACCTACATACACTACAATTTGAACGGCTGCTATAAATTCATATTGCATCCAGAAGTATATTCCAGCAATACCAATTAGGGAAAACAATAAAAAAATGGCTGCCCTAAATATTTGTCGGGTGGTAACCGAAAGAATACCGCTCACCAAGGTAAGTATTGACAGCAGGTAAAAAATAATAGTTGATCCGCTCATTGAATTATTGTTATATAAAATTCTTTTTTAAAAATTTACAATTACTCTGCCCTTTTCTATTCAAAAAATTATTCCACTCCCTCCCTGATTTTCGAATCCGGCTTATTTAAAACCTTGGTAAGTTCTGCACGATTAAATACACTATGTTCAAATGTTTGTGCCATCTTGATTGCATCTGTTGGGCAGGCTACCACACATAGATTACACATCGTACAAAGTTCTAAGTGATAAACAAATTTATCTATCGCCTTTTTCTTTTTTCCCTCAGGGGTAATGTCAAATTTGGTAATGATTTTAATCGTTGCATTTGGGCAGGCTAATTCACAAGCTGTACAACCTGTGCAAGCATGCTCATTATTATCATCGTGCACCATCACTACTTCTCCTTTAAACCGATCAGGGAAAACCAAGGTATCCCTATTATCAGGATATTGCTGAGTAATAATTTCTTTGTGGTGAGAGAAATAGTATAAAGTACGGCGAAGCCCAACAGCCAATGATTGTAGGCCGCTAAAAACTTCCTTTATATATTTTAAAATAAACATAAATTAATTTCAATTTTTATCTTAGTACTTTACTATGCTTTTGCATTTTCAGGTTTTCTAAAAATGCCAACCCAAAATAGCCATCAGTGTTATTAATAAAATATTAAATATGCTGATAGGTAATAAATATTTCCATTCTAAATCCAATAACTGATCAATACGTAATCGGGGGAAAGTCCACCTAAACCACATAATCAAAAATATAAGAAAAAATGTTTTGCCAAAGAACCAGATGCTAGAAGGAATAAAATCCATCACATGATTAAAAGCTTGCCAGTGGCCGATATGCAAGGGCATCCAACCTCCGAGAAACAATGTAGCACCGATAGCACACACAATAAACACATTGATATATTCTGCCAGAAAAAACAATGCGAACTTCATCCCTGAATACTCTGTATGAAAACCTGCAGTAAGTTCTGATTCAGCTTCTGCCAAATCAAAAGGAGCCCGATTAGTTTCAGCGGTTACAGCGATAATAAAAATAATGAAAGCAATCACAACAGGAATATGTCCTTTAAATATCCACCAGCCATCTGCCTGTGATAGAATAATTTCATTTAGATTTAAACTACCTGACAACACCACGATTGACATAATAGATAAGCCAGCTGACAATTCATAACTAACTATTTGGGCGCCACTTCTCATTGCACCCATCAAGGAGTATTTATTGTTACTAGCCCAGCCCGCCATCAAAATACTGATCACCATTAATGAAGAGATAGCAGTTACATATAATACACCAATATTAAGATTCCACAATTGAAAATCACTAGCAAAAGCGATCGGCGCCATTAACAACATAGCCACTATCATCGCAATAAAAGGAGCCAGATTAAATAAAAATTTATCTGCTCCATCAGGAGTCATTCCTTCTTTTACTAATAATTTCAGTGTATCAGCGAGCGATTGCAACATGCCGCCTGGTCCCACCCTATTGGGTCCTAAACGAATTTGAATCCACGCCGCCACTCTTCTTTCCATGAGTACTAATACTAGCCCTAACAATGCAAATAGCGTTATCACTGCGATACCGGCTATCACCATTTCGATGACCATTGTCCAGGTAGATGAAAAGTGTACACTTAACCAACTATCTATTAGTTTCGATATTTTAGAGAAGCTCCACATTTTATAGTGCAATCATTTTCTTTTTTACAATTTATACAAAACCTAAAAATTTCATTTACCTAATCACTGAGCTTGAATGAAAATTATTATTGGTTACCGATCAATATCTGGAATCACCAAATCCAATGTTCCCATCATTGCCACTAGATCACCTAATTTACTGCCTCTAGCCATGTGATCAAGTGCGGAAAGATTTGAAAATCCAGGAGAACGATATTTTATTCTATACGGAGTAGTTCCACCCTCACTCACCATATAAACCCCAAACTCTCCTCTCGCTGTTTCCACACGTTGATAAAACTCACCCTTCGGCAATTTTAGTACTGCTTTTGTTTTGGCTTGAAAATCACCTTCAGGAATATTATCAATGAGTTGTTCAATAATACTGATTGACTGACTCATCTCTCGAACCCTTACCATATACCTAGCAAATGAATCACCTCCGGTTTCCAATATTTCTTCAAAATTTAGCGTTTCATATATTTCATAGGGATACAATTTTCTGATGTCACAAGACACTCCGCTTCCCCTTGCGGTTGGGCCAGTGCAACCAAATGAAATAGCATCAGCAGCCGACAAATTTCCAACTCCCTTCATTCTATTTTGAAAAATAATATTGCCTGTAACTAGTTCATTATATTCATTCACCTTAGACTTAAATAAAGCAATAAATTCCTTTACCCTTCTTTGGAAATTTGGATGAATATCTTGCATTACTCCACCAGGCACCATATAATTCATGGTAAGCCTTGCTCCGCAAGTTTCTTCCATTATATCATTGATAGCTTCTCTTTCCCTAAAGGCATGGAAAAAAGGTGTGAAAGCCCCCAAATCCATTGCCATAGCTCCCCACCATAGTTCATGAGAGGCAATTCTTGTTAACTCATCCATCAAAACTCTAATTACCTGAGCTCTTGAGGGGACTTCAATTTGCAAACCCTTTTCTACACAAAGCGCACAAGCATGGTTATTAATATGTGAAGACAAATAATCCATTCTACTCGTTACATAAATAAACTGGCGGTAAGTTAAGCTCTCACACATTTTTTCTATAGAGCGATGGATATAACCAAGATGTGGTTCTACTTTTTGAATGGTTTCACCATTGATGGTAATTACCAAATGCAATACACCATGGGTAGCAGGATGCTGTGGACCCACATTAATTATAATATCTCCGGCGGCTGTACTACCAATTTCTTCAACCATATTTTTTACTTAATAACAACGAGAACATTTTGTTATAAAATATTATTTTAATCAATCGAATTTCTTTGTTTCGATTTATAAATCAACTACAATTTGATCATGTTGATTGGATCTTCAAAATCTTTTAACAATGGGTTCTTACCTTCCCAACCATCTGGCAAAATCAGTAATCGCAAATCGGGATGATTTAAAAAATTTACACCAAACATTTCATACACTTCCCGCTCATGAAAATTAGCCGTCTGCCAAATATCACTGACAGTTTCAATTGCAGGATTCACTTTTTCTAACTTTACTTTCACCACTAAATTATGTCGATAGCTAGTAGCATCTAAATGATAAACCATGGTAAGATGTGTCTTCCAATCAATACAGGTAAGGCAAAAAAGAAAATCAAAACTCAAGGAATCGTCTTGGCGAAGTAAAACTGCCACTTTATGCCAATCAGCAGGCTCAACCAGAATTGTAGGCCACTGGCCTCCTTCCTCGAAAAGGACCGATGGTAATAGCGCAGTAATTTTTTCCTTTAGTGCTTCAATGGTCATAAAATAAAATCAATTAAAGCTGGTGTAATATATCCCCTCCAGCTGCTGGCTTAGGTACTTGAATCTGTTCTCTAGTCTGTCCACTTTTAATTTTCTCTTGCAAACTTATCAATGCATGTAAAAGTGCTTCAGGTCGGGGCGGACAACCAGCTACATACACATCTACAGGTATCACATGATCCGCTCCTTTTACAACTGAATAGGTATTGTAAAAAAATGGACCGCCACTAATAGCGCAGGCTCCCATTGCAATTACATACTTAGGATCAGCCATTTGATCATATAATCTTTTTAAAACGGGGGCCATTTTATTTACAATGGTACCTGCAATGATGATTACATCCGCCTGACGTGGCGAGGCCCTTGCTACTTCAAATCCAAAACGGGAAAAATCATATTTAGCCGCAGCCACAGACATCATTTCAATTCCACAGCAGCTAGTAGCAAATGTAAGTGGCCACAATGAGTTAGATCTTGCCCAATTGATTATGTCATCGAGTTTACTCAATACAATTCCACCGCCTGGTGTCTCATGAATTTGACCAGGAAAAGAATTTTCCACGGCAGGAGAAACCGATTTATCAATTGAATGATTAGAAGTGATTTCCATTATTTTTATTATCGATGATTATATTTCCTTTTAAAAATATTTCAAAAACATTATTTAAATATCAAAACCTCGATTATGCAAGCCTTATAAAAAAAGTAGACCTACACCCACTTCAATGCTCCTTTTTTATGAGCATATAAAAAACCCATGAATAGAATAAAAAAGAAAATTACGATTTCAACTAAAGCCATCCAACCCACTTTTTTTACCACAACGGCCCATGGAAATAAAAAAACTAGCTCTACATCAAAAATTAAAAATATCAAAGCAAATAAATAATATCCCACATTAAGCTGCGCCCAGGTTTTACCCGTAGTAGGAATACCACACTCATAGGGCTGGCCTTTTTGAGGATTAGTAGTCGCTTTAGTAACAAATTTGGAGACGACTATAGCAATAGACGAAAATGTTAACGCAGCAATAATCAAGACAATCATAGAGGAAGCACCCATAAAAAATCAAATTAAATTAATGATTCATTAGATACACAAGTTAGCAAAAACAATCATACAAATTCACTCAAAAAATCAACAACGATTATATTTATTGCTGAGTTTGAACATCGCCTCAGTCACAAAAAAATCTTTTAACTGCCTTAATTTACAGTTTAGCCATAAATTTCAAAGTGGATTACTTTTTTATCATACCCCATTTCAACGATTCGCTTTCTAGCTTCGTCAATCATACCCTTCCATCCGCAAAGAAAAAATTTAGCCGGTTGCTTATCAATACATAATAATTCGTACGCCGAATGAACATATCCAGTATTGCCATCCCATTTTTCTCTAGATAAAGTAGGCACATAATGAAAATCGGCGATTTCATTTTGAAGGGCTTTCATTTCTTCAAAATACAACAGGCTACTTTGTGTTCGGCAACCAAAAACAAGATAAATATTTTTATGCGAGATCTGATTGTTTTTAATATGTTGAATCATACTTCTAAATGGAGCAATCCCTGTGCCTGTGCAAATCAAAACCAAATCTTCATCGATTGGCTCATTGAGCGTAAATACTCCCTGTGGCCCACGCAATGTTATTTCCGAACCCACAATTACTTCATTAAAAAGATACGGTGTTCCTGCTCCGTTTTTATCCAAAACAATGACCAGTTCAAACACATTTGTTCCATCTGGACAAGAAGCAATTGAATAACTCCGCCAACGTTTGTTAGGTTTTTCATGAATGGGAAGATCGAGCGTAACAAACTGCCCAGGTTTAAAGTCAAAAGATTCCAATTCTGGAACCTGAAACCAGAATCTTCTTGTATCAGTAGTTTCATTTTCAATCTTAATAACCTTTCCTGTCCGCCATGGTTGAACTGCCATATAAACAATTTGAAACACCAATTTACTGATTATGTAATAGGTACCATCAATTTTTAGAAAAAAAATACTGTTTCAAATTTAGGAGGACCCCAATTAGGTAGTCATTTTTATCATAGAGAATATATTAGCCTATCTGCAAGGGGTGATTCGAAAAATTTATATGTCAATACATCCTAATGAAAGCAATCATACTTTTCATTTTCATCCATGTATACTTATCTTTGCCAAAGGATGAATTTGGAGTTGTTGTTGAAAGAATATGCAAAAGACCCCCGCTGTTTTCAAATTGCGGACAGGATCACTTTGTCTAAAATGCAGCAAATTCATCTATCTGGACTTCGGGGCAGTGCCACTGAATTCGTTCTTTCCTCCGTTTTTAACCATTCAGCCACTAGTCAACTCAATCACCTCATTATTTTAAGAGACGCTGAAGAAGCCGCCTATTTTCACAATACATTTGAGAATCTTACCCAGGCCTTAGATATTTTTTATTTTCCGTCTTCATTTAAAAACAAGAAAAATTATCGACTACTCAATAGTAGCCATGTTATGCTTAGAACAGAGGCATTAACAAAAATTGCTGGTGGCAGTAACAAAAAAGTATTAATAACCTACCCAGAAGCCTTATTTGAAAAGGTAGTATTACCCAATACATTAATCCAAAATATTATTTCAATCAAGCAGAGTGAGTCACTGGATGTAAATAGCATACTATCCAAATTTGTAGATTACGGCTTTGAAAGAACTGATTTTGTTTATGAACCTGGACAGTTTGCCATACGGGGAGGCATACTCGATATTTATTCTTTTGGGAATGAAAAGCCTTATCGAATTGAATTGTTCGGCAATGAGGTGGATAGCATTCGGATATTTGATCCAGAATCACAATTGAGTGAACGTAAGCTGCTACAAGTAAATATTATTCCCAATGTAGAATCTCTTCCCAAAGCCTTTGGAGGTGATGCTGAAAATAAGGTTTCGCTACTCGAGTTTTTACCTGAAAACACAGTCATATGGACAGCAGACTGGCAATTCATTAAAGAAAAAATTGAACAGCAACAAGAAGATCTGGAACTATATTTAGCTGTCGTAGATACGAATATTGATCATCGAAAGTTGCCCAATGAAGACGACCACGAAATAAATGAAAAAGCAGAAGTGAGTGAATATGACTTTAGCAATTCGGAATTGATTGAGACACAAATTTTACAACGGCACGTGATTGAATTTGGAGCGAAAAGTTATTTTGCTCCTCTCTTTCCAAAAGAGCAATCGGTTGTATTAAAATACTCCATTCAATCACAACCCGCTTTCAACAGACAATTCGATCTGCTAATAAAAAATCTAAAAGAATTTGAAAGCAACCATTACAATATTTTTCTTTTTGCTGACAATCCAAAACAGCTTGAAAGACTACATATCATTTTTACTGATTTACAAGCTGAAATTCCTGTTACCCCTATCCCCACTTCTATTCACGAGGGTTTCATTGATGAAGACTTAAAATTGGTTTGCTATACAGATCATGAAATTTTTCAACGGTATCATAAATACAAAGTCAAGCAGGCTTTTAGTAAAAACAAAGCGCTTACGCTAAAAACACTGCGTGAACTGCAACCCGGTGATTATGTAACGCATATTGACCATGGAGTAGGTGTATTTAGTGGTCTCCAGAAAATTGAAGCGAATGGCAGAATGCAGGAATCCGTTAGGATTCAGTATAAAGATGGCGACCTATTATATGTAAATATATCCTCCTTACATAAAATTGGAAAATATAGTGGCAAGGAAGGTAGTGTGCCTAAGATGAATAAGCTAGGAAGTGATGTTTGGAACAAATTAAAAGAGAAAACAAAAAAACAAGTTAAAGATATTGCCACCGATCTGATCAAATTATATGCACAAAGAAAGAGTCAGCCTGGTTTTATGCATAGCCCTGATAATTATTTACAAACGGAACTAGAGGCTTCTTTTATTTATGAGGATACACCTGACCAAGGCAAGGCAGTAGAGGATGTAAAAAGAGATATGGAAAAACCTTCTCCAATGGATCGGTTGGTGTGTGGTGATGTTGGATTTGGTAAAACAGAAGTAGCCATAAGAGCTGCGTTTAAAACTTGTTGCGATGGGAAACAGGCTGCAGTATTAGTTCCTACCACAATTTTAGCGTACCAACACTACAAGACTTTCGGCGAGCGACTAAAAGATTTTCCAGTTACGGTAGATTTTATTAACCGTTTTAAAACGGCAAAAGAAAAAAAAGAAACACTTAAAAAAGTTGCAGAAGGAAAGATTGACATCATCATTGGTACGCATGCTATATTAAGTAAGGACGTACAGTTTAAAGATTTAGGCTTAATGATTATTGATGAAGAGCAGAAATTTGGAGTTACCGCTAAAGAAAAATTAAAACAGTTACGTACTACTGTTGATTCGTTGACCCTAACGGCAACGCCTATACCGAGAACACTCCAATTCAGTTTAATGGGTGCGCGTGATTTAAGTATTATTAATACCCCTCCACCCAATAGACAGCCGATACAAACGGAGGTAATGGTATTTAATGAAGATGCTATAAGAGATATTATTTATTACGAAACAGAAAGAGGTGGGCAAGTATTTTTTATTCATAACCGAGTCAATGGCCTTGCAGAAATGAAGGGCTTAATTCAAGGACTTTGTCCTGATATTAGTATTGCTTTTGCACATGGTCAAATGGATGGTGATCAATTAGAGGATACCATCTTAGACTTTATGGATAAAAAATACGATGTGCTGGTTTGTACCAATATTGTAGAAAGCGGTGTAGATATTCCGAATGTAAATACGATCATCGTAAACAATGCCCATCAATTTGGATTAAGTGATTTGCATCAATTACGTGGAAGAGTAGGCAGAAGTAATAAAAAAGCATTTTGCTATTTACTAGCTCCTCCCATGAGTACCTTACCTACTGATAGCAGAAAAAGATTGAGCACATTGGAGCAATATAGTGATCTTGGAAGTGGATTCCAGATAGCCATGCGAGACTTAGACATTCGTGGCGCCGGCAATATGCTGGGAGGTGAACAAAGCGGATTTATTGCTGAAATTGGTTTTGAAATGTATCAGAAAATTTTGGATGAAGCAGTCAAAGAATTGAAAAGATCTGAATTTAAAGAACTTTTTAAAGACGAGATTCAGCAACAAGATGATTTCGTAAAAGACTGTAGTATTGATACGGATTTAGAAATACTAATTCCCGACACTTACGTTGAAAGCATCACCGAAAGATTGAGTTTATACAGCCGATTAGATAATTGTGAAACGGAAAATAATCTGAGTGAATTTCATAATGAAATGACCGATCGATTTGGCCCAATACCGGCCTCAGTAGAGGATCTATTCATCACCGTTCGTTGTCGTAAAATTGCTGTAGAATTAGGCTTTGAAAAAATGATACTTAAAAACGATACCCTAAAATGTTTCTTCGTAAGCAATCCAGATTCCCCCTATTTTCAAAGTGAAATTTTTAATGGCATTTTGCAATTTTTGCAAAAACAAACCAATAAGGCTAAATTAAAACAAGTAGGAAAAAATGGTATACTAGTAGTAGAGGAAGTTACAGATATGACATCTCTTTTTGAATTTCTCCATCGAATGAAAAGCTTCATTGACAAGAAAATCTAATCCTCTAAAAATTTAAGTAAAAAAACGCTTTTTTTAAAAAGAGCCTTTAATTTCGCAAAGTGGAAAATTATATTTCTAATCCATATTATAGTAATAGCAGCTGGAGCGAAGCATGGGCGAATAGCTTATTTAGAAAAAAAGTTATTATAGGCGTGCTTCTATTTGCAGCTATTCTTTTTATATTACCGCAGTTTTTTTCTACCATTGAAGCAAGACAAGGAATTGTATTAAACGATTGGCTATTACAACAGATACCTTCAATGGATTTTTCCATACTCATTTTTATATTGGTATGGTCTACTTCTCTGCTAATCCTTACAAGATGCATTCAGCAACCTGCCATTTTTTTAATGACCCTATATTTTTTAATTCTAATCACCCTTTCCAGAATTATCACTATTTCTATAATACCACTAGATCCTCCCAACGGTCTGATCGTATTAAAGGATCCTATAACTAGTCTTACTTATGGAGGCAGTAGTGTATTTATTACCAAGGACCTGTTTTTTTCAGGTCACACATCTAACCTATTTATGTTTTACCTGTGTCTGCAAAAAAAGAACGATAAGCTATTTGCGTTATTTACCTCACTTCTAGTAGGTTTATTAGTACTTGTTCAGCATGTCCATTATTCTATTGATGTAATAGGAGCAATTGTTTTTACTTATTTACTAGTCAAATATTCCAAGCACCTTGGCTTTATCAAATTGTAAAGAATACTCTTTCAAGTCACTAATTGACAATAGACAATCCAGCCAATTGAATATAAAAAAAGCCATCCGCTATTAGCGAATGGCTCGAATAAATTGAGTGATTAAAATTACCAGCCTTTTTTAGCTACGCCATTTTTAACTGCCTCTAAAGCGGTTGCTTCAGCAAGCATGGTGGTCATTTTATTGCCTTTTCCATCATTACCCTGTGCCATGTATCCGCCACGGGCTGTTTTGGTGATTACTGCATCCTGCATTGGAACGTTTTTTTCCTTTGTTTTCATGCAATAAGCTGTTAACATTTTTGACATTTTGTAGAATTTATGGTTAGTTAATAAGTATGAAGTAGTAAACTTCAGGGTACAAGCTACTAAAAATATTGGTTTTGGCAAAAAAATAGGTAAAACGGCTAAATTCAACTGATAAGCACCAGGATTTAGAAGTGGAATAAGGCCTTAAGCAGCTGGAGTAGGAAAACGCTTATTTTGCTACTCATCTAAGGCGCTGCAGACAAGCCAAAACGTTCTAGTAAAGGGTTTAGAATAGGTTTTAGCGCTATTATGACTCAAAAAAATAGCCCCTATAATTCAGGAGCTATTTATATAAATATTATATTCTATTAATTACACGTCAATCTTTGCATATTTAGCATGAGTTTCGATAAACTCTCTTCTTGGAGGAACTTCATCTCCCATTAACATACTAAAAATTAGATCTGCCTCTGCTGCGCTTGAAATAGTAACCTGCTTAAGCGTTCGGGTTGCTGGATTCATCGTAGTCTCCCATAATTGTTCAGCATTCATTTCTCCCAAACCTTTATAACGTTGAGTAGTAACGCTATCATCTTTTCCCTGTCCAAATCTGGCAATCAGTCCTTTACGTTCAGCATCTGTCCATGCATAATCTTGATCCTTACCTTTTTTTACAAGGTATAATGGCGGCTGTGCAATGTATACATATCCTTGCTCCACCAATTCTTTCATATACCTGAATATAAAAGTTAAAATAAGCGTAGCAATATGACTTCCATCCACATCAGCATCGGTCATGATAATCAACTTATGATAGCGTAGTTTAGACAAATCCAATGCCTTAGGATCTTCGGGAGTACCAATTTTAACACCTAATGCAGTAAACATATTCCGAATCTCTTCATTGTCATAGATCTTATGCTCCATTGCCTTTTCTACATTCAGAATTTTACCTCTCAATGGAAGAATAGCTTGATAACTTCTATCTCGACCTTGCTTAGCGGTACCACCAGCAGAATCTCCTTCTACCAAATATAATTCGCAACGATTAGGATCCTTGTCACTACAATCGGCTAGTTTACCAGGTAATCCGCCGCCAGTAAGCACACTCTTACGTTGAACCATTTCCCTAGCTCTTTTAGCAGCTGCTCTTGCTTGTGCAGCTAAAATAACTTTCTGTATAATAGTTTTAGCATCTTTTGGATTTTCTTCCAAATACGCATTCAACACTCTACTCAACGTACTATCCACCACTCCCATCACCTCATTATTTCCCAATTTAGTTTTGGTTTGCCCCTCAAACTGAGGCTCTGGAACTTTTACAGAAATAATGGCACTTAACCCTTCTCTAAAATCATCCCCCTCAATCTCTACTTTAGCTTTTTCAAACATTCCTTCCCTTTCTCCATAACTTTTAAATACACGGGTTATGGAACGGCGAAAACCAGCTACATGGGTTCCTCCTTCAATGGTATTGATATTGTTTACATAACTAAATAAATGTTCTTGGTAACCAGTGTTATAAATCATGGCTACTTCCACGGTTACGTTGCTTGTTGCATCATAACCATCACAATAAATCACCGTAGGCAATAATGCATTTCTGTTCGCATTTTTATCTAGCATTTCTACAAACTCAACGATACCACCTTCACTATAAAAAGTTTTTGTGTAGGTTTTTCCTTCCTCATCCACCTCTCGCAAATCATTAATAATAATGGTGATTTTTCTATTTAAAAAAGCTAGCTCTCTCAAACGTCCTTCCAAAATTTCCCTGACATAAACCCCAGATGAAAAAATGGTCAGGTCGGGCCAGAACTGAACCCTAGTTCCATGTTTATCAGATTCACCGATTTCACGTACTGAATATTTTGGAACCCCCTTTGCATATTCTTGTTCAAAAATCTTTCCATCTCTATTTACTGTGACATGTAATTTGCTGCTCAAAGCATTCACGCAACTCACCCCTACTCCATGCAAACCACCAGATACTTTATAAGAATCTTTATCAAATTTTCCGCCAGCATGTAATACCGTCATTACTACTTCTAAGGCACTTCTATTTTCCTTTGTATGCAATCCTGTTGGAATACCTCTACCATCATCACTCACGGTGATTGAATTGTCTTCATTGATGGTAACCATAATATTTTGACAATGACCTGCAAGGGCTTCATCAATTGAGTTATCAACTACTTCATATACCAGGTGATGCAGCCCTTTAATGCCGATATCACCAATGTACATAGCAGGACGTTTTCTTACTGCTTCTAAACCTTCTAAAACCTGGATACTATCGGCACCGTAGCCATTAATATCTGGAATAACTACTTCATCATTTTCTGTACTCATGTTGGTAGGCAAATTCGCTTTAAAATTATCAAAATTGATATGTTGCAAATATAAGGAAAAGCAGCCTCAAAAGGCACTTAAAACACTCTCTAAGCCGATAAGTTTCCCCAAAGATTTCCACAGCTTTTGGGGTGTATTTTTAAAATGCTCCTTTCCACCTAAAGCGAGAGAATTATTGAGGCAGTTTGACTGTATAAAACCTACTGATCAATGGCGATCTTTTAACCAACGATTACCCTGCTAATTTTAAATAATTCATAGAGAGATTAAATGACACTAAACTGACAGATTCCATAAAATGCAGCTTGATTTTAGCCTATATTTGCATTGAAATTTATCCATGTATTCAACTCCAAAACAGGTAAAAATTGACCAGCAACCTCCACTGCTTTATAATGAGCTGGAAGTACTGCAGGAAATTGAAAGGTCGGTCCCAGGATCGGTCCACTACACCATTACCCGCTACAAAAAGCAGTCACAATGGAGCGTAGAAGATACCGGTATGTTGATCTATCATTATGAAAAAAATAATGCAGAAGCTAACTATTTAGAATTGAGATTTTGTGTTTCTGGAAATGTTTATTGTCGCCAAAAACATACAGAATGCGATTCCTGCAAATTCAATGCCTCCAAGGGATGTATCGAAAAAGTAGAAAGTGTAGACCTACTTAGTTTTAGTTTTAAACCATCCTACCTTACCCAATTTGTAAAAGGTAAAAAACAACTCAATATTTCGGACGAGGTATTATCATTCACCCATACTAGTTCATTTTCAAAAACCTTGCCTCTTTACGGTAATATTAGAAAGGCAATTGAAGCGTTATTGAATCATAGCTATTCCGATTCCCTTGAAAATATTTTCATTAATGCTCAAACGCAAATACTGCTACTCTACAGTATGGACTGTATGTTTGGCGATAATGAAAAAATATTTACTTGCAAATTTTTGGCTAACGCGGATGACCGTGAAAAGATCACTAAGGCGAGAGAAGTTTTGCTGCAGCATATCGGCGAACCGCTTACCATCAAGGAATTGAGCCGAAAAGTTGCTATCAACGAATGTTATCTTAAAAAGGGTTTTAAAGAATTATTTGGTACCACAATATTTGATTTTTATCAGAGCCAACGGATGGAACATGCTAAATATTTATTGTACGACAAAGGCCTCAGTGTAACAGAAGTTTCGCTCATGCTGGGTTATTCCTCCATCTCTCATTTTAGCACTGCATTTAAAAAACATACCGGCATTAAGCCTTGTGAATTATTACTTCGATAAAGGTTCATTTGAGTAGCCCACAATTTTGATATTTTTTAATTTACCTATTTCAAAAGCAGTCCCCAAAGCTTCTAAAAGTTATGAAATTTATTACCCTTCCTATTCTGGAAGAGTTGAATTCTTGAAAAAATATAGGCTTCCATCAATTGCTACATCTAAGCCCTCAATGGTGCTATTTTTTTAACCAAAACAATTTATAGGCTAAAAGCGGCATGGGGTTGTATTTCCAACGAGTCTATTGCTTACCTTTGCACACATTTTATACTACTGACCGCAAGATTATATGAGCGCCAAATATCAAGAATACCAGCAATTAAATTTACCTGCCATCGGGAATGAGCTTTTGAGTCATTGGGAGAAAAACAATGTCTTTGAAAACAGTGTAGCCTTAAGGGAAGGCAAAACGCCTTTTGTATTTTACGAAGGCCCTCCAAGTGCGAATGGTATGCCCGGCATTCACCATGTGATTTCAAGAACCCTAAAAGATTTGGTTTGCCGTTACAAAACCATGCAAGGTTTTCAGGTAAAAAGAAAAGGTGGCTGGGATACTCATGGCCTACCCGTTGAATTAGGAGTAGAAAAATTATTAGGTATTACAAAAGAGGATATTGGTAAAAAAATTACCATTGAAGAATACAACGCTACCTGCCGAAAAGAAGTCCTAAAGTTTAAAGACAAGTGGGATGATATTACCCATAAAATGGGCTATTGGGTAGATCTCAAAAACCCCTATGTAACTTTTGAAAATAATTATGTTGAAACCCTTTGGTGGACTTTAAGTCAATTACACAAAAAAGGTTACTTATACGAAAGTGTTAGTATTCAACCCTATTCTCCCGCTGCAGGTACAGGACTTAGTTCGCATGAATTAAACCAACCTGGTACTTACAAAGATGTAAAGGATACGAGTGTGGTAGCGATGTTTCGCTTGCCTAATCCTTCTGAAAATATCAACTCCAAAAACCCAATAGTTGCAAAAATTTTTGCTGCAATGGAAGTTGCCGGTGAGGCTTTCTTTATGGCCTGGACCACTACTCCTTGGACACTTCCGTCTAACCTTGGATTAACCGTTGGCCCTAACATTGATTACGTTTTAATTAAAACATTTAATCCTTATACCTATTTACCTATTCATGTTATTCTTGCAAAGGCACTTTTGAATAAGTACTTTAAACCAGAAGCAGAAAATGGCGACTTTGATTCATACAAAGAAGGTGATAAAGTATTGCCTTGGAAAATTTTGGCTGAATATAAAGGAAAAGAATTGGAAGGAATTAACTACGAGCAACTACTCCCTTCTGATGCAAATACGATTGAACAAATAAAAGAAATTACACCGGATGCTACTCCCTTCAAAATCATTTTAGGAGATTTTGTTACTACCGAAGATGGAACGGGTATTGTACATACTTCCCCAGCTTTTGGTGCAGATGATTACAAAGTTGGAAAGAAAAACAACTTAGGGATTTTAACATTAGTAGATAAGCAGGGAAAGTTTGTAGAAGGCACCGGTGAATTTAGTGGTCGCTTTGTAAAAAACTACCAGGATGATCCTCAATATATCGATGTAAATATCGATATCAGCGTAAAACTTAAAAAAGAAAATCGAGCCTTTAAGGTCGAGAAGTATGAGCATAGCTATCCTCATTGCTGGAGAACAGATAAACCGATAATCTATTATCCGCTGGATGCATGGTTTATCAAAACCACTGCTGTAAAAGATCGGATGGTAGAACTCAATAAAACGATTCAATGGAAACCTGCGGCAACTGGTACAGGTCGCTTTGGTAACTGGCTCGAAAATATGGTTGACTGGAATCTGAGTCGAAGCCGTTACTGGGGAACACCTTTACCCATTTGGCGAACAGAAGATGGATCCGAAGAAAAATGTATCGGCTCTATTGATGAATTAAAAACTGAAATTAAAAAAGCTGCAGAGCAATTGGGTGGCGATACCAACCAACCATTTTTAAATAATGCATTGTTAGATTTACATAAACCATTTGTTGATGCAATCCTATTAGTCAGTTCAAAAGGTTTGCAAATGAAAAGGGTTCCAGACCTCGTAGATGTTTGGTTCGATAGTGGTGCGATGCCTTATGCACAATGGGGTTTACCAGATAGCAGCTCTAACGAATTTGGTCCATTAAGCACTGAAAATTTTTGGCAATACCATGCTGCTTCAGCTAATTCACCACTCAAAGGCAAGGGCGCCAATGGTGCATTTCCAGCTGATTTTATTGCAGAGGGAGTTGACCAAACTAGAGGATGGTTTTACACCTTACATGCTTTGGGTGTATTGTTGTTTGATAGCGTTGCCTATAAAACTGTAGTCAGTAATGGTCTTGTACTTGATAAGAATGGCAACAAAATGAGTAAACGCCTCGGCAACGTGGTTGACCCATTTGAAACCATTAATACATTTGGCGCAGATGCTACTCGCTGGTACCTTATCACCAATGCTTCTCCATGGGATAGTTTAAAATTTGATACTGAGGGAATCAAAGAAGTGCAACGCAAATTTTTTGGTACGCTATATAATACTTATCAATTTTTTGCTTTGTATGCTAATGTGGATGGATTTGCTTTTAAAGAATCATTAATCCCAATAAAAGATAGACCTGAAATTGATCAATGGATTCTTTCTTCGTTGAATTCATTAATAAAAAATGTACAGCAAAACTTAGATGAATATGAACCTACACAAGCTGGTAGGTCGATAGAAGATTTTGTTGATACCCATTTGAGCAATTGGTATGTTAGATTATGCCGCAGAAGATTTTGGAAAGGCGAATACGAGCAGGATAAAATCTCAGCCTACCAAACTTTGTATGAATGTCTGGAAACCTTGACCAGATTAATGGCTCCTATTGCACCTTTCTTTGCAGATTGGCTTTTCTTAAATCTAAATAAAGTATCGGGTCGTTTTTCAAATGAATCCGTTCATCATACCGATTTTCCAACCATCAATGAAGCTGCAATAGATGCAGATTTGGAAAAAAGAATGCAATTAGCACAAGACACTTGCTCATTGATACTATCCTTACGTAAGAAAGTTAATATTAAGGTGCGCCAGCCACTTCAAAAAGTGCTGATTCCTGCAATGGATACTGAAATGGCTGAAAGGATAAAAAAGGTGTCTACTATAATAAAGGCGGAAACCAACATTAAGGAAATTGAAATTTTAAGTGCCGAGAATGATTTTATCCAGAAAAAAGCAAAAGCCAATTTTAAAACCCTCGGTAAAAAGCTGGGGCCAAAAATGAAATGGGCTGCTGATGAAATTAGTAAATTTAATAATATCACCATCGACAAGGTATTAGCAGGAGATTTCCTATTGAATCCTGATCATTTACAAACAAAAGAAGACCCCATTATCATTAATAGTGAAGATTTGGAGGTCACTACGGATGAAATTAAGGGATATGAGTTAGCTAGTAAGGGGTCTTTGACAGTTGCCCTTGACATTACGATCACTGAAGAGCTCAAAAAAGAGGGAGATGCAAGAGAATTCATCAATAAAATCCAAAATATCAGAAAAGACAGCGGATTTGAGCTTACCGACAGGATAAATGTAGCTGTTTTGGAAAATGCTGGGGTGCAACTTTCATTAATTCAATATAAAGATTATATTTGCGCGGAAATTCTGGCAGATTCGCTTGCCTTTTATCCCGTTTTAAACGAGGGTGTCGAAATCGAAGTGAATGATGCTATATTGAAGGTGAACGTACTTAAAAATTCAAATTAGTATGGCAACAAAAAAGCAGCTGCCGTCAAAAGCAGTAAAAGCAAAAGCAAAATCTATAGCAAAAAAAACCGCTAAACCCGTGAAATCTGCCCCTAAAAAGGCGGTTAAACCAGCGCCTGCTAAAAAAACAGCTCCAAAAAAAGTGGCTGCAAAGAAACCTGCACCCAAGAAAATAATCGCTAAACCTGTAGCTAAAAAGCCAGCAGCTAAGCCCATTGCAAAAAAAGCTCCTGCTAAAAAAGCTCCTGCAAAAGTTGCTCCAAAAAAGCCTGCAGCTAAAGTTGCCCCTAAAAAACCAGTAGCAAAAGCAGCTCCTTCAATAGTTGCTCCAGCTAAAAAGGCACCAGTTCCTGTAAAAAAACCGATTACTAAAAACACACAATCGGTGAAAGTTACTCCTCAAAAAGCTGTTAAACCAGCTCCAATAAAAAAAGTTGAAACAAAAGTGCCAGTAAAACAACCCATTATAAAGGTAGTTGCAGTAAAACCTGTTCCAGAGGTAAAAGCAAAAGATATTAAGGTGCCTGCAGCTAAACCAGTAGTAATTCCAAAAATTTCTACCAAAACGGTTAGAAAATATCAACCAGAATTTACGAAGTCTGTTTTAGACAAGGCCCAAAGAGATCCTGGAGCTCCTTCACAGCGTTACAGCGATGGTGAATTGAATGAATTTAGAGAGTTAATCCAACGCAAGTTGGAGGCTGCTAAAAAGGAATTGTCTTATTTACATGGTCTAATTACCCGTAAGGATGAACTTGGCGGAGATGAAAGCGATAACCGTTACATGACTATGGAAGATGGTAGTCTAAGTATGGAAAGGGAACAATTAAGTCAGATGGCTAGTCGTCAGATTACTTTTATTGATCACCTAGAAAAAGCAATCATGCGTATTGAAAATAAAACTTATGGCATTTGCCGAGTTACTGGCAAACTCATCGATAAAGCAAGGTTACGTGCTGTTCCACATGCTACCCTAAGCATAGAAGCTAAAATGAGTTCTAGTAAATAAATTATCATGAATCAATTAAAAAGAGGACTTTTAGTTCTCTTTTTTTATGCCCCTACTTCATTCATTCCTACTTCCCATTAAATCAACCACTAACTTTTTATTAAAAATTTAGTTTAATTCTAAACCCCTGCTAAAAGAGTTCACCTGAAAGATGAGCGTCAAGATGAAAAATATTGCAAGTAAATTCTTGCTGCTTTTTCAAGCTCTCCTTCTGCTAAAAACTTACATTTGCCTTCATTATACTTGATATATGCAACTAATTCCAGTTAACAACCCTAGAACCGCGCAACAATTTTTGCAAGTAGCAGTGGAATTATACAAGAACGACCCTAAATGGATCAGGCCCCTTGATAAGGATATCAATGAAGTTTTTGATACAAAAAAAAATAAGGCTTTTAGATTTGGGGAAGTTGAACGCTGGATATTGAAGGATAATGAAGGCAAACTTATAGGCCGAATTGCCGCATTTATCAACCAAAAATATAGAAACAAAGGCGACGATATTCCAGTGGGTGGCATTGGATTTTTTGAATCCATCAACAACCAGCAAGCAGCCGATTTATTACTTGATAATGCCAAGCATTGGCTCATTCAAAAAGGAATGGAAGCAATGGATGGACCAATTAATTTTGGAGAAAGAGATAAATGGTGGGGACTGGTAACTGCAGGTTTTGATGAACCCTTGTATGGAATGAATTATAATCCTCCTTATTATAAGGACCTATTTGAAGACTATGGTTTCAAAGTTTTTTTTCACCAGATTTGTTTTGGACTTCATCCAAAGGCACCTCTGCAATCAAAGATTCATGAGCGCCATGCTTCTTATGATATTAATCCCGACTTTAGTTCTAAACACATTAAAAAAGACCAATTAGAATCCTTTGCAAATGATTTCGCCACTGTATACAACAAAGCATGGGCAGGTCATGGAGGATTAAAACAAATGGCTAAAGAACAGATACTACTGCTATTTAAAAAAATGAAGCCTGTAATGGATGAAAGACTCATTTGGTTTGCCTATGTAAAAAATGAACCGATTGCCATGTTTGTAAATATTCCTGACTTAAATCAGTGGTTCAAATATTTAAATGGAAAATTTGACCTGTTCCATAAACTAAAGTTTTTATGGATTAAGAAATTCAAGCCTAATAAAAAATTTAGCGGAATCGTTTTTGGGGTGGTTCCAGAATGGCAGGGAAAGGGTATTGATTCTTATATTATTGGTGAGGCCGCCAAGGTTATTCAACATTCGAGTGTTGCCTATACTCAATATGAAATGCAATGGATTGGCGATTTTAACCCTAAAATGATCAATGTAGCTGAAGGACTAGGTGAAACCTTTCGAAGTAGAAATCTTACTACTTATAGGTATTTATTCGACCAAACGAAAGAATTTAAACGACACCCGATGCTTTAATTGCTAATTAAAGCTAGATTTCCAATTCGATGATGATATAATTGGTTATTTATGCCAAAAAAAGGTGTCTACAATGTAGATAGCTTTTTATTAAAAAGAGGGAAGGGTTTACTAACTTGCAACTATAATAAATAGTCAAAATAAGTCTGCCTTTGGGCAATTTTACCATATGGACAAATTCATTGTTTCAGCAAGAAAATATCGACCACAAATTTTTTCAACAGTAGTTGGACAATCTCATATTACTACTACGCTTAAAAATGCGATTAAAAATAATCAGCTTGCGCATGCTTTTTTGTTTTGTGGACCAAGAGGTGTTGGTAAAACCACTTGTGCAAGAATTTTAGCAAAAACTATTAACTGTGAAACGCGGACTAAAGATGGTGAAGCTTGTAATAGCTGTAACAGTTGTGTTTCATTTGATGCAGGCACATCTTTAAATATTCATGAACTTGATGCAGCAAGTAATAATTCAGTAGATGATATTAGAAGCTTAGTTGAACAAGTTCGTTTTGCACCCCAGGCTGGTAAATACAAAGTATATATCGTAGATGAGGTTCATATGCTTAGCTCTTCTGCATTCAATGCTTTTTTAAAAACGCTGGAGGAGCCGCCACCTTATGCAATCTTTATTTTAGCTACCACTGAAAAGCATAAAATATTACCTACAATTTTAAGTCGTTGCCAGATATTCGATTTCAAACGCATCACCAATAATGATACTGTTGAACATTTACAAGAGATCTGTGAAAAAGAATCGATTACAGCAGAGAAAACAGCCCTTCACGTAATTGCTCAAAAAAGTGAAGGATGCATGAGAGACTCTTTGAGTATTCTTGATAAAATAGTCAGTTTTACAAATGGTGCTGTTACGTATAAAAATACCCTAGAACATTTAAATATTTTAGATGAAGATTATTATTTTCAGTTGTTGGATTTTGTGCAACAACAAGATTTAAGTAGTGCGCTACTTATGTTTGATGAAATTAATAGAAAAGGATTTGAAGGTGATCTAGTATTAAATGGTTTTGCAGAATTTTTAAGAAACTTATTGGTAAGTCGTGACCCAAAAGTAGCGATGCTATTAGAAGTGGCAGAAGATTTCAAACAAAAATATCTACAAATCGCACAAAAAATTTCCCCTGCTTTTATGGTGAGTGCATTAAATATTTTGAATGAAGCAGAAATAAATTACAAGCAGGCGCGCAATAAACGTTTACATGTAGAATTAACAATCATTAAATTAAGCTATCTCCAACAAGCATTAGAATTGGTAAATAATGAAGGGGTGGTAAGTAAAAAAAAACTGATTGAAGGAGCGAAAACAGTATCCTTTAGAGCATTACCTATTATTTCTAGCCCTATTTCAAATCAAATCGCTTCGACTACTGAAACCCAAAAATCTAAGCCGATTGCTGAAGCAAAATTAATTATTGAAGCTCCTAAAGAAATAAAAAAAGTAGTTACCCAGGAATCAATTACCACAAAGGATAAAAGTTTTGAAAAGACTGCTACTAACGATACTGAAACTAAAACATCATTAGGCTCATTACTGAGTATACGAAATAAGATTACTAATAAAAATAAAGAAGGCGATACAGAAGCGAAGCCCTTAAATGATGAAGAGCTTAATTCTTGCTGGAACTTATTTATTGAAAAACTTAGGACTAATAATAATTATTCTGCCATTACTAATTTCAAGGCTGCAGAGTTAAAAGTGATTGATAGCAATACAATCGAAATCGTTACTCAAGGAGAAATTCATAAAGCTTTTATTGAAGTGGAAAGAGCTGATTTAGTAACACATATTCAAGATTATTTCAATAATAGAATGTTGGTTTACCAAGTAGCAGTGATTGAAAAAGAAGAACCGGTTGGTAACGGAGAAATTATATTAAATAGAAAACAACAGTACCTAAAAATCATCGAAGAGTATCCTTTAGTAAAAGAGCTAAAAGAAAGATTGAAATTAGAATTGGAATAAGGTAAGTTTTGCAGCCCTCCATTAGGCAGGCAATAATTTTCAGTTTTGGACTATTTAACTAGGGTGTTTTTCTTAAAAAACTAAGTAGTAAGCCCCATTTTAAGTTCTCTTTTTAAAAAACTGACCTAATTATAGCGCATATAATTCCCATTTTTGCATTAATTTCGGCTTCCAATATAAAACAATAAAAAATATGGCAGAAGTGATTCGCATGCCCCGGATGAGTGATACTATGACGGAAGGTGTAATAGTAGAGTGGCATAAAAAGGTAGGCGACAAAGTAAAATCGGGCGATTTATTGGCCGAAGTGGAAACTGACAAAGCCACCATGGAACTTGAAAGTTTTAATGACGGGGTTTTATTATACATCGGTGTGGAAAAAGGTAAGGCTGTAAAAGTGGAAGGTGTTTTAGCGGTAATTGGAAAAGCCGGTGAAGAATTTGAGTCTGCCCTAAGCGCTGCTAAAGACGCTACTCCCCAAGCAACCAAAGAAGAGCTTGCTGAAAATAAATCTACTGCTGTTGCTAGTCCTGCAACTGCTAAAGTAGAATTGCCCGCAGGAACCCGTGAAATCAGAATGCCTTTACTAAGCGATACCATGACCGAAGGGAAAATTGTTGCTTGGAATAAAAAGGTTGGTGATTTTGTAAAGAGCGATGATGTATTAGCTGATGTAGAAACAGATAAAGCTACTATGGAAGTGGTAGGATATGAGGAAGGGACATTACTCTATATCGGTGTAGAAGCTGGTTCTGCTGCTAAGATTAATGAGATTATCGCAATTGTAGGAAAAAAAGGAACCGATATTAGTGCTTATGTTGCAGCAGAAAAATCAGGAGCAAATTCAGCCGTTGTACCTACTTCTCAACCAAGTGTTACTACCGCATCTAATCCTACAGATGCATCGATAAAAGAAACTGAATCAGATGATTCATCCAACGAAAGAGTGAAAGCTTCCCCTCTTGCTAAAAAATTAGCAGCCGATAAAGGTATCGACCTTAATAAAGTAAATGGAACGGGAGATCATGGTAGAATTACTAAAAAAGACATTGACAGTTATGTACCCTCAGCGTCTTCAACTCCGCAAGCTAGTTCTTCCACTCCGCAAATAGCTAAAGCCACAGCGCCTGCTTTTGTAGCCAATGGTCAAGAAAGTTATACGGATACCGCCTTAACGCAAATGCGCAAAGTAATTGCAAGAAGATTAGGTGAAAGTAAATTCACTGCACCCCATTTTTATCTAACGATGGAGATCAATATGGATAATGCAATTTCAGCAAGAGCAAGCATGAATGAAGTGAGTCCGGTTAAAATTTCCTTTAATGATATGATAATAAAATCAGCTGCAATGGCGCTCCGATTGCACCCAGATGTGAATAGTAGCTGGATGGGCGATTTTATTAGACACAATCACCATATTCACATTGGATCTGCCCTTGCGCTTCCAGAAGGATTGATTGTTCCAGTGATACGCTTTGCTGATCAAAAATCATTATCACAAATTGCCGCTGATGCTAAGGAATTATATGGCAAAGCAAAAGATAAAAAACTTCAACCCGCCGAGTTTAGTGGCAACACGTTTACGATTTCAAATTTAGGGATGATGGATATTGAAGAATTTACTGCCATCATCAACCCGCCAGACAGTGCTATTTTAGCAGTAGGCGCTATCAAAGAAAAAGTAGTAAAAAAAGGAGATGGATTTGCGGTAACCAATGTAATGAAACTTACCCTAAGCTGTGACCACAGAAGTGTAGACGGAGCGGTAGGTGCAGCGTTTTTACAGACACTAAAAAAGTTTTTGGAAAACCCTATCAACATGCTAGTATAAGTTTTTGATTATAAATATTTAAGGCGCTGATTATACAATCAGCGCCTTTTTTTCTTAAAGAATTTGGAATTAAAATCTAATCAGTAAAAGATTTTATCTCCAAATTAATTGCGACTAAAAATAAATGAATAGCAACCCAATTATAGTATTCGATGGCATTTGTAGCCTTTGCAATAGTGCAGTAATTTTTATTATTAAAAGAGATAAAAAATCGATGATCAAATTCGTTGCCTTTCAAACCGAAAAAGGTAAGGAAATACTTCAACAATTTAATTTACCTTCCCAATCAAACCATTCAATTGTTTTCATTGAAAAAGGAGAGGCTTATACTCAATCAACAGCTACACTAAAAATTTGCAAGCATTTAACTGCTGGGTGGCCGCTGCTATATGGATTTATAATTGTTCCAACCTTCATTAGAAATGGAGTCTATCAATTGATTGCAAAAAACAGATACCGCTGGTTTGGAAAACATGAAAAATGTATGGTGCCTAGTCCAGCATTGAGTGAACATTTTTTATAATACCTTCATTAAAAATTTATGGTAAAGAAAAAAACTTTAGTTATTGGAGCTTCTGAAAACCCCATAAGGTATAGTTATCTAGCAGTTCAAAAATTAAATGCCTATCAATATCCTGTCATTGCGCTAGGATTAAAAAAGGGCGCCATCGGAAATATTGAAATAGAAACTGAGAAAAAGAAATTTGAAAATATTGATACGATTACCCTTTACTTAAATCCTTTAAACCAAAAGGGCTATTACGATTATATCCTTTCCCTTCATCCCAAAAGAATCATTTTCAATCCAGGTACAGAGAATGATGAATTAGTTGACCTTGCTCAACAAAATGGAATTCACTGCCTTGAAGCCTGCACGCTGGTTTTATTAAGTACTGATCAGTATTAATATTGGCTATCCCAAAATGCCATAATACTTGCTAGTAGAACCCATCAAGGTTAAATAATCGTAAAGCCAGTAGAAGTATATCTTATTTTTCCTTAATTTTAAGAAAGCCCCTTTTTATGTTATGGAGAAAATTCAATGGAGATCCCATTCAACTACCCATTAAAACAGCAGTGGAGGAAGCAATTGTAAAAGAAATAGATGCAGGCTGTAAATTAAAAGTATGTATTGGCACTGACAGTCAAGTAAAAGGATTGGAGACTGAGTTTGCCACAGTTATTGTTTTTTTGCGCGAAGGGCGTGGTGGATTCATGTACATTCATAATGAGAATACCTTATTGAAATATAGCATCAAGGAAAGAATGCTGGTAGAGGTTGCAAAAAGTATTGAAATTGCTTACGAGCTTTGTGATCTTTTCACGCTGTATGATGTTGACATGGAAGTTCATGCCGATATAAATACGAATGCTCAATTTAAAAGTAACGAAGCATTAAGAGAGGCAATGGGATATATTTTAGGAATGGGATTTGCTTTTAAGGCTAAACCTGAAGCATTTGCTAGCAGTAGTTGTGCCAATAAAATGGTTAACTAAACTCATCTATTAAAAATTGAGCTTTTAACAAAGTCCAACTTAACTTTCTTTCTGTTAAGTATTAAAATTCATGGAATGGATTGAAAATCCCCCCCTTATTATAAAAGTTGATGACAAATTTGATAAAAAAACCGATGAAGTATTGAAGCAAGATTAGATATCTTTGCAGCATAAAAAAACATACAACATGAGCGAAACAGTACTTACCAAAGGTCAAATTCATACCAATAAGGGTATTTTGAATTTTGAACTTTATGATGATGCAGCCCCTATAGCTGTAGCAAATTTTAAAAAACTTATTAACGAGGGCTTTTATAATGGGCTAAGTTTTCACCGAGTGATCCCCAATTTTATGATTCAGGGTGGCTGTCCTAATGGCACAGGTGCTGGTGGTCCAGGATATACCATTCAATGCGAGACAAGAGGTGATAAACAATATCATGACCGTGGGGTAATGTCAATGGCTCACAGAGGTCCAAATACAGGAGGATCCCAATTCTTCATTTGTCACAATAGAACAGGTACTCAACATCTAGATGGCGTTCATACTTGCTTTGGAAAAGTTACAGAAGGTATTGAAATAATAACTGAAATAAGAGGTGGGGATATTATGGAAAAAGTGATATTGCTAAATTAATTTTTTTAAGGAAAATTTATTTTACACAAAAGCCATCATTGAATATAAATTTTAATGATGGCTTTTGCTTTACGAAAACAGCTATTTAATAACAAGTGATTACGACTTATTTGTTTCATTCGTTTCATCAATCAACTTCAATATCTTATCTTTTCCCAATTTTTTAGTAGCACTACTTACAAAATGTTGAGGTAAAAACTGCCAGGTTTTTCTCAGTCGATCTAAAAAAAGTTTTACATTTTTGGCCACAACCGCTTGTGTTTCCTTATCCGCTTTAGTAAAAATCATGGTAAAGGGTATCTCCCATTTATCCAATTGATTTAAAAAATCAAGGTCAATTTTTTGTGGGGTATGTCGGGCATCTATTAACACAAAAACCATCACTAAATTTTCTCTTTTTCTTAAATATCCCTCAATCATTTGTTCCCAGCGTCTTCTGCTACGGATACTTACTTTAGCGAAACCATACCCTGGCAAATCCACTAAATACCATTTAAAATTTTGCCCATCCTTACCACTATTGATTGCCGAAGCCGAAGTGATTTCAAAATGATTAATTAGCTGTGTCTTTCCAGGCGTTGCGGAAGTTTTAGCTAGCTTATCATTGCCAGTAAGCATATTAATTAGAGATGATTTACCCACATTACTGCGACCGATAAATGCATATTCCTTTTTATCCGGAAGAGGGCATTTTTCGAAATCAGGACTACTGATAATATATTTAGCAGATTTGATAATCATCTGGCAAATATACGTCAGAAGGGATAGGTAATCCATTCCCCTTCTGACGTATCTTTGCCCCTATGACACAATTTGCGCACGATAATGTGGTCCCTCAGCAGGATTCTACGCTTTCAAAAAAAGAACAGGTAGCAGACATGTTTGACCATATTGCCTACCGATATGATTTTTTGAACCGCTTTTTAAGTGGCGGAATCGATATTTTATGGCGAAAAAAGGCCATTAGGCAACTTAAAAACTTAGACCCCAAAATAATACTAGATGTGGCAACCGGAACGGCAGATGTTGCTATTATGACAGCAGGAATTTTACAACCCGAAAAAATAATAGGAATAGATATCAGTGAAGGCATGCTCAATTTTGGTAGAAAAAAAATTGAAAAACTTGGCCTTGAAAAAATAATTGAATTATTAAAAGGGGATTGTGAGACAATAAATGCAGCTGATAATTCGTTTGATGCAGTTACCGTAGCTTTTGGCGTTCGAAATTTTCAACATTTAGAAAAGGGGTTAAAAGAAATTTTAAGAGTACTGAAGCCAGGAGGGAAATTAGTTGTTTTAGAATTCAGCCAACCTAAAACAATTGTGGTGAAGCCTTTATACAAATTGTATATGAACGTGGTGGCTCCTGGAATGGGAAAATTGTTTTCAAAAAACCGCGATGCTTATAAATATCTAGATGAATCAATTAAAAAATTTCCCGAAGGAAAAAATTTTACGATTATCTTAGATAACCTCGGATACATCAACACTTATTGTAAACCTCTGAGTTTTGGAATATGCAGCATTTATTGCGGAGAAAAATAATTTACTGTATTCTTTTATTATTGATTGGCTCTTCTAGAGGAATTGCCCAACTGCGCTATGCTACAATGAATTTACCTGATCACGATAACAAAACTTACCACTTTGGAATCAATCTAGGTATGAACAGATCCCATTTTAATTTTACCCACCATCCTCAGTTTCTATATCAAGATAGTGTTAACGTTATCGAGAGTATCAATAGTACCGGTATTAATTTAGCTTGGTTGGTCAATTTAAATTTAAGTGAACACTTTGATTTAAGGACTTATCCACTCAACCTTACTTTCAGTGAGAAAGCATTTCAATACACCCTTAAATATCCAGACTTACCAGTTGGTGAAGATACCATCACTACTAAAAAAGTTCAATCCATTACTTTAAATTTTCCTTTTCAATTAAAATTTAGCAGCGATCGAATAGATAACTTAAAAGTGTATACGATAGCTGGAGTAAAGTTTGATTACGATATGGCCTCCAATGCTGGAAAAAGTAATGCTGAAGGTTTAATAAAACTCAATAAACTAGATTACAGTATTGAGGGTGGCATTGGATTCCATATATACTACCCTTATTTCGTATTGTCACCTGAGTTAAAAGTAAGTTGGGGACTAAGCAATTTACATAGTAGGGATCCATCATTAATATTTTCAAGCAATTTTGACAAAATATATTCCCGAATGATTTCTTTTTCACTGATCGTTGAATAATCAATTTGATAGAATAATAATTATTACCAAAACCCTGTATAAGATTATCATTATTCAACAAATTCAAGTTACTAATACGCTCTTCTTATAAAATTTAAGCGAACGCCTACCGTGAATAAGGTAGAATTATTTGTATACTTTTCAGATTTGATAGCATAATTATTTTGTTGTGCTGAAAAATCAATAAATAAATTTTCTTTCCATTCATAAGAAATAAGTAAAAGACTATTAAAACTAGTCACCTTTCTTCCAATGCCTAAAAAATATCCATAGTCCCCTTTTCTAGTTGAATAAAGTAACAATGGATTACTTCCGAAGTTTCTTTTACCTAAACTATCAATACCCTGAAAGTAATAGATGAGTTTTGTTTGAATTAGCAAACGTGGAATTGGTTGAAAATTAAGAATGGCAATGTATTCTTGAAAATTTGCACCCAAAGGATGTGCTAACAATTGATTGTAGTGAGTATAATTAGCAACAGCAAAACGATGGGAATAAGTAAAGGGTCTAACTCTATTAGTTTCCAACTGCAGGTCAAGTGATGGCACCCCCAATATATTAATATATTTTAGTCCCAACTGTAAACCCCATTTATTCGACCAGCTACCATTGTCGGCTTTTACTTGTTTTAAATTAAATTCATCTAGTAACAACTGGCCGTATAGCTGAAATCGGTTGACCAAATTTGCTTTAAAGTCAATACCAGCCAAGGCGTTATCTGGACTGCCTATAGATCCCTCTACATGACGATAAAAAATAATTGGGTTAAGGTATTGAAAATCAAAATGATTTACTCTCCCAAAAATAATCCCTTCAAATAAACCTATGTTCAACCACTTAGTTACATTCATACTTAAATGATGCATCGCAGCATACTTTCTGTCTAGCAAAGTATCTCTTCGTTTTGAAAACTGAGACTCTAATTCCATAAATAAATTCTGGAAATTAAATTTCCAAATTTTAGTATTGAGCTTTGCAAATAAATAACTGTTGGCATTATCACTTAGAAATAAACTTCTATAACCATTACCAATAAAATTTTTATCATAACCAAACTGTATATCAATATACTTAGCGGCATTCAATGTGATATACCCTCTTCCATCAAAGTAATCAATGCCACTGGTTTTATAATTTTGGTAATATCCACCACCAGGAACTGAGCGGACATCCAACACTTTTTGTTGAAAAAATTTAGGTCCGCGCTCTTGGTTATCAGTAATACTGGTAAAAAAACCAATCTTATTTGCAATCCTTCCTCTTAGATTAAGACCGCGAGTGTTCAAATACAATTGGTCTTTATTTCCCTTTTCAGTTCCAAGCATTCCATATAATATTGGATTAACCGCTAGAAAAAAATTGTGCTGATTGACTTCTAATAAATTGGCCTTTGTTTTATAGAGACTCTTTAATAAAGGCTTAGCACTCAAAAAACTTTCTTTTGAACCGCTTACCCATTCTTGATTATTCATCAAAATCCGGAGCATATTATATTGATCTACCTTACTGAGTGAGGGGCCGTTTTCTCCAATAGATAAAAATCCTGAAGCCCTATAGAGACTGTCTATCTTCTCAATTCGGTCAACTATAAAGTGTCGATTAAAAGGCTTTATGGTTGAGAAATTGATCTCCCTACCTACTGGCTGCATTATTTCCAACCGGTCTAATAATTGATAAGCCTTATCTCCTTGAGGTAAATAAGTAGATTGGGCGGCTAAAAAAGTAGGTAAAATAAAAAATAATAAATTGGATAAGCTTTTAATAATTTGCATCGTAGTTTTTTAGTAGAGGGAATCTTTAGAAACTTAAATATATATAAATATTTTAATATATGAGTAAATACCTTATTAAAAATATTAGCATAGTCAATGAAGGGAAAATTGAACAGCTGGACTTGCTAATCAACGGAGAAAGGATAGAGAAAATAGGAAATCAACTTTCAGAAAAAGGCAAAGTGACAGAAATAAATGGAGATGGGAAGCATCTATTACCTGGCGCAATTGACGACCAAGTCCATTTTAGGGAACCTGGCCTTACCCATAAAGCAACCATTTATAGTGAAAGTAAAGCCGCTGTTGCTGGGGGTACAACCAGTTTTATGGAAATGCCGAATACAATTCCCAACGCACTTACTCCAGCATTACTAGAAGACAAATATCAAATAGCTGCTCAGGGTTCTCTAGCTAACTACTCGTTTTTTATGGGAGTAAGTAATACCAATGCAGAAGAAGTGCTAAAAGTAAATCAACACAAAGCCAACATTTGTGGTGTAAAAATTTTTATGGGTGCTAGCACTGGAAATATGCTTGTGGATAATTTTGGAACACTTGAAAAAATATTTAGGGAATCTGAGTTACTCATTGCAACTCATTGTGAAGATGAAAAAATCATTAAAGAAAATTATGAAAGGATAAAAAAAGAAAAAGGCGTACTAACTGCTTCAGACCACGCATTAATCAGAGATGACAATGCCTGTTATGAATCATCACTCACTGCAATTCAAATCGCTAAAAAATACAACACCCGACTACACATTTTGCATATTAGTACTGAAAAAGAAATTCAGTTATTTGGCAATATGTTACCATTAAAAGATAAAAGAATTACCTCCGAAGTATGTGTGCATCACCTACATTTTACTGCTGATGACTACAATCAACTAGGTTATAAAATAAAATGTAATCCTGCAATTAAATCACCCAATAATAAAGAGGCCTTATGGAAAGCTTTGTTGGACGACCATTTGGACGTAATTGCTACAGACCATGCACCACATTTACTTACAGAAAAATCGGGCGAATATGAGCAGGCACATTCAGGATTACCCCTCGTTCAACATTCAATGTTATTAATGCTTCATTACCATCAATTGGGTAAGATTAGTCTTGAAAAAATAGTTCAAAAAATGAGTCATTCCGTAGCTGAATGTTTCCACATAGAAAATAGAGGTTACATCAGGGAAGGCTATTATGCAGACCTTGTAATAGCGAACTTACAAAAGACCACTACTGCAAAGAAAGAAAATCTTTTATACAAATGTGGATGGAGTCCATTAGAAGGTTTTGAGTTTCCTGCACAGATTGAGAAGACTTTTGTAAACGGAACAATGGTTTATGATAATGGAATTTGGAATGAGGCAAACAAGGGAAAAAGAATGACATTTAAACATTAGTTGCTACAATTGAATACAATAAAACCCTTTTTAGATTTAGACATATTCTACTAAACCTGAATAGCTGATACGCTAAAAATTGCTATTATTCTCGCAGCATGGAAATAGATAAAACAACCCTAAGCGACCTTTCCCTGATTGACACCGAAGGTGAATTTTCGGTATTTCATCACCTCAATTTATGCCGAACAATAGGCGGTAGAGATCAGCTGTTTGAAAATTTTAAGCGCCCTTTAAAAAGCATTGAAGAAATAGAAGGGGTTCAACAAACCTTACAAGCTATTTTAAAAAATTTGGAATTATGGCCTAATCAAATTAGCAATGGTTCAATCATGATGATTGAAAAATTCTATCAAACCTCTGTTGAATTAATTCCCAAAGATCCATCCAAGATTAGTGCGCATAGTTATAAATTATTTAACCGAGCAGACTATTCACTAGTGGAATACTCTGTAGGACATAGTTTTGATTTTATAAAAGGAATGCAGCAGTTAATCAATATTTTTTTAACTCCCCAATCTCCTGTACCAATAAAAAAAGTATTATCAGCTGTTAAAGCTATCATCGAACATAATGAATTCGCAATCATAAATAATAATAATAAAGCAACGAATCTTTCTATCGCTCAACAATTGCATTTAGGCCATTTTCTTAAATATCAATTCAAAAGAAATATGCAAGAGTTGCTCAATTATTATGCTCAACTAGATGCCTGGTATGGTATGGCAATGGCAGTTAAAGAGTTTCATTTAAATTTTCCTGCATTGGTAGAAATAGATCGCCCATTTCTACAAGCAAAAGGTCTTTACCATCTACAATTAAATAGCCCCACTGGGTATGACTTAAGCCTTGACGAACAGAGTAATTTTTTATTTTTAACTGGTGCTAATATGGCTGGTAAAAGCACCCTTATTAAATCGGTAGGCACGGCTGTATTTTTAGCTCATATTGGAATGGGAGTTCCTGCAAAAAATATGAAATTAAGTCTCTTCGATGGTTTACTTAGTAATATCAATGTAACGGACAACTTGCTTAAAGGAGAAAGTTATTTTTACAACGAAGTGCATCGTATTAAGTCGACAGTAGAAAAAATTTCTGATGGAAGAAAATGGCTTATTTTAATAGATGAACTATTTAAGGGGACCAATGTAGAAGATGCGATGAAATGCTCCACCACCGTCATTAAAGGATTACTTAAAATGAAAAACTCTTTGTTCATTTTATCTACCCATCTCTATGAAATAGGCGACGAACTTAAAATTTTTCCAAATATTCGTTTTAATTATTTTGAAACTTTAGTAAAGGGAGATCAACTATTTTTTAACTATCAATTGAAAGAAGGAATCAGTGTTGATCGTTTGGGTTACTTTATATTAAAAAAAGAAGGCGTAGTTGAATTGCTAGAAAAATTATAATTCAACTGAGGGTATTTTACAACACCCTGTCAAAATTTAACCGATCAATTTGTAATAAATTGTATAAATAATCAGCTGTTTACTTGGATTCAGGATCCTTTCAAAAACAATAGATTCAACGAAGTCAATACAAACAGCCTGCTAAAGACAACAGTGATCATTAGGTAATTGGGTACTAGCTCATGGTAAATATCTGTCTGCTTATTGCCTAATCAATGTAAATTTGCAACTAATAAAGAAAGAAGGGGCCTATGTTGAGTTTTTTAAGAATATTTAAATACATACACATTCCAAGAAAAAAACTGGTATTATACCTTTTTTTTACCACCTTGGCTACGCTATTCTCACTGCTTTCCATCAATGCTTTAGCCCCTTTCATGAACATCATTTTTAAGACAGATAGTTCAATTCCTGGTGTTAAAGCAAAATCATTAGGTAGATTTAATGACTTTTTTCAATTGTTGATTAATGACCATGGTTCTCTCTATGCTCTTGGGGTCATTTGCGCTTTGATGATTTTTTCAATTTTGCTTAAAAATCTTTTTGTATATCTATCTCTATATATTTCAACACCCGTTCGAAGCCAAATTTTAGCAGATTTTCGATTAAGATTATACACCAAAATTTTACAATTACCCGTCGGTTTTTTTACAGAACAAAAAAAGGGAGACTTAATGAGTCGGATGACTGGAGACATTAACGAAGTCCAGGGTTCTATTTTTACCGCCTTAGAGGGATTAGTGAAAGACCCGCTGATCATTATTTCTTTTTTAATTTCAATGATTGTACTAAGTCCTCAGCTTTCCTTATTTCTTCTTATATTTTTGCCGATAACCGCCTTATTTATTGGTAAAATTAGCAAGCGATTAAAAAAACAATCCACTGCACACTCAGTAGCACAAGGTGAAAATATATCACACGTAGAAGAAACGCTTAGTAGTATAAAAGTTATTAAAGCATTTAGAGCAGAGGAAAGGATGCTCAATAAATTTAGTGAAGGCAATGAGAAACTTTTTTCATTGTTAAATAAAATGACACTACGTCGTGATTTAGCGAGCCCTATTACAGAAGTATTAGGTGTAACGGTACTTTGCGCTATTCTATATATCGGAGGTCGATTTGTTTTTAGTGAAGGGGCCCAGCTTACAGGGGGTGATTTGATGGCATTTATTTTATTGTTTGCAATGATTATTAATCCAGCAAAAAACTTATCGACTACCATTTCTAGTATGCAAAAAGGAATGGGGGCTGTTGAGAGAATTGAAGAGATTTTAAATGCCCCTATACAGGTAGAAGAAAAAGCCAATGCAACAATTTTAAAAGGCTTTAATCAATCGATTGAATTTAAAAATGTAAGTTTTAGTTACGATGAAAAAACTATTCTGAAGAATATCAGTTTTGTAATTGAAAAAGGTAAAACAGTTGCTTTAGTAGGATCCTCTGGGGCTGGAAAATCAACCTTAGCAGATCTTATACCCCGCTTTCATGATGTAAGTGAGGGAGCTATTTTAATTGATGGAATAAATATCAAAGACTTTACTCTTCAATCGCTTCGCCAACAAATGAGCATAGTAACTCAGGAAGCCATTTTATTTAATGATTCTATTGCAAACAATATTGCTTTAGGTAATATCAATGCTTCCAAGGAAGAAATCACTGAGGCTGCTACCATTGCTAATGCACACCAATTTATTCAACGCAAGGAGGATAAATATGGTACTAATATTGGCGACCGAGGAATGAAGCTAAGTGGTGGTGAACGTCAACGGATTACCATTGCCAGAGCAGTATTACAAAACCCTCCGATATTAATTCTTGATGAAGCCACTTCCTCACTAGACACTGAGAGCGAACGTTTAGTACAAGATGCTATTGTTAACTTAATGCAAGATCGAACGTCCTTAGTGATCGCCCACCGACTGAGTACCATCAGTAATGCAGATGAAATTATTGTATTACAACAAGGATCCATCATTGAAAGAGGTACCCATGATTCCTTAATCTCCCAAAACGGTTTTTATAAAAAATTGGTGGAAATGCAAGAAATAAAATAAGTGAATTTTTAGAAAATTGATTGCTTATCTTTCAATCAGTTCTTTTAACTATTTTATTCTTTCATTTATGTTAGTAAAAACTTTCGGCAGTGCAGTTTATGGGGTAGAAGCAATTACTATTGCAGTAGAAGTAAATATTAATAATCAAGGGAAATCAGATGCGATCATTGTAGGGCTGCCCGATGGAGCGGTAAAAGAAAGTTTACTTCGAGTAGAAAGTGCCATTAAGGACAATAATTTTTTCATGCCGCGCACTAGGCTGATTGTAAACCTTGCCCCTGCAGATATTCGAAAAAGTGGAACTGCTTTTGATCTTCCAATTGCAATGGCCACATTGGGTGCTAGCGACCAGCTCATCAATCCAGAAAAACTAACCGATTATGTAATAATGGGTGAACTTAGTCTAGACGGCACCGTTAGATCTATTAAAGGTGCGCTTCCTATCGCTATACAAGCTAGAAAAGAAAACTTCAAAGGACTAATAGTACCAAAACAAAATGCAAGAGAAGCTGCCATGGTAAACAATCTGGCGGTATATGGGGTTGAACACCTCAATGAAGTAATAAATTTTTTTAAAGATGAGACAACGCTCGTACCCACAACAGTCAATACTAGAGATGAATTTGCTTATACGCAAAGTGATTTTGATATCGACTTTTCTGATGTGAAAGGTCAAGAAAATATAAAAAGGGCCTTAGAGATCGCAGCAGCAGGTGGTCATAATGCGATTTTAATTGGCCCACCAGGAGCAGGAAAAACAATGCTTGCTAAACGCTTACCCACCATTCTTCCCCCTTTGTCATTGCAGGAAGCATTGGAAACTACAAAAATTCATAGCGTAGCAGGTAAGTTGCCAGAAAATGCTACCCTCATATCCAAAAGACCTTATAGAAGTCCGCATCATACTATTTCTGATGTAGCGCTGGTGGGTGGTGGTGGTAATCCACAACCAGGAGAAATTTCATTGGCCCATAATGGTGTATTATTTCTAGATGAACTTCCAGAGTTTAAGCGAACAGTTTTAGAAGTGATGCGACAACCAATGGAAGAAAGAAAAGTAACCATCTCAAGAGCAAAGATAGCATTAGAATTTCCCGCTAGCTTTATGCTGATTGCTTCCATGAACCCCTGCCCCTGCGGATATTTTAACCACCCCGATAAACAATGTACCTGTCCGCCGGGTGCAGTGCAGAAATATTTAAACAAAATTTCAGGTCCTTTATTAGACAGGATTGACTTACATGTAGAAGTAACGCCAGTAGCCTTTAGTGAATTGTCATCTACCCAAACCTTTGAAAAAAGTGATCGAATAAGAGAGAGAGTTATAAAAGCAAGGGACATACAAGTAGATAGATATAAAGATTATGAAGGAGTGTATGCCAATGCACAGATGAGCAGTAAAATGCAAAAAGAATTTTGCGTGATTAATACCGCAAGTCAAAACCTCATAAAAATTGCGATGGAAAAACTAAATCTTTCCGCCCGTGCATATGATAGAATACTAAAAGTAAGTAGAACCATTGCAGACCTTTGTGCCAGTGCTGATATGAAGTCGGAGCATCTCGCCGAAGCTATCCAGTATAGAAGTTTAGACAGAGAAGGATGGGGTGGATAAAATATAAACTAATAAAATTTCTACCGTAAACAACAATAAATAAAATAACTTTATAACTCAGTTATATAAAGAAAAAATTGTTGCAATGAAAAAGTTTCAAAAGAATGAAAAAGATATTTTCACAATATTTTCAGCATTTTTTTACAAGGATTTTCCAATACCCCCAGTATCCTATATACATCCTATTCATGCTGGCAAAGCAATTGCTGAATTTGATCTAGGTATTGAAGGAGATGATACGGGGGATAATATCTCTTCTTGGAACAAAAATTTTTCGGAACTCACGGTAGCCTATTATATTTGGAAAAATTACAATGCTGAGCAACTGCCCTATTGGGGCTTATGCCATTATAGAAGATACTTCTGTAATCATCTACATTGGTCTTCATTAAAAAAAGAATACCACTTTACCGACAGGGAAAAGGCTTTTAAAAAAATATTCACAGATAAATTATATAAAGAAATTGAAACCAATTTATTAGCGGGAAAAGTAATCAGCCCTATTCCTTATCGATTCATAAAACTAAAAAAATGGAGTGTAAAAAAACAATATTTTAGAGACCATGATGAAACTTCTTGGAATTTGACAGAAGCTGCAATAAAAAAATTATACCCTCAGTATAGTAGTAGTTTTAATGCAATGGGAGAAGGATTAACTTGTTCTTGGTACAATATGCTTATAGCGAGTTGGAGTTTTTGGGATGGTTACCTCAACTTTCTTTTTGACATTTTACTAGAGGTGAAAAAAGACTTAGTAATAACAGAAAATCCCCTTCAAATAAGAATTTTTGGAAACCTCTCTGAAAGATTATTAAACACTTACTTGAGATACCATAAAAAATATGAGCAACTACAAGTTCATTATATGCCCCTCACCCGAATATCCTAACAAGTTGAGTTGATCACAAAATACGCTGAACAATTTCTATTAATGTTGATGCCCTTGCAGTATTGAGATGATACTTAAGTAAATGTTCTCTAGCATTTAAAGCCATTTGCTCCCTCTCGGAAGGACGAGCTATATAATAATCAATTAAATCAATTAAATCATCAAGGGAATCGGAACACCAAACAAGGTGTTTGCCAGATTCAAAATTATTAGGAATCAAAATTTGAGGTGCTTGACTAATCATAAAACTACCTGCAGCAGGAACTTCCCAATAGCGCATGGTATCCCAACCTAAACCTCTAAAGTTTAAAACAATCTTGCATCTTGAAATTTCTTTCAAATAAAACAATCCTTTTCTTTTGTAGGTTTTAAAATTTTGATCCAGCGTTGTTCCATTTTGATCACAATCATATTTTCCAGCCAAGCGCTTGAGTGCATCCGTTCTAATTTGAGGATGCTGTTGTCCCCAAAAAGAGACATCATATGTTTTTAAACTTTCCGCTACAGGAGGTAAAGAAATATTATAGGGAAAGGAAAAAGGAAAAGGGAAAACATTTGAATGAGAATTATAAAGAGAAGGTATATATTCTCTTTTAAGAATGATATCGAAAGGTCTTTGATTAATAGTTTCTTCGTAAAGACTCCTACAATGGTGACGATAAAAATCTCCTCCAATTTCAGGCAAATCACCGCCATCAAGAAAAATTATAGGCTTATTTTTAATTAGGGGTAATATTTTTATGTAAGATTCAAGCGCATCTTTTTTAGCAGAAGCCAGAATAACCAAGTCGATTTCCTTGAAATTGTTCATAACTGGAAAACGAAAAGAAATAGATTTGTATCCCAGGTTTTTAGGATAATTCTTGATTGGTAAATTAAATTTCGGATTCCAAGGATAATCAATAACATTATGCTTCCCCAAAACCTTTACCAACCCACCATAAGTGAGATCTTGCAAATAGTCAAATCTAGCACTGCATATGTAAAGTATTTTCATAGCCTAGTATCCAATTTTTGGATTCCATTGATACAAACAAAATTATTTTGATTTATTTTCTTTGCAAGTACAACATTATTTTTAAGTTCCATTGCTGGGGTAAATCTATCTACATGATAAAGATGATATACAATCGCTCTAAATTTCATGGAATAAAATGTCAAATTTTTCAACGCCTCCAACCTCCATTCAATATCTGAATCTTCACCACCGCCTGCAAAAGTATAATCTTCATCAAAACCATTGATTGATAATAAGTCCTTTTTTAGAATACCCATATTGCACCCTAATAATCTCCCACTACTTTTTTGTTTTAAAAACTGAGGTAGAAATGGCATATACAATCCCTCCTCCACTCGCTTGCAACCTTTCAACAGTAAATTCAAAATGCTCAATCCGGCAAACTTTTTATGTTGAAATATATCTTTAGAAATCCTATCACTTAGCATCACCCTCCTTCCGTATAAAATTCGGCCGGGTAGTTTTGCCAATAAATATTCTTTGATGAAATGTCGATGAGGAATGCAATCGCCATCCAAAAATAAAATAAAATCACTTGAAGCAGCTTCAATTGCTCTATTCAGAGCCCTACATTTTCTAAACCCCTCGTCAGATTGAGAAAGATGGATCAAAGGAAATGGAAGTAGCGCTTGTTGTTGACTAATAAATTTTTTTGTTTCTATGGCATCATCATCTTCGGAAATAATCACTTCAAAAGTATTCTTTGAAGACTGATTTTTCAATGCTAACAATAGAATTTCTAAATTGGCAATATTCTTATAATATGAAATTACTACAGATGCCTGCATAGGTATTTAAAAGTAATAGATGAATGAACAGACAAAAGAAAAAGATTAAATGTATTAATAAGAACCCTTTTATAAATGATTTAACAAATTTATATATTTATCCGTAATGTAAACCATACTATGATAGTGATTAGCGTAATTGAATCCATTGCGTATATATATTTCTCGTTTAGGATCATCATTAAGCATTCGATCTATTCCAACAGCAATGGAACTACTTGCTCCCACTTCAACCAGTATTCCTCTTTCATCAGCAAGCAAATTCTTTAACCCTCCCGCATTGGTCGAAACAACAGGGATGCGTTTCATAAAGGCATCAAGGACACTACTTCCAAGACCCTCTTCTATGGAAGTAACTACAAAAACTTCAAAAACAGAAAACAAGGCTTCCATATTTTCTTCAAAACCCATTAAGAAATAAATTTTATCGAGATTATACGCTACTATTTTTTTTTGAACAGCCTCTAATAAATCACCTGAACCAAAATGCAAAAAAACAAAATCATCTCTTGTTTCCGCTAATTTTTTAATTGCTTCAATCATTGTAAATGGATCTTTTTCACTAGTCAATGCAGAAGTAGCGCCTATTATGCGCCTGCTATTGATTGGCAATTTAGAAACCATATTAGCAATCAACAATTCATTAGATTCACTTATAACAACAATATCAGATATTACCTCGATATCATTTCTTCCACAGAAAGATTCAAGAGAAATTTTTATTGCTTCGCTGATAGCAATAATTTTATCAGTATATCTATATTTCAATTTAGTCAAATAACCCTTTTGCTTAAAATTGACTCTTCTGGTATAAAGAACTTTTGCTCCATGAAAAAATTTAGTAAATACACAATAGGTGAGAATATGAGAGGTTTGTGCGTGAATGTAACTAAAATTTCTTCCCTTAGTAAATAGAAAATAAATCACTCCAAATATTGATTTAAATGAATCTACCGTAAATCCTGCATTTAAAGCAGCTAACTCAAGTGGAGAAGATTTTCTACAAATAAGATGGCTTGAAATACCTGCATTGCTGAAACCCTGCAAGCAATAAATAACCTGCCTTTCACCTCCCCTCCAACCTTTTTCAAAATTTAATTCCAGCACTTTTATCATGACACAATAGAATGATTGCTTTTAGAAAAATTAAGTTTGTAATTAAATATCGTTTAGAAACTTATCTACTATTTTTAAAAAAATTAAACGCCAACTTAATAGTCTTACTAAATTACCCTTTTAACAATTTATAATTCTTATAAATAAAAAATTGCTTACCAGTGAGCATTTCTAAAAATTTCATAACTTTTTCTTTTGTCGTCATATTATTTTTCGAGGGATCATAAATAAATTCCCAATCTTGCGCCGCTACTACTTGCTGGACAGCTTCAGGGTGAGTTCCAGTAAAGACTTTTAAATAATCATATTCCCGATAATCGTATGCATCTCCATGAACTGCTTCAAAGTCTTTTATGAAATCATCAGTAGCATGATACCTTTTCCCAAATTCAATATTTTTAGCTTTTTGAGTAATAGGTGTCTTGGACCAACTGTAATGGTATACAGTGGCTTCCATTTGCTTAACTAAAAGTTTGGTACCCTTTTCATCGATTGCTTGCGGTATATTAAATTTTCTAAAGCCCATTGAATCTCTATAACTTCTAAAGGAACGGTCATTTCTAATAATTCGAATTTCCCGTTGATGAAACCTACGAGAGGGGCAGTAATGATTAAAATCGCCGAAAAAATTAATAAACTTCAATAAAAAACCATCCACCTTTTTGTTATAAAGATTCTCTTCTAGCGTTTTTAAAATAATTGGAAAGTCTTTTTCGTGAATTACTTCATCTGCCTGTAAATGAAAAAGCCAATCACTATCAATACTTGTACTATCCAATCCAATATTAGCCTGTTGCGCAAAAACCTTTCCACCTTTTCTTAAATTATCATCCCAAATAGTATCTACGATTTTAATTTTATCATCGCCAATTTTTTCTACTGCCTCTCTAGTACCGTCGGTGCTATCTCCTACCACTACAATATATTCATCAACGATAGGCAACAGACTTTTAATGGACTCAATAAAGGGATAGCCAAAAGTCTTGCCATTTCTTACATAGGTAAAAGCGCTAATCTTCATTTTTTATAATATAAGAATCAAAGTACCGAAATTATTCTTACATTATAAAAGGAAAGCTTATACCAACTAGCCTTTATAAAAAAATTTGAAAAAATACAACCAATAAATTTATCATCTCAAGCAAACATATAAGTATCAATTTGGGAAAACTTTTGCGATATTTGCTTTTATACCAAGCTCGAAAATAATTTATCCCCTTTTTTATAATGAAAATTTTATTAAAATACTTAGAACCTCATAAATGGCTAGTAATTCTTACGCTATTTCTGGCCGCGATTAATATTGGATTTTCATTGATAGACCCCATTTTACTAGGCAAAATGGTCAATTTAGCTAATGAGCAGCAATCTGTACCAACGGGTAAATTTGATTGGTCAGTATTTTTCTGGAACTACGAATGGATTACTAAAAAAGGATCTCCTTATTTACACTTGGGGGTATTTTACATTTTACTGTTCTCCATATCCGTTGCGATGGTAAGTCGAATAGCTAAAAACTTCCAGGATTACTTTTTAAATGTAATCATCCAAAAATTTGGTGCACGCGTTTTCACTGACGGCCTTCAGCATGCAATGAAACTTCCTTATCAACAATTTGAAGACCAACGTAGTGGTGAAACCTTATCCATATTAACAAAAGTTAGAACGGATGTAGAGAAATTCATGATCAGCTTTATCAATGTTCTTTTTGGAATATTAGTAGGCGTTGTATTTGTTTTTGTTTATGCCGCTATGTTTATTAACTGGCGAGTTCCAGTAGCCTATTTAATTGGTATTGTTTCATTGACTTTTATTACCAACCTGCTTAGTAAAAAAGTAAAGAGTATTCAGAAAAATATAGTAGGTCAAACTACCGCCCTTGCTGGTTCAACAACGGAATCACTTAGAAATATTGAACTTGTTAAAAGTCTAGGTCTTACCAAACAAGAAGTAGAAAGACTAAATAAAAATACCTATAAAATATTAGGACTTGAATTAACCAAAGTAAAGCGAATTAGGAGTATTAGCTTTATACAGGGTACCATGGTAAATACATTAAGGCAGGTAATTCTATACATTTTAATGTGGTTAATTTTTCACAACCAAATGGATGCTGGACAATTAGTAACCATGCAAGTTTTTTCTTTCTTCATATTTGGTCCGCTTCAGGAAATAGGAAATATTTTACTTTCTTATCGTGAAGCAGAAGCTTCCCTCAATAACTTTAACAACTTAATGCTAAAGGCGCCTGAAACTGAACCTGCTAATCCTGCTACACTAGGCAATATAGAAACTCTTTCTTTCGACCGTGTTTCTTTTCAGCACCAAACTGCCTCTCATAAGGCTATCGACAATATCAGCTTTGATGTAAAAGTAGGAGAAACGATTGCCTTTGTTGGCCCATCTGGTAGTGGCAAATCTACTCTGATGAAACTTTTAGTTGGGCTCTATCGTCCTTTAGGAGGAAATATTTTCTATAATAAATTAGATGAAAACACGATTCACTTTGATGATTTAAGAAAACAAATTGGATTCGTAACTCAAGACACCAACTTATTTAGTGGCACTATTAAAGAAAATTTATTGTTTGTAAATCCTACTGCTACTGAAGAAACCTTAAATGAAGTCTTACAAAAAGCAAGTTGTTCCAATTTGATTTCGCGAGCGGAGAAAGGATTAGATACTTTGATAGGTGAAGGAGGGCTAAAATTAAGCGGAGGAGAAAAACAACGACTTTCCATTGCACGGGCATTACTAAGAAAGCCACACCTTTTAATTTTTGACGAAGCTACCTCAGCGCTCGATTCGATTACTGAAGAAGAAATCACTAATACAATCAAAGATATTTCAAGTGCTAAAGAACAAATTTCAATTTTAATAGCCCATCGGTTAAGCACCATCATGCATGCGGACAGGATATATGTTTTAGAAAAAGGTGAGGTAGTAGAAACTGGCACTCATGAAAAATTGATAGGAGAAAAAGGCTTATACTATGCTATGTGGCGTCAACAGATTGGAGAAAGAAAAAAAATCTCTGAAAAAACAGTATAGTTTAATTTTAAAAGTTTAAATAATTAATTCAATCCTATCCTACCACAAAGTTTACGATTGATATCTATTCTTTTGATTACCTTTGTAATCTATGGAACATACTATTCCGAAACCCAGTTTTCTCTTAAGTTTATTTGCCTCTAAATGTCCTCGTTGTAGGCGTGGGCCAATGTTCAAAGAACCGAATCCTTACAAAAAAATTAAACTTTCTCATATTTTCGATATGCATGACAACTGTCCAGAATGCGGACAAAAATATGATCTAGAAACTGGTTTTTGGTATGGAACAGGTTATGTAAGTTATGCCTTAGCAGTAGCTATTTCGGTCACTACTTTTGTAGCATGGATGGTTTTAATTGGCGTATCAACAGAAGATAATAGAGTTTTTTATTGGCTAGATTTTAATGGAGTATTGCTAATATTATTGCAGCCCTGGATGATGCGACTTAGCAGGGTAATTTACCTTTGTTTCTTTGTTAAATATGATGAAAATTATAAGAAAACCAATCCGGTAGAATTTGATCACAAACAATAAACTGGTGAACGGGCAATGGTGAATGGGCAAAATGCGAAGATTTTTTTACATCAACCATTCACTATCCATCTGCTTTAAAAATATCTTTAAAAATATTCCCTTCAGATAATTCTTCGATATCACTCAGCTGAAGCTCTAAAGCCTTAGTACTTTTATTTATTTCAATTAGTGAAAGAATAATAGAAGAAAGTAAAAAGAATAAACTAAAAGCAAATACCCAATGTGCCATCACCATCCAGTTTCTGAAAATCAAGTACATACACAATACACAACACAAGAAACTCAAAACACTAAAGCTCTGCATGTAGCGTATTAAGTTCAGTCGAGTTCGAATACTTTTAATTTGATTGAGGATATTTTTTTCCTTTTCTCCACGATTATATTCAATATGTAATTTTCTTACTAAAGCTGCCAGCGATAAAAAACGATTGGTATAAGCCAACATCAACAAGGTAATAGCAGGAAAAAGTAAGGCGGGTGTATTAATTGATATTTCTAACATGTATTAAAATTACAAACAAACGGGAGAAATTTTAATTTTCTCTTTATAATTTAACAGGAGTTCGTAGTAAGTGTTTATTCTTTTTAGCGATATATTTCCCATATCCATAGCCCAATGCAAATCCCAAAGGGAAATCAGATGCCCAATGCACCCCATTATTAACCATAGAAAAACTTAAAAGGCCTGCAATACTATAACCCACTGGCTTTATCCAGCGTTTTCTTGGATAATTTTCAGACACAATGGTTACCGCACTCACAAAAGTCGCCAAATGGCCGGATGGATAAGCATCATATTTCGGCTTATTATTTTGAAAATCACTCACTGAAGGAAAAGGCCTCCAGCGTCCACCCGTAACCGTTGCATCTGAAGGATTTTCTCTTCCAGTGCTATATTTCAATAGCTGTGTTCCAACACCTAGCGCCAAAAATGATTGGACTAATTGACTCGCTGTTTGTAATGCTCTAGGATCATTTTTTATTTTACCAGCAAGTAAAAAGCCTGCTGCCATATAAACTACTGAAGACCCTTGACCAAAATTATAAAAAGCAGTATTAATGTTATTAGGCCATTTCATTAATTTGGTGCTTTTTCCAAACAAATTCACCTGAATCAATGGGGAATAGGACTCCCTTCCATCAATACCGTGATGACTAGTAAAAGTCTGTACCCCATTAGTAATTTGTTGATCAAACGCCAGCAATATCCCTGTGGATGCTGCTACTATAGCCAACTTAGAAAAGTTTTCCTTTTTGAAAGATTGTCTCACATAACCGACAGCATCCCCAGGAATATGAGATAAGAAAGAAAATGTTGCCGGCTTATAACAACTAAACGAATCTCCATTTTTTTCTAAATAAATTGGCGACTTTGAAAGCGAGTTAATAATATTTCGAATTGGGGGTGTTGTATCAATCAAATTTTTAGCCCCAACAAAAATTGGAAACAAAATCAACATCAAAACGATAGCTTTTATTTTCATAAGAAAGTTGGCGTCTATTTTTTATTTTGCTTATGTTTTTTATCCATCCATTTTTCTACTTTGTAGGAAATCCAAGCACTTCCTGCACCCACTGCTGCTCCAACAAGTACATCTGAAGGATAATGAACCCCTTGATACATTCTTGCATAGCCTACCGTAGCAGCATATAAATAAGAAGGAGCTATTACGTACCATTTTGGAAAGAGTAAGCTTAAGGAGGTAGCAGTACAAAAAGCAGCAGAAGTATGTCCAGAGGGAAAAGAATAACTGCCCCCCACATCCCGCTTAATCAGATAGGGATAAGTCACATAAGGCCTATCTCTTCTAACAATATGCTTCATTCCTTGGGTGACTATACTTGACACAACGAATCCTCCAATCATGTAAGCAGCATTTTTTTGCATTTGCTTATCATGATTTATAATACCTGCTGTTAATAGACTCGCAGGAGCTACAATATTAAAAACAGTAACACTTTGTGCTGTCGCCTTAAAGAAATTATTTTTAAAAGTTGTTTCAGACTGATTAATTGATTTCAGAATATTGATATCTACATTTTGTCCAGTTGCATAAAAAGAAAAGCAAAGACTTATAAAGGAAAGGATGAATATTTTTTTAAAATACATTGTTATCTGATTGATAAATAAAGATTGCAAGTTAGCTGCTTAAATTGGTAAAAATTAATTTAGCAAAACAATTGATGAATGGCACCATAAAAAAAATTCAGCTCCTTTATTGCTTTACTTCACTTTAAAACTCAAAGGGATATTTAACTTGATACTATAATTTCTACCCATATTAAATACCCCCATTCTGCCCGTGGCTAAATTTTCAGCTGCATATTTTAATCTACTCAAATGATTTTGATAAGCAATATCTCCAAGATTGCTGCCTACCAGATTTAGTGAAAACAAAGTAACCCCTTTTTTTGAAACAAAATCTGCCCCTACAGCTGAATTTAATAAGCAATAAGCCGCTGTTGCTGTTTCAGTATTGTAGGCAGAAAAAATATTTTTCTGAGCAAATGTATTGTCCAATTCGACCTTCAGATAAAAATTACGAATCCCTTTTTTGAATTTCTTAAAATCGATTTTACAGTCTGTAATTAAACGTGGGGCTGGAATAAAAGGTAAATATTTTGAACCCGAAATTGCCTCTTTCAATTGCCCTGCTACTAAAGAAAATACATTTTGAACGTGCAACCAATCTAATGGATGAGGATGAATGTCGATAGAGGCTTCTACTCCATATAGGTTAGCTTTTTGTTGGTCAAATTTAAACGCAGTCAACATTTTACCATCAACTTCCATAAGTGAATCTCCTCCTTGGATAGCCTGTAATTTTCTGTAAAAAATAAAATTATTAAAACTATTATGATACGCAGCCACTCCTATTGAAATATGTTCGGTATTAAAATCAGCGCTAGCATCTAGTTGCGTACTAGTCTCACTTTTTAAATTCACATCACCATATTCGTACCGAATGGTCCCTTCATGTGCCCCATTAGAAGCGAGCTCTGAAATACTAGGCGCTCTAAAGCCTCTTGCAACATTGAATTTAAGAACAAGGCGATTGGTCAATTCAGCAGCCAGTCCAATACTTCCTGAAAAATTTCCATAATTTCTTTTAAAACTACTCCCTTTACTATTGATACCATCTAATAAATTGTCTGCCTGCAAGATTCGGTTATCCTGTCGAATGCCTCCACTAAAGCTTACTTTATCAATTGTTTTTTTAGTGAAAAAATAAGCACCCAAATCAAACAATCGATAATCAGGTATCAATTGCTCTATTCCTTTATTGATATTTTTTTGCTGCATCCCATTAAGGCCAACTGAAGTAGACCAACCATTTATTTGTTTCCAATGAAATTGAGCCGTATAAGTAAGGGTATTTAAATCGAAGTAAAGTGATGTTTGCTGAGGAAGATCAATATTACCAAATTCCTTTCGCTTATTTTTTTGATAGCCTACATTAATCGTTAATCTATTTTTCCCTAATTGAAAACTATTATCCAACGCTATTTTATTATGTTGAATATTTTGATAAGGTATATCAGCATGGGTGTTATTAAAATCAATCTCCGTAACCCTCGACTCTCCGCCACCTGCAACAGGCTTTATAAAATAGCCTTGCGCATCCCTCTCTCCTTCTATTAAACCTGCATTTAAATTAAAACTACTGAACAATAAATGACTAAAACCCCAACTGCCATTATATCCCCCATATCCGCCAAAATTATGCTGATCAAATTTTGAATTAAACACTCGTCCATCAAATTTATTTTGATAATCAGCAGCGGCAACGGTAGATCCATATACATTCCAATTAATACCCTGTATGTTACCAGCAAGATTTGCATTCAAAGTTTTTGCACGATTATTTGACTGGTAATTCGTAAACACATTCGCTTTCATCGTATTATTTTCTACCGGCACATTGGTAATAATATTAATCACTCCTGCCATCGCATCACTTCCATAAATTAGTGAGGCAGGACCTTTTAATATTTCTACTTTATTTACACTAGATTCATCAATTTCAATCCCATGCTCATCGCCCCATTGCTGACCTTCTTGTCTAACTCCATCATTTATGGTTAATACTCGGTTATACCCCAAACCCCTAATCACTGGTTTTGAAATAGCAGGGCCTGTTGACATACTGGAAACTCCAGGACGTTTGGCTAAAGCTTCGATAATATTGCTAGAAGCGGTTTGATTTAAATCTTGCTTTCTTAATACAGCAACTTGAAAAGGAACTTTTTTTAATTGAGTAGCTCCACTTACACCGGTTATAATCACTGCATTATTTTCTACTACTGATTCAAAAAGTTGGTAATCCTTTTTGACATCACCCTCTACATTAATATTATCAACTATTGTAGAATAGCCAATATGTGAAATTTCAACTAAGTGGGTTCCATTGGAAAGACTATTAATTTCAAAGTATCCATCAGCATTAGTAAATGCCCCTGATTTTACATCAATAATTAAAATAGATGCCCCTTGAATAGGTAGTTTAGTTTTGGCGTCAATGATAACACCTGAAAATTTGACTTTTACTATTTTATCAAAACTACTAGCAGCAATCTCCCCATTAGCTGTGAACCGAATGGATATAAAAAAAAGAAACGCAAGGAAAAATAAACCTTGAAATAATTTCATTGTTATAAATTAGGTATTGATCGAAAATAAATGAGTATGACTTTTCAAATAAAGCCAATAGAATTTAAACAATCGCAGGAGGTCCCCTCAAGTGAAAAAAGGAGTGGGTTGGAGAAAATAAAGGACTTATTAATGAAGTGGGAAATTCTAAAACCAACCAAGTTGAAACAGAATTTGAAATACCAATTGGAATAACAAAAGCCGATTCAACAACAAAATGATCGCAATCACAATGAAAACCCTTTTGGACTACCTGCGGCTTAGCATTATTTTGCGCTGATCCATACGAATAATCTTTATGATTAGCGAAGGCGTTATGCAATAATTGAATAGGTGAATTTCCTACTACAAAAAGTATGAGCAGTAGTAGCGCAAGAATTTTTGATATAATTTTATTTTTATACAAGTTTTATAATTGAAACCCCACTTAAAATGAGGAGTATAATTTATAAAAAAAAGTTAAACGCATTAATCGATATTTTCAATCACCGCAGCAATACCCTGACCTCCTCCTACACAAGCTGTAACGATTCCGTATTTTTTATTCAATCTTTTCATATCATTGACTAATTGAATGGTTAGCTTACAACCAGTACAACCTAGAGGATGACCCAAAGCGATAGCACCTCCATTGATATTTACCTTAGCTGAATCCAATTCCAGCGTTCGAATAACTGCCAAAGATTGAGAAGCAAATGCCTCATTGAGTTCAAACAAATCTATATCACCCAAACTTATACCGGACTGTTTCAAGACTTTTGGAATAGCTTCAACTGGACCTATTCCCATAATACGAGGATGTACCCCTGCGCTAGCACAATTTACCAGTCTAGCTATTGGCTTCAATCCCAATTCTTTTATCATTCTTTCACTCATTACAATCACAAATGCAGCACCATCACTTGTTTGAGAACTATTCCCTGCGGTAACACTGCCACCCAAAGAAAAGGCAGGCTTTAATTTTGCTAAACTTTCAATAGAAGTATCCGCTCTTACTCCTTCATCCGTATCCACTGTAAATTTCCTTTTTTGCTTTTTTCCCTTTTCATCTAAATACACTTCTTCAATCTCAATAGGAAGAATCCCCGACTTAAAATAACCCTCCTTAATTGCATTGCCCGCCTTCAAATGACTTTGATAACTGAAAGCATCTTGGTCTTCCCTGCTAACCTTATATTCATTCGCAACCGCCTCGGCAGTTAATCCCATACTAACATAATAATCTGGATTGTCTTTGGCGATAGAATAAGCGGGCGAAGTCTTCCAGCCTGCAGTAGGCACCATACTCATACTTTCTACTCCTCCTGCAATAATACATTCCGCCATTCCTGATCTAATTTTTGCTGATGCGATGGCAATACTTTCTAACCCACTGGCACAATATCTGTTAATGGTAATTCCTGGTGCATGTATTCCTATCGCTTGAGCTGAAATCATTCTTCCCACTTGTAACCCTTGTTCCGCCTCAGGTACAGCATTGCCTACAATAACGTCATCTATTCGTTTAGCATCTAGCTGAGGCACGGTAGCTAGCAAACCCTTTATCAAATCAATAGCAAGATCATCAGGTCTAGTAAACCTAAAAGCTCCTTTTTTACTTTTAGTTACAGCAGTTCGGTATCCTGCTACAATATAAGCTTCCTGCATATCCTATTAATTGATGGTTGGTGATGAATTTATTTTAACTACTTTTCCAATAGTTGTTTATGCAACTTTCTATATCAAAGTTATAAATTCTAAGGGAAAACAAAAAACTGATTACAGTCACCTAATTTTGTAAGCATATGTACAAAATACTTAGAACTATTTTATTCTCCTTTAACCCTGAATGGGTGCATTACTTCTCCATGAACGGACTGAAGTTGCTATGCAAACTACCCTTTGGAAAAGCAATGATTCATTCACTTTTCAAAACTTCAGGAAATAAATTAATTACCCAATTCAATGGAATCAGCTTCTCTAATCCAATAGGCCTTGGTGCAGGGTTTGATAAAAATGCGCGTTACCTTAACGAGTTAGAAGCACTTGGTTTTGGTTTTGTTGAAATTGGAACGGTCACTCCCCTAGCACAAGCAGGTAACGATCACCCTAGATTATTTCGTTTACCAAAAGATAAAGCACTGATTAACCGGATGGGATTTAATAATGATGGAGTAGAGAAAATTAAAGAGCGGCTTAACCAATGGAATAATCGAGTACAAAAAACAAGTAACCATTCCCTCAACCAACGATTAATTGTAGGAGGTAATATTGGGAAAAATAAAATAACTCCGAATGAAGATGCCTGGAAAGATTATGTGATTTGCTTCAATGCATTACATGAATTGGTTGATTACTTTGTAGTCAATGTAAGCTCTCCTAACACTCCTGGCCTTAGGGAACTTCAAGAAAAAGAGTCTTTAAGAAAAATATTAACCGAATTACAATATCAAAATAATCAGTTTAAAACTCAAAAACCGATTTTATTAAAAATTGCTCCAGACCTCACTCTTGAACAAATTGATGATGTAATTGCTTTAGCAATGGAGATAAAATTAGATGGCTTAGTAGCCACCAATACAACTATTGATAAAAAAAATCTACTCACCCCTGAGTCTACAATAGATAGCATTGGAGCAGGCGGTTTAAGCGGCAAGCCCTTACAAAAAAGAAGTACTGAAATTGTGCAATACATTCATGAAAAAACGAATGGTCAATTACCGATTATTGGCAGTGGGGGTATTTTCACTGGAGCCGATGCACAAGAAAAACTTACAGCTGGTGCTAGTTTAATCCAAGTATGGACTGGCTTTGTATATGAAGGGCCTGCAATCGTAAAAAAAATTGGCCGACATTTAAAGAAATAAAATCAATTCTTCTCGGATAGACGTTAGCAGAACAATTGAAGTGAAAATACAATTAACAAAAAAAGTAGGCAAGACTATACGCTAAACATTATTTTTGCAAAATGGATTATTTATTTACCTCAGAAAGCTTAATCAGTTTTTTTATATTAGTGGTGCTAGAAGTGGTACTCGGTATTGACAATGTGATATTTGTTAGTATCATTCTAAACCGGCTTCGAAAAAAATCAGATCAATTAAAAGCCCGCCGCCTTTGGATGATTACCGGCATTCTCTCGCGCAGTATGCTGCTCATAGGACTAGGTTGGCTACTTGCCCAGAAAGGAAAACCTGTAATTACTTTGTTTCAAAAAGATTTTGACTTAGCTAGTATTGTAATGTTACTTGGGGGTCTTTTCCTAATCTACAAATCAGTAAAAGAAATCCATGAAAAATTAGAAGGGGAAGATCCCAATCAAACCACTAACACAAAAAAAGAGTTAGGCTTAAGTAAGGCAATCGGACAAATTATTTTGATTGATGCGGTATTTTCATTTGACAGTATTATTACTGCCGGAGGAACTGCAAAGCATGTGGAAATAATGATTGCTGCTGTTGTAATTGCAATGCTAGTCATGTTTCTATTTAGTCCGAAAATTTCTGAATTTATACATCATCATCCTACTCTAAAAATGTTGGCACTTTCCTTTTTGGTAATGATTGGTATAAGCTTATTGATGGAAGGTTGGGATGCAGAAACAGCTGAAAAAATGCAGCTTAAAAACTATATTTATTTCGGAATGGCCTTCTCATTTATTGTGGAACTACTCAATATGACAATGATAAAAAAAGCTGCCAAGAAAAGATTAGTCATATTGAATGGGCCTTCATTAGAATCTGAAAATGAAGAAAAAAAGAATGCGGAGTCCAATTAGCTGCTATCCAATTAATTGATTTTATTAATCCTGATAGCAACTATTCTGCCATTGCCAACAAAGTTGCCGCTACCACTCCTGCTGTTTCGGTTCGGAGCCTAGTGTTTCCCAATGCAACTGGAATAAAATTATTTTGCAAAGCAATTGTTATTTCATCTGGAGAAAAATCACCTTCAGGGCCAATCAGGATGGTGGAATCAGTAAAAGGCTGATGACTTAGCAACTGAACTTTAGCATCCCTATCTTCGCAATGCGCAATAAATTTATTTGCCGAGTTCGGCTGATTTACAAAACTTAAAAATTTAGCAGGTTCCTGTAAAATCGGCAACCAGCTTTGCTGAGATTGCAACATTGCACTGACCAAAATACTTTTCATTCGGTCCGATTTAAAAACAGTTTTTTCGGTTCGCTCACAAATAAGCGGAACAATATTGGAAATGCCTATTTCAGTTGCTTTTTCCAAAAACCATTCAAAACGATTATTGTTTTTTATAAGAGATATAGCAAGAGTTATTTTAGCTGCCGTTCTTTTAATATGCTGAACCGCTAAAATTTTAACGGTACATTTTTTTCTATTGTTATCCAACATTTCAGCAGTAAACAAATCTCCCTTTCCGTTAGTTAGTTGCAACAGCTCTTTGTTTTGCATTCGAAGTACCTGCACCATATGCTTACTCGTATCTTCGTCGAGCACCACCTCAGTGGCCGTTGAATCTATATCTTCTTTATAGAAAAAAGGAAGTGACATAATCAAGGGAGATAAACAAATTTAAAATACTGGTTCTCCTTTTTTAATAATTTAATTAAAATGGCGTATCATCATCATAGGCGCTATCATTCATTTTGCTGCCCTTTTGAATATACAATTTAGCACCTCCCGTTTCATCACTTGTAACAGGTCGGAAATTACCCCCAGGAGCACCTCCACCAAAATCATTTCCACCATCTTGATCTTCAATAAATTTCTGAATATGCAAGAGGGCTTTCAATTTGATTGTTTCTAAGCTACCATTTCTATGCTTGGCAATTTTCACAAAAGTTTCTCCTTTATTACTTTCACCCATTTCATTGGCAGTAATATCATAATATTCTGGACGATACAAGAACATTACCATGTCCGCATCTTGTTCAATAGCACCCGATTCTCTCAAATCACTCAACTGAGGAATTTTAGCTCCTTCTTTTCTTTTTTCCACTTCCCTGCTTAACTGAGATAAAGCAATAATCGGAACTTTTAATTCTTTGGCTAGCCCTTTAAGATCTCTAGAGATCTTACTAATTTCTTGTTCGCGATTACCATTTTTATTATCGGAACTTCCACTCATTAACTGCAGATAATCGATGATGATCAATCCTATATCATGCTTATTTTTTAATCTTCTACATTTAGCCCTTAATTCAAAAATATTCAGCGCTGCTGTATCATCAATATAAATAGGCGCTTTACTCAAACGCTCAATTCCACGTTTGTACAATTGCTTCATTTCATGCTCTTCTAATTTACCACGAGAAATTTTTTCTAACCATATTTCGCTCTCTGCACTCAAAATACGCTGAACTAATTGACTTGAACTCATCTCCAAACTAAAGAACACTACTGGAGTAGGTTTAGTAGGATGAAGCGCTGCACTGCGCGCTAGATTTAATGCAAAGGCAGTTTTACCAACAGAGGGTCTTGCCGCCAACACGATTAAATCGGTTGGTTGCCAACCATAGGTTAGTTTATCAAGTGTCGCAAAACCACTAGGAACGCCAGTAATATCCTCATCACGATTACGCATATCCTCAATACGCTGTATGGTTTTAACCAATACCGTATTGATATCTTCAAATGCACTTCTTAGATGATTATTGGTAATCTCAAATAATTTACTTTCTGCATCATCTAATAAATCAAATACATCTGTAGTATCCTCATAGGCATCACCTATAATTTCACCACTAATTCTAATTAATTCTCGCTGAATAAATTTTTGTAAAACAATCCTTGAGTGCGCATCAATATTGGCTGATGATACTACAGAATTGGTTAATTTAGAAACATAATAAGCTCCTCCCACTATTTCAAGTTCGCCTCTTAGTTTTAATTCCTCTACTACCGTTAATAAATCAATTGGCAAACTTTTATCTGCCAAAGATTTCATGGCTTTAAAAATACTTTGATGAGCTTCACCATAAAAACACTCCGGCTTTAAAATCTCCACCACCGTATCAAAAGCACTCTTTTCCAACATGATTGCGCCTAGTATTGCCTCTTCCAGTTCTTTTGACTGAGGGGGAACTTTTCCAAAAACCATATTTCCTAAATCAATGGATGGTTTTCGTCTAACTTTTCTATCCTTGTTTAAATTGGTCAATTCCATAGGGATACTATTTTTTTATAGAATAGGGTGTTAATTTTTCAATTGTTATTAGAAGACTGTCGGTCCTTTACCATAAAACACCTTGTCAATATACTTTTCTCAACCTTCTGCTTTTGAGAAAAACTTAGAACAAAATGTTTTAACTCGGCTAAGGTAAATGCAAATAACCGTTTGATTATCCACAGTGCTCAGCGGCAAACATTTTATATTCATTATACACAATGAATCCACCTTCAAAAATAGCTTATTCATAGCTTATCCACCTATTTATTAACAGTTAATTTAGCCGATTTATTGCATTCTACCCTATTTTATCAACACCTTAAATCACCTAAAATATTTTTTCTGCACCAGATTGCTTTTTTTTAAAGTTGGTACTATTCTTTAAATCATTTATCTAAGATTTATTGCATCCAATACGTTTGCTGGCCGATTATTTTTAAAAAAATAGCTTCTTTTTAATATCCGTTTTTTACGCTTGCGCCCCAATAACTATCTTTGCGCTATCATATATTACTAATTAACAAACATTGAATGACCATAAGTTATAATTGGCTGAGTGAATATTTGCCGGAAAAAGTAGACCCTGAGAAATTGAGCAGAATACTTACTTCCATTGGATTGGAAGTGGAGAGTCTTGAAAAATATGAAGCTATAAAGGGCGGACTAAAAGGATTGGTAATCGGAAAAGTACTTACCTGCACCAAACATCCTGATGCAGATAAATTAAGCATTACAACTGTTGAAGTTGGAGCCGAGCAACCTTTGCAAATCGTTTGTGGTGCTCCCAATGTTGAAGTAGGTCAAAAAGTAGTAGTGGCTACCATTGGAACGACCATTTATCCGCTGAATGGAGAGCCCCTTACCATGAAAAAAGCAAAAATTCGCGGGGTGGATAGTTTTGGAATGATCTGTGCAGAAGATGAAATTGGACTAAGTAATGATCATGCAGGTATCCTTGTATTGCCACCAGCAACAGAAGTTGGAATGGCCGCTGAAAAACACTTTAAACCTTATGAGGATTTTATTTTCGAAATAGGCCTTACTCCGAACAGAATGGATGCCATGAGCCACCTAGGTGTGGCTAAAGATGTATGTGCTTGGCTTTCGCACCACAATAAAAAAGAAACTACCGTAAAATCTCCTTTTAAAAATAACTTTAAAGCTATTGAAAAAGGAAATAAAATTGCAGTAACTATTCAGAACAACGAAGCTTGTCAACGTTATGCAGGGGTAAGTATTCAAAAAGTCTCTATTGCAGATAGTCCGGATTGGTTGCAACAAAAATTAAAGTGCATAGGCTTAAAGCCAATCAACAATATCGTAGATATCACCAATTTTATATTGCATGAAACTGGTCAACCGCTTCACGCATTTGATGCCGACCAGATTATTGGAAAAAAAATAATTGTTAAAAATCTAACCGATAAAAGTTCCTTTGTTACTCTAGATGAAAAACAACGAACTCTCTCTGCAGATGATTTGATGATTTGTAACGCAGAAGTGCCTATGTGTATTGCTGGGGTGTACGGTGGTTTAGAAAGTGGCGTAACGAATAACACTAAAAATATTTTTCTAGAAAGCGCTTGGTTTAATCCAACGAGTATTCGCAAAACATCTATTCGACATGGTTTGAGAACTGATGCTGCTACTAGATTTGAAAAAGGAGTAGATATCAGCAATACAGTCAATGTATTAAAAAGAGCGGCACTAATGATTCAGGAAATAGCTGGTGGAGAAATTGCCTCAGCTATTATTGATGTATATCCTGATCCGAAACCAAAAGCTGAGATCACGATTAAGTACCACTATTTAAAAAAATTAAGTGGTAAAAATTATCATGGCGACACGATTAAAAATATATTGATTGCCCTTGGTTTCGAAATCATTAAAGAAGGAATGGATGATATTCGAATTGCTGTACCCTTCAGTAAACCCGATATCACTATACCCGCCGATATTGTTGAAGAAATCATGCGTATTGATGGACTTGATTTAATAGAAATCCCTACTGCTATTACTATTTCTCACTCTGCTGAAACACTTGGCCATGCTACGGCATATAAAGAAAAAGTTTGCGCTGGACTAATTGGAATTGGGATGAACGAAATTTTTACCAATAGCATTACCAATGCAGCCTACTTCAGTGAAGAAGTTTTGCAGACCACTGTAAAAATGATTAATAGTCTTAGTGCGGACCTGAATGTAATGCGCCCTTCCATGATGGAAACAGGATTGGAGACCGTTGCTTATAATTGTAATAGAAAAAATAATGATCTGCAGCTTTTTGAATTCGGAAAAACTTATCACACCTCAGCAGTTGGTAATTATGAAGAGCAACAGCATATTAGTATTTACATTACAGGAAATAAAGAATTAGGAGGTTGGAAAACCAAGAGTGAGAAAACTGATTTTTATTATGCAAAAGGAGTCCTAGAAAATGTACTATCATTAGTTGGATTATCGCTGGGTAATTACCAACGTAAAAATGATGCAAAGCTGGATGATTGTGTTGAGCTAAGTATAAAAAAAGAAGTGGTGGCAACCCTAGGAATTGTTAACAAAAAAACATTGGACAAATTCGATATTAAACAACCCGTTTATTTTATAGATATTAATTGGGATAAAATTTTGGAATTAAATAATACTATCCAAGTTCGCTATCATGAAATTGCTAAATTTCCAGCAGCAACTAGGGATTTGTCAATAGTGGTTGATAAAATGCTGAAATACGAAACCATTGAACAGCTTACTTATGCAACCAAGCTGAAAAAGTTACAATCCATCAATTTATTTGATATATTTGAGAGTGAAAAACTTGGTGCAGATAAAAAAGCCATGGCGATCAGTCTGACATTTTTGGATGAAGAAAAAACAATGACTGATAAAGATATTGATGGAATGATGGCTACCTTAATTACTGCATATGAAAAAGAATTGAATGCAGTAATAAGAAAATAATGTTCAATTAAAATAGCATCCACTCAAAAGAATTATAGATTAAAATTTGTATAAAATAATTTTTCCTGTTGTCAAACCTATCAGAAAATATTAACCGAATTAACGCCAAACTTCAGCAATTGCTGAAGCAATACCAGTTGATGCAAAAGGAAAATGAACAACTTACGCAATCCATAAAAGAGTTGAAAGTCGCTCAGGAAGCCAATATACTACGCATTAGTCAAATGGAACAACAGGCAGGGATTTTGAAATCGGCAGCTGGTAAAATGAATGAAAAGGATAAAAAAATATTTGAACAACAAATCAATCAATACATCAAAGAAATTGATAAAAGTATAGGATTGCTAAGTGAATAAAATCTATGTCAGAACTAATTCCCATTAATCTAGTGATCGGTGATCGTACCTATCGAATCAAAACACTCCCTAAAGACGAGGAGCTTATTCGACAAACGATCAAAACCATCAACGATAAGATCATTGAGTTTAAAACCCAGTTTGCTGGGAAAGATATGCAGGATTTTATTGCGATGGTGATGATCTGGTACGCTACCCAGGGAGCTCAAGAATCTAACCCAGCGGTTGAAAAAGCCGTTACGGATGCGCTCTTAAAGATGGAGCTGCAGATAGATAAAGCCCTATAAAATACCCCTTTCAAATAACAGAATACTTAATTAGACAAGTTCTCCAGGGTATTCTTCCTATTGTCCTTGGCTATTCTAACTTAAAATTAGCTATAGTTGAATAATGTTCGGCCTCAAAACTCCAAACTAAATTTCATATCTTCGCCACCTAACTATCTCATTTTACTGATGGGTCTAGAGAGGAAATATAAGATTGTGAACCGATTAAAAACAAAAAAACTCAATGGAATCGAACATACTTTTCATCATCATTGGAGCAATTGCCCTGACTTCTGGGCTTTTACTCGGCAAATTTATTTTTGCCAAAAACACGAATAAACTGGTAAAAGACGCTGAGGATCAAGCTAAAAAGATCATTGCAGACGGTCAATTACAGGCTGAAAACTTAAAAAAAGAGAAATTACTGGAGGCAAAAGAAAAATTTGTACAGTTAAAATCTGATCACGACAGGGAGGTATTACAACGCTCTCAAAAAGCAAATGAAGCTGAAAATAGAATTAAGCAAAAAGAGCAATCCATCAGCCAAAAAGAGCTAAATCTGGATAAGCAAATCAAGGAAAATGATGGTATCAAAGAAACCCTTAATCGCCAGATTGAAGTGGTTAATGTAAAACGTACTGAACTAGAAAAGCATCAAGAAGAACATATTCGCCGATTAGAGAAAGTTGCAGGTTTATCAGCCGAAGATGCTAGAACCCAGCTGATTGAAGGCCTAAAACAAGAAGCTCAAACGAGAGCATTGGTCATTCAACAAGAAATTATCGAAGAGGCTAAATTGAAGGCTAACAAAGAGGCTCGTAAAATAGTTATTCAAACCATTCAGCGTACTGCTGCAGAGCAGGCTATTGAAAACTCAATCACCGTTTTTAACTTAGAAAGTGATGAAATAAAGGGTTCTATTATTGGAAGGGAAGGAAGGAATATTAGAGCTATAGAAGCTGCAACAGGAGTGGATCTAATTGTAGATGATACCCCCGAAGCGATTGTACTTTCCTCTTTTGACCCATTACGTAGAGAAATTGCCCGTTTATCATTACAACGCTTAGTAGCGGATGGTAGAATTCACCCCGCTAGAATTGAAGAGGTAGTAGAAAAAACCAAACGTCAACTAGATGACCAGGTAATGGAAATTGGTGAACGTACAGCAATGGAATTAGGGGTACATGGTCTACATAAAGAACTAATTAGAATGGTCGGCAGGATGCGTTTCCGCTCTTCCTATGGTCAAAATTTGTTAATGCATAGCAGGGAGACCGCTAATCTATGTGCTATTATGGCTTCGGAGTTAGGCATGAATCCTAAACTAGCCAAACGTGCGGGTTTATTACACGATATTGGTAAAGTACCCGATGAAGAAACAGAATTAAGTCATGCACTTTTAGGCGCAAAATTGGCTGAAAAGTATGGAGAAAATCCAGCAGTAGTCAATGCAATTGGCGCCCACCATGATGAGATGGAAATGCAATATGTTATTTCACCTATTATTCAGGCTTGTGATGCCATTAGCGGTGCTAGGCCAGGTGCAAGACGCGAAATAATGCAGCAGTATATCCAGCGTATCAAAGACCTGGAAAACCTTGCTCAGGGTTACCAAGGGGTTGAAAAAGCTTACGCCATCCAAGCAGGTAGAGAATTAAGGGTAATTGTAGAAGCGGACAAAGTGAGTGATTCCGATAGCGATAAATTAAGCTTCGAAATAGCCCAAAAAATTCAGACTGAAATGACCTTCCCTGGTCAGATAAAGGTTACGGTAATCAGGGAAAAAAGAGCCGTAAATATTGCTCGTTAAGACATCCTAAACTATTGAAAGCTACCCTCAAAATGGGTAGCTTTTTTATTTTATATGGTTAAATCAGACTATTAACACCCCTAAAAGCTTGACTAAAGACAGTTTTTGGCACTAGATTAGACTGAATTCCAGTAAAACAGCCCTATTTGAGGGAATTGAAAAAAAATCCCCCTTTGATTTTACAATTATCAATTAAAACCTTACCTTCGCAGTCCGAAAAAAATTAAGATTATGAACGCAGTAGATTTTGTACACGAGCAGTTAACAGCAACTCCAGCTCTTCCTAACTTTAAAGCAGGTGATAATATCACTGTAAATTATAAAATTGTTGAAGGTGCTAAAGAGCGTATTCAAAGCTTCAAAGGAGATGTTATCAAACGTCAAGGAACTGGTGCTACCGCAACTTTTACCGTACGTAAAATGAGTGATGGTGTAGGTGTTGAGCGTTTATTCCCCTTCTTTTCTCCCAATATTGAGAGTATTGTGTTGAATAAAGTAGGTAAAGTACGTCGTGCTAAATTGTTCTATTTACGCGAAAGAAGTGGTAAAAGTGCTCGTATTCAAGAAAAAAGAATGGCGGTTGCCCTTAAAAAGTAAGCCACTTACAATATATAAAAAAGCGAAATCCTCTGGATTTCGCTTTTTTATGCCCCTACCCTCTATGAATAGCTTTTTTAACTCCAGGTTAATAATTTTTACTATGCAATGGCAATGGGTAGGTCAAACCCAAGTAAAAAAACGATTTAAGGTTAAAATATAAAGTCCTATTACCATATGACTTCAACTAAAACTTTCACATTAACATGTTTACAACATAGTTTTTAATTAAATCGATTTAATTAGTAAATAATTGAATTATATTTGTTCTTCAAATCAATTACTATGATAGTTTCAAATGTTTTAGCAGCAGTTTTATTATTTGGAATGCCAGGTGGCTCCGAATGGATATTTATTATTTTGGCAATCGTTTTACTTTTTGGTGGTAAAAAAATTCCTGAATTGATGAAAGGAATTGGAAAAGGAATGCGTGAATTTAAAGATGCCAAGGATAACGTAAAAAGCGAAATTGAAGAGGGCATGAAAGAAAAGGACAAAGAACAAGAAATTAGAGAATTAAGACAACAGCTTCAAGAAGCTAAACAAGCTCAGCAATTAAGCAAATAAGTTTTCTTTATTACATTATTCATGGCTGAAGTAAATGACAGATTTTCTGTCTATTACTTCAGCCAATTTTATAAAGGCTATCTAATTTTTTAAAAATTGTTTTCTACAATAGCAACCTACCATCAACAGCTTCTATCAGGAGAAACCACTTGTGTGGCAATGGTCAACCATTATCTTGAACAGATCAATAAACATCAACAGCTAAACGCTTTTGTGGAGGTCTATGCTGAAGAAGCCATTCAACAAGCAGCAGCACTAGATGCTAAGCAGAAAAAAACAGGTATTACTGGAAGACTTCACGGAGTAGTAATTGGTATTAAAGATGTTTTAGCTTACAAAGACCATACACTAACAGCAGGTTCAAAAATTCTAAAAGGTTTTGTCTCTGTATACAATGCAAGTGCTATTCAGCGACTCTTAGATGAGGATGCTATTATTATTGGAAATTGTAATTGTGATGAATTTGCCATGGGCAGTACCAACGAAAATTCAGCTTACGGAAACGTTCTAAATGGCGCAGATGAAACAAAGGTTCCTGGAGGATCGTCAGGAGGGAGTGCAGTGGCAGTGCAAGCAGGAATGTGCATGATTAGTTTAGGTAGTGATACCGGAGGTTCAGTAAGACAACCTGCCGATTTCTGCGGGATAATAGGTTTAAAGCCTACTTATGGCCGTATATCAAGATATGGACTCATCGCATATGCATCATCCTTTGATCAAATCGGAATTTTTAGCAAAAATATTGCAGATCTAACTTTAGCCTTAGCAGTAATTTCAGGTGAAGACGAATATGATAGCACTTCTTTACCAAGTTCCTATAAAGCAGTCCTTTCAAATGCTATTCAGGAAGATTCTTCCGCTAATAAAAAATATAAAATTGCTTATTTTAAAGAAGCGATTGATCATCCATCTCTTGACAAAGAAATTAAAGAAAATATAGTATCACTCATCCATCAATTGCAATCGGATGGCCATACTGTAGAACCGATTGAATTTGATTTACTTGATCATATTGTTCCGGCCTATTATGTTTTAACTACCGCAGAGGCTAGTAGCAATCTTAGCAGATTTGATGGGGTAAGGTATGGACATCAAACTACGAAAGCAGTGGCGGATTTAAATGAATTTTATAAAGCCAACCGAAGTGAAGGATTTGGAAAAGAGGTAAAAAGAAGAATCTTACTAGGGACTTTTGTTTTAAGCGCTGGTCACTACGATGCCTATTTTAGTAAGGCGCAGCAAGTAAGAAGACTATTAGTCAACAAGACAACTGCACTCTTTAGTCAATACGATGCACTGATAATGCCTACTGCACCTACCACCGCTATGCCTATTGGTTCTAATTCAGATGATCCGATTGCTATGTACTTAGCAGATATTTATACTGTATTTGCAAATCTGACTGGATTACCCGCTATATCTATTCCATTATTTAAACATAGCAATGGAATGCCTTTTGGGCTTCAGGTACTAACCAACAAACTAGAAGAAGAAACCTTATTGCAATTATCTACCTCACTACTAAAAAAGTATAGGGTGAATGGTTAAATAAAATGAAACGATTTTTACAAATATCAATTGTTTATATTTTATTCCTTCATCCATTGGCAGGCAAGGCTTTTACTAATAGCTTTCAACAATTAAATTTACCCAACACAACTGCAGAACAAGATACTATCAAAGAAAATCAGCTGATTCAGCAGGTAATCCATTCAAAAAAAAATCCAACAAAAGAAAATATTGAATTTTTAAACCAAGTGAATAAATATGGTTTTAAAAATCTTTTTTCAAACAATACCTACAACAGAAACCTTTCTTACAAAGCACAAATCAATCCAAACGCTGAACTCTTTGTACAAGACTATATGAAAAACCATAGCGATTATTTGCAAAAAATGAAGCAATGGGGTCTACCTTATTTTAATTTGATTGAGACCGTTTTACAACAATATGGATTACCTAAAGAACTAAAATATATTGCTGTAATTGAATCGAATTTAAGCACCGCTGCCACTAGCTATAAGGGTGCTGGAGGTCCTTGGCAATTTATGCCCTATACTGCTAGAGATTTTGGTTTGAGGGTAACCAAATATAATGACGAGCGAAGAGATTATTATAAAAGCACTCATGCCGCCGCCAGATACCTATTACAACTTTACCGTGAGCTACATGACTGGTTGTTAGTAATGGCAGCCTACAACGGAGGTATAGGAAGAGTAAACAGCGCAATAAAAAAAAGTCGTAGTAAAAATTTCTGGAATCTGCAATACTATCTTCCTGAAGAATCCAGGACCTATGTCAAACGTTTTATAGCTACCCATTACATTATGGAAGGAAGTGGAGGTGTTACTACAAACGGCAGCTCTTCAGATCATACTGCAGTGATAAAAAATCATCTCATTGAAGATTTCTCACAAACTAAAACAACCAAAACCCCCGAACTATCTGCTGAAGAATTAATAGGCTTGGAAACACTTCCTATTTCAGGAAAATACAATGCAGCTATTATTGCAAAAAATATCGAGATGGATATTACAATTTTCAATCGCTACAATCCCGAATTTGATAGCACTATGTCCACTCAAGGAAATTATGATTTAAGATTACCCTCCAATAAAATGCAGTTATTTGTTGCCAAAAAATATCCGATACTGAATGAATCGCTGCAAGCCTTATTAAATGGCACAACTATTCCTGCTGAAAAAACAGTCAGTCAAAAAGAAAAGAAAAACATTTAAACCTACTTTCTTTGAAGTACCTGCTGCATTGCATTTGCCTTTAGCAAACACTCTTCGTATTCTTCGATGGCATTACTATAAAAGGTAATGGCACTTCCAACTTGAAAAGATAAATATTGAGTAGAATGATTATATAAAATACTTCTTATCACTACATTAAAATCAGCATCACCTTGGGGAGTAACATACCCTATCGCTCCAGAAAAAAGGCCTCTTTTAGTAGATTCATAACGTTCAATAATTTCCAAAACACTTCTTTTGGGAGCACCTGTCATACTGCCCATCGGAAAAGTTGCTTTCACCACATCTACCCAATCTATTCCATCTTCTAAATCACCGCTGATAGTACTAATCATCTGATGCACCTGAGGAAAACTATAAATACCAAATAGCTCATCCACCTTTACTGTTCCACTTTTACATACTCTACTAAGATCATTTCTTACTAGGTCAACTACCATTACATTTTCACTTTTTTCCTTTTCACTATTCTGTAATCTTTGTTTACTAAATTCATCCAACTCGGGATTGGCTAAATTTCTTTTTGCCGTCCCTTTTATTGGCTGAGAGGATATTTTATCGCCTGTTTTTTTAAAATATCTTTCGGGACTAGCGCAAATACAATATTTGTCATTTAAACGATAGAGTGCAGAAAAAGGATTGGGAGAAATGGACACTAATGAACAGTAAACACTCAGTGGATCGATCACTGCAGCCTCTGCAAAAAATTCCTGACAAAAATTTATTTCATAACAATCGCCTCGTAATATATGTTGCTGAAGTTTTTTAACTATTTCAATGTATTCATCCGAAGCAATACGCTGTTGGATTTGAAGAATCGTAGGAAGTGTTTTTTCAACAGCAACGGCAGTAGCTTCGATTGCTGAAACTATTGCTGCAGCATCGGTATCACAAAAAATATTTACTTCATTTTCTGTGAGTTGTAATACAATTTCCGGAACAAAAAAGAAGGCATCTGGAAAATGAATTCCATCATAATTGTTGGAATTTAATGCTGCTATTTCATTTTTAAGATCATAACCAAGGTGACCAAATATCCAATCCTTTTGATCTTTTGAAAAACTTTTCATGCTTTCAAAAGTATCTCCCTTACCTGATTCTATCTTTCGTTTACACCCCACCGCTAGCAAACATTCGAAAGCAGGTGCTTCGAAATGATACTGCCTATTATCCAGCAAACAAAAAATGTTGAACGGTTGTACCCAGTTCAACATTTTATTTCTGAAATCAATAAAATTATCTATCGGAAAAGAGATGGCTTTTTTCACTTGATTATTTTTCCAAATCGGCAACTAATACCAGCATTGGGAGCAGATTAAAAATCATCGTCGTCGTCATCAAAACCAGCACCGCCATCAAGATCATCAAAACCTAAATCTTTGAAATCATCGTCGATTTTAAAATCATCCTCTTCATCTTTTGCAGTTTTTTTACCCGTTACTTTTTTAGAAGTGGATTTTGGTATATCAAATTCATCAAAATCTGGATCCCAATCATCTGAAGCTTCTCCTTTTTCCCATTCATCATCTTCTTCAATATCCTCGTCTTCTTCATCAACATCTTTTCCTTTTTTAGCGCCTGCCTTGCCTTTTTTTACGGGAGCAACATCTTCTTCTTCCTCCTCCTCATCATCTTCTTCATCTTTTTTAGATTTAGAAGAAGCCTTTCCAGCTGATTTTTTTGGAGCAGGTTCCTCTACATTGGGAGTTCGTTTTTTTACTTTGTCAGATTTAGTAGCCATATATCAACTTATTAATGCTGTAAAATTTCAGATAGATTTTTAAATTGCCAAAAAAAAAGGCATATTTTTTTTTAATTATTATTAAGCGAGTATAATCTGATCCCTACCAGGACCATTGCTTATGAATTTTACAGGAACTTTCAAAAACTTATTAATGTAATCTATATAATTTTTCATATTCTGTGGAAGTGAATCATATTCACTCATTGCAGTAATATCAGTTTGCCAACCCTCAAAACTTTTAAATACTGGATCAATTTTTACCTGCGTCATTTGAAAAGGTACATAATTTTTTTCCTCGCCGTTAATTTTATAGGAGGTGCAAACATTTAACTCAGGTAAAGTGTCTAAAATATCTGTTTTGGTCATAATAATTTTAGTCACCCCATTAATCATACAAGCAAAATTCAAAGCTACCAGATCAATCCATCCACAACGACGAGGTCTACCTGTAGTAGCACCAAACTCGCTTCCGATTTTTCTAATCAGCTCCCCGGTTTCATCATTTAATTCAGTTGGAAAAGGTCCGCTTCCTACTCTGGTACAATAGGCTTTGGAAACGCCAAATACATCTATAATTTTTTGAGGGGCAATACCCAATCCTGTGCAAACGCCTGCAGAAATGGTACTGCTACTCGTTACAAAAGGAAATGTACCAAAATCAACGTCCAACATAGAACCTTGGGCACCTTCAGCAAGTACTTTTTTACCCTGCTGAATTTTATCATTAATGAAATATTCACCATTAACAATCTTGAAATCCCTTAATAATTCGATTGATTCAAAAAACTCATCTTCCCAAGCACTGATATCCTCCTGAAAATTATAACTATCCAACAAGCGCTGGTGTTTTAGCCTGATTTTAATATACTGCGAAATAAAACCCTTATCCAATAAATCACCTACCCTCAATCCATTACGACCCGTTTTATCCATGTACGCAGGGCCAATTCCTTTTAATGTGGAGCCTATCTTTTCATTTCCTTTTGCCAATTCACTTGCTTTATCTAAAGCGCGGTGAGTGGGTAATATCAAATGCGCTCTTTCACTGATGTACAAATTCTTTTTGTAATCAATTCCCATTGATGCAACTTTTTCACACTCTTTTTTCAGCGTAACCGCATCCAATACAACTCCATTACCAATCAGATTAATTTTATCCTCATGAAAAATACCGCTCGGTATTTGGTGAAGCACTACTTTTTGACCATTTACATACAAGGTATGGCCGGCATTAGCGCCCCCTTGAAAACGTGCAATAACGTCATAATTGGGAGCAAAATAATCGACTATTTTACCTTTTCCTTCATCACCCCATTGAAGTCCTAAAATTACATCTACCATTTTACTTGCAGTTTATATTGTTTTGTTAGAAGATTTTAAAATTAATCTTTTGCTTTCCAATTTTTACATCTTTTTGCAAAAACTATCCAATAAATAATAATGGAAGCCCATGAAGAAGATAATGGAGGCGAATAATTGATTGATAAACCATGCCATTTATCTTTTTTGGAAGGCTCATTCATCGTTCAATCAGCGGTAAAAATAAATTGAAAAAAATCAATCTCCTAAAATGATATGTATTTGTTAAAAAAATGGGGAGAAAGAAAAATAATACCCCTTTTTTGCTCAAATCATTTATAACCGAAATTACTAAAAGAGGGAATTCGTAGGGAAGAAAATTGGGAGATTACCTACTCTTGAAGACTCCAAAATAATTGGTTGATTTCGAAAATCGGGTATTAATAAAAAGATTGAACCATTTTTAGTTCAACCGCTTTGGTAAAAATCAAATCAACTGAATAACTCAATTTTAATTTTGGCCCTTCTGCAAACAAAAAGGGCTGTACCTATTAAGATACAGCCCTTTTTGAAAATATTGTTATTACGCTACTTTCAACATACTTATTTTGCTCAAGTTAAACTTACGCTGAGCATACTCCAATGTCACGGAAAACACTTTCAACTTTTGTGAGGGCAACTCATACATAGCATCGGTTAAGATACTTTCGCATATGCTTCTTAATCCTCTAGCGCCTAACTTGTATTCCAATGCCTTTTCCACCATAAAGTCAAATACTGCTTCTTCAAATTTCAATTCAATTCCTTCAATTTCAAATAAGCGAGTAAACTGTTTAATAAGCGCATTCTTAGGTTCGGTCAAAATATTTCGTAAAGTTGGGGCATCCAAAGGATTGAGGTAAGTGATTACCGGCAAACGACCCAATAGCTCAGGTATTAATCCAAACTGTTTTAAATCAACCGCATTGACAAATTGAAGCAAGTTTTTTTGTTGAAACTCCTGCAATTCTTTGTTAACACTAAATCCAATAGCGTGCGTATTTACTCGACGAGCAATTATCCTGTCTACTCCATCAAAAGCACCACCACAAATAAACAAAATATTAGACGTGTTAACTTTTACCAATTTCTGCTCAGGATGTTTCCGTCCCCCCTGAGGTGGAACCAATACTTCAGTACCTTCTAATAACTTTAATAAACCTTGTTGCACTCCTTCCCCACTAACATCTCTGGTAATGGAAGGGTTATCGCTTTTGCGAGCAACCTTATCAATTTCATCTATAAATACAATGCCTTTCTCAGCCGCCGCAACATCATAATTACAAGCCTGCAATAATCTACTCAGCATACTTTCTACATCTTCCCCTACATATCCAGCCTCAGTAAAAACGGTGGCATCTACTATCGCGAATGGTACATTCAACATGCGAGCAATTGATTTAGCCAACAAAGTTTTTCCAGTACCCGTTTCTCCTACCATAATGATATTACTCTTTTCAATCTCTACCTCATTTTCTACTTTTTGATTCAGTCTCTTATAATGATTGTATACCGCAACTGCCAAGATTTTTTTAGCATCGTCTTGGCCAATTACATACTCGTCCAAAAATTTCTTTATTTCAATCGGCTTTTTTACAGTGAGTTTGCCTGAACTTGTCCCACTTGCTTGTTTATTCTCTGGAAAAATCGATAACTCCTGGCCAATTATTTCTTGTGCATGTTCCACACAGTTTTCGCAGATATGACCCTCCTGACCGGCTATTAATATTTTAACCTCTTCGCGACTTCTGCCACAAAAAGAACAATGTAAGGTTTGTTGTTTTGCCATTATACTATTATTTAATCTCCCTATCGTTTAAAAAAGGTATGCAAAGATATACAACCATTTGCCAAATGCTAATTGGCAGACAATCCTAATTTGAAAAACGTTGCAGCAATAAAGTTAAAAATGCCTTATAAAACCCATTTTAAGGACCAATTCATTACTATTTATGCCCGAATTCTAATCAAAAAGCGAAATCCGTCTGTAATCTTTGCCGCAATTGTTCCTTTACGACAGCCCCCATAGAACTACAAGAGTCAAAATTGAGCGTTTTGAAATGTTCGTTTAGCTCCCCAATTAATAGCTTTATTTTAAAATTTTCTGACAACTCATCCTTACCCATAGTCTCTAATAATTGGTTCAGGCGGACATTGCTACTTTTTATTCTTTTACCCATCTCCTGCAATTCCATCTTTTGTAAAAGCTCAATTTCAGCGTTATTTAGATGCTTCAAAACCATCTTTACATATTCAGCATTTTCATTATAAAGCTGAGGTAAATACCAACTCACTCTTCCTTCATAAGATTGTTGATCAAAGTCAATTGCACGAATGGTATATTCTGTAGATAGATTATTTGACTGTGCATTGATTACAAAATTATAGCACCGCATATCTCCTAATAAACGAGCAAAACAGCTCTCACTAAAACGAATAAATTCCTTGGCAATCATTATTTCCTCAGTCTCTGTAAAAGGCCTGTTTTTTTTAAGAAAATCATCTCCAGGTATTCCTTCAATATGCTCTTCTACCAGTGTGTTTTGGTGGCATAAAAAATTGATCTCATTGGAGGTAAGTAAGTGTTCTAATTCTAAACCATAGACTCTGGAGGCATCCGCTAATTTGATATAAAAAAAATCGATTTCCCCATTCATCAAATTCACAATTTTTATCCTGAAGGGATTACTGTTTCCATATTCACAAAAATCAATACGCTCAATCTTAAATTCAGTTGACGTATTCGTTGCTGCAAAATTTTTAATCAGCTGATAAGTTTTAATCAATCCGTCAGAGATAGCGGCTAGTTGATCCGTCGAATACACTGCATTTTCCCAATAGGTCCATTTACCAGCTTTGTCTTTTAAAGCATCAGAATAACTATAATTGATCAGGTCATTATATAGTATAGGCAATTCAATATCCCTTCCATTTTTTTTCAAATATTGGCCTAAGCTTTCACTTACAGGAAAAATTTCCTTTTGCATTATTGGCCGAAAAGAGGGCCGGCCATTATTTGCATCAATGATATCAGTGAATTGCATTTGGCAAAGGTATTCAGTTAATTTAACTGTCAATAAAAAAGCCCCAAATAATGGGGCTTAGTAGTAAATTAAGTTAGTGCTTTACAATTTCTTCAACAAGCCATCCACAATACCGTAATCAATTGACTCCTTCGCATTCATCCAATAATCACGATCGAAATCCTTCATTACTTTTTCGAAGGTTTGTCCACAATTGTCTGCTAAAATATGTGCACCTAATTCTTTTATCTTCATTATTTGAATAGCCATAATTTCTAAGTCAGCGCTTACTCCCTGACCGCCACCACTCGGCTGGTGAATCATTACTTGACCGCTTGGAAAAATAAAACGTCTTCCTTTAGCTCCGCCACTTAATAATATACTTCCCATACTAGCTGCCATTCCCATACAAACAGTACTTACCGGTGAGCTAATCATTTGCATGGTATCATAAATTACCATTCCACTAGTTACTACTCCACCCGGACTATTTATATAAAAGGTAATCTCCTTACCTGGGTCAATCGCTTCAAGGTAAAGTAAGCGAGCGGTAATATCCTTTGCACTTTTATCATCTACTACGCCCCATAAAAAGATTTTACGTTGCTCAATAAATTTTTTGTCAAACTGCCATCCACTCATCATTTTTTCCATCGGATTTTCTGGCAATTCTTTGGGTGATTCTTCTTCGTCATCGAAGCGAATTCCATTTTTACTATTACTATTCATAACTTATTATTTAATTCAAATCCCCCAGGGAAATGATAGTGATTTTAATTTACGTCAATTACAATTTTAGCATTCATTGTATGTTTCAACCATGTAATCAACACAGCTACTCTTTCTTTGCCTTTCTTGGATTAGTGGTTAACACTTCATCAACAATACCATATTCTTTTGCCTCAACGGAGGTCATCCAATAATCTCTACTGCAATCAATAGCGACTTTTTCAAAAGTCTGACCTGTATGATTAGCAATTACCTCGTATAATTCTTTCTTAATTTTTTTTACTTCATTCACCGTAATTTCAATATCGCTAGCTTGTCCACCGGCACCGGCACTTGGCTGGTGAAGCATAATGCGACTATGTTTTAAAGCGGTCCTTTTACCAGGAGATCCTGCACACATTAATACCGCTGCCATACTAGCGGCTATTCCTGTACAAATGGTTGCAATATCAGGAGTTACAAACTGCATCGTATCATACATTCCTAATCCTGCATATACATTACCCCCTGGAGAGTTAATATACATTTGAATATCCTTAGTACGATCGGTACTTTCCAAAAATAAAAATTGCGCGGTAATAATATTCGCTACTTCATCGGTAACAGGATACCCCATAAAAATGATGCGGTCCATCATTAAACGGCTATACACATCCATTACAGCAACATTCATGGGTCTTTCCTCAATAATGTTGGGGGTAAGATTGGTGACGTTATGTTTAATATAACTATCCAATGTATTGCTACTGATTCCCCGGTGCTTTACCGCATATTTTTCAAACTCTTTTCCAAAATTCATCTGACATATTATTTAGAATAACAAATATAGTTGATTGAATAACCCAAATATTATGCTATAAAAAAAAGGACGACAAAAAGTCTGAAAATTGGAAGAATTACAGC
>CANCRO010000002.1 GCA_947380605.1 Chitinophagaceae bacterium
TCGTACTCAAGATCTGCATCCTGAATAATAATATAATTTCCAGTCGCTTCTCCAATTCCAGTATGAATAGCCGCCCCTTTTCCCTGATTGACTTCGTGTTTAAAATATTTAATTTCTGCCTGCTGGTTCGAACTAATATATTCTTGAACAACTAATTCTGTTCGGTCAGTTGAACTATCATTGATGACTAAAATTTCTTTTTGAAATCCCTCAGGCAACTCCACATCCAATACTTTTTGAAGCACCTCTTGAATAGTCTTAGCCTCATTATAGGCAGGTATTACAATCGAAAGTTTGTTCATTAAATGTAAAAAATTGAAAGGTTGTCTACTGATTTAAACTCAGTGTAAAATGATTTTATGATTCTGCAAATTATAACTTTAAAACTACTGTTGAATAAAAAACAATAATATTAATGCGTATTTAGTTTGGTCCAAATTATCTAGCTGTCTAATAAAAAAAATGAATCTAGCCCTAGAATGCACTGGATTTGTTTATTTAAATAAAAAACATGTATTTTTAACATATTGTATTATAGTTTAATAAAAAGCTCGACATTTATATCCTTTCATGCTAAATAATCAAGTGAATACTTTTAGTTCCTTATTTATTTTATAAACCAGGAATAAGTAATTATTATGTTTAATAAGCTCATCAACTTTGACAAGTGGTTGTTTTCTAAAATCAATCAAAGTTCTGCCAATTCTTTTTTTGACACTGTACTCCCTTTTTTTCGTGAGCCTTTAACCTGGGTTCCACTGTATCTTTTTTTGATTCTTTTTGCAATTTATAACTTCCCCAAAAAGGCCTTCCGCTGGATCATTGGAATGGGATTAACTGCAGCTTCAACTGACTTTATCAGCAGCAAAATCATCAAGCCGCTTATCGGAAGAAAAAGACCTTGTAATGATTTGGAGATGGCGGATACTATCCGTTTACTATTACCCAACTGCGGACAAAATGGAAGCTTTACTTCATCACATGCAGCTAATCATTTTGGGATTGCGATGTTTATTTATATTACCATGAAAGATAGTTGGGGCAATTATACTTATTTTTTCTTTTTATGGGCTGCCTTAATCTCTTACGCACAAGTATACGTAGGAGTTCATTATCCTTTTGACATTACAGGAGGAGCAATCCTTGGATGTGCAATTGGATATTGTACTGCAAAAGTTTTCATCCAAAAAATCGGATCGCCTTCAGTGAAATAAGTTATGATAAATAATAAAAACCTATATGTTATTTTCACTTCACTAGCGCTAATCTGCTTCATTGGATTTGGAATTGATATTATGGATATTGATGCAGCACAATACGCTTCAATCAGTCGAGAAATGATGGCGAGCGGGCATTATCTTCAGGTATTTGATCTAGGAAATGATTACTTAGATAAACCTCCTTTTCTTTTTTGGATTAGTTCAGTCAGTCTAAAATTATTGGGGGTCAATAATTTCGCTTATCGGTTACCCTCATTCTTATTTGCCGTACTAGCTGTATTTTCTACCTATAAATTATCTAGTTTATTTTATGAAAAAAGCACCTCCATATTATCTGCAATCATCTTAGCTTCTTGTCAAGGTTTTATTTTAATGAATCATGATATAAGAACCGATACGATTTTAATGGGATGGGTGATATTTAGTGTTTGGCAAATTGCAGAATGGTTTCAAAAAAAGAAATTGATTCATTTCGTCATAGGCTGTATTGGTATAGCATTTGGCATGATGACCAAAGGGCCCATTGCATTAATAGTTCCAATTTTTGCCTTTGGATCACATATTTTACTTCAAAGGAAATTTTTACTCATTTTTAAATGGCAATATTTACTTGGCGCTCTGGTGATTGCTATTTGTTTAATTCCAATGAGCTGGGGTTTGTATCAACAGTTTGATATGCACCCTGAGAAAATAGTGAATGGCAGTAAAAATGTTTCAGGATTGAAATTCTTTTATTGGACCCAAAGCTTTGGTAGAATTACCGGCGAATCTCCTTGGAATAATAACAGCAATATTTTCTTTCTTTTACAAAATATGCTTTGGTCTTTTTTGCCCTGGATTTTGCTATTCATCATTGGATGTATCGTTCAAATAAAAGAAATCATTGGTCAAAAATTCTTACTTTCTAAAAATCAGGAAGGAATTGCAATTGGCGGATTTCTATTGACCTATCTTTCACTAGGCATTAGTAAATTCCAATTGCCTCATTACATTTTTGTTGCCTTTCCATTTGCAGCAATTATTACTGCACGATTTTTAAACGATTGGTTATTAGCAAATAGACAAAAGAAAATATTTAATCCATTACTTTACTTTCATTTTATTTTATTCAGCTTACTTTGGCTGATTTTAATTACGCTAATGACTTGGCCTTTTCAATCAATTAGCCTACTGGTGTCCTTTCTTGCAATAGCAGTTTTCATTGGATTTATTATACTATTTTTTAAAATCAAAAATTCACCTCACTCACTTTTGATCATTTGTCTTTATACTACTATTGGCTTAAATTTTTTCTTAAATTCTTTTTTTTATCCTTCTTTATTAAATTTTCAGGCAGGCAGTACTGTAGGCAAATGGATTTCAAAAAACAATATCCCTACCAACAATATATTTATATATCAATTCCCAATTTGGAGAAGTCTTCACTTTTATGCTAAAGGGATAATAGGTGAGAAATATTCGTTCAATGAAATATCATCTGGAGATTACCTTTTAACCAAGGAGAAAAACTTACCAATACTAAAGGAAAACGGAAAAGCTTTTACTTTACTGTTAAGCGGAGATGATTATCCTGTAACCAGACTATCATTAAAATTCATCAATCCAGAAAAAAGAGAAAATGAATTGGAAAAATTTGCTATTATTAAAATAAAGTAATGGCTAAAATATTTAAATTGCTAATACTAACAATACAATATCATTAATCTTTAAAGATTTAATAATTCTATCATAATGGAAATTCTAATTTTACTCCTCTTGATCCTTATAAATGGACTGTTTGTAATGAGTGAGATCGCATTGGTAAGTGCAAGAAAAGGCCGCCTAGAAAGCTTGAGTAACAAAGGTGACCTTAAAGCAAAAGCAGCTTTACACCTCACCGAAAATCCTGATAAATTTTTGTCAACTGCCCAAATTGGCATTACATTGATTTCAATTTTAACGGGTGTATACTCTGGAGAGAAATTCAGTGAGGATTTGAAGCCTTTTCTTGAAAAAATTGAATTTTTTAAACCCTTTGCCGATACCTTATCCACTGTTTTAATTGTTATACTAGTTACTTTTTTATCGATTATTTTAGGAGAACTAGTCCCTAAAAGATTAGGATTAATCAGGGCAGAAAAAATTGCCCGTGTGGTAGCTGGCCCAATGAATTTTTTATCCTCTGTCGCCTACCCTATAGTTTGGTTATTAAATAATATTACAAAAATTATTTTCAAACTTTTCAATATTAAAGCCTCTGCCGATAGTGCCATTACAGAAGAAGAAATTAAAGCGATGATTACTGAAGGTAGTGAACATGGTACCATTGAAGAGGAAGAAAAAGATATTATAGAAAGAGTTTTTCATTTAGGTGACCGAAATATTACTTCCCTAATGACCCATCGGACTGAAATTCTTTGGTTTGATATTCTTGATACCGTTCAAACCATTACAGAACAACACGAACAAATTAATTATTCTACCTATCCTGTTTGCGATAAAACGGTCGATGATATTCAAGGTATCATCTATATCAAGGATTTATTAAAAGCTCCTCCATCCACAGTTTTAAAAGATCTTGCTAAACCAGCTCTATTTGTGCCTGAAAACAATAGTCCTTACCAAGTACTTGAAAAAATAAAACAATCAAAAATCCATAGCTGCTTTATCGTTAACGAATATGGCACCTTGGAAGGTATGCTTACGCTCAATGATATTTTGGAAGCTATTGTAGGTGATGTCCCTCAAACTGGTCAAGAAGAATACGAAATAGTGAAACGCAATGATGGCAGCTATTTAGTAGATGCCCAAATAACCTTCTATGACTTTCTAAGTCGATTTGAAAAGACGGAATGGATGAACGAAGGAGAACATGAATTTGACACCATTGCTGGTTTTGTTTTACACGAATTAGAGCGAATTCCTATTACAGGAGAAACCTTTGAATGGCGGGGATTTCAATTTGAAATTGTAGATATGGATGGACAGCGTATCGATAAATTAATAGTAAAAATTTCAGAAGAATTAAAAGAGGGTTTAGAGGAATAGATTCCCTTAGAATATTACTCAGTCGTTGCAAATTTTTATTTTAGAAAACCTATAGCCCCCTTAACTAAAAAATTAGATTTTTTTAAAAAGAAAAACTAACCTTCTCAATCGGATTATCTAGTCGGCTACTTTTACGAACTCCATTTACCATGATATGAATAATGCCCATTTGTTGAGCGTTGAATTCATAGAGTATATTATTGACTAATTCAATATTTTCAACCTTTGGAATATTTTTCACTTCAAAAAAGCTAATAGCTCCTTGTTCTTGAATTTCAAAACCCAAGAATTGCAAGTTTACTTTTTTGCCACTAATCGATATAGAAAAGTGCTTTTGAATATAATCGTTCACTAATCGATTCATTTCACTTTTTAGCTTAGCATCCAACAGGTCGACCCTTGTATTGTATTTTTTTCGCAATGTCTTTTCCAAATCATCTACAAATAGCTTACAACTAATTTCTAGTGTCTTTTCAACAGCATTATGCTCAATTTCAGTAACACTCACAAAAATTGGATGGTGATTTGCGCTAAAATTGGATAAAGCAAACGCTATCAACCATTTATAAAGTATAGATGCCATTTAAAATAAATTTTTCTTTTTACCCTACGATGAAGGATATTTGAAGAACAAAAATAGCAACAATCAAGCAACTATTATCTTATGGATGATTTTCTATTTTATTTTAAAACAGGTTGGACCCATATCATTAGTTGGGATGCACTAGATCACCTCCTTTTCATCATTGCGCTAGTGGCTATCTATAGGATGGTTAACTGGAAAAATGTACTCATTTTAGTAACTGCATTTACCATAGGCCATTCTCTCACATTAGCTTTAAGTGTTTACGATATCATTCGATTCAGTGAAAAATGGGTGGAATTTCTTATCCCTTGCACTATTGTAGTAACCGGCATCTTTAATTTAATACCCTCCAAAGTAAACGAGTCACCATTTAAAACCAATTACTTGATTGCACTACTGTTTGGGCTCATTCACGGTATGGGTTTTGCCAATACCATAAGGTTTATGCTGGCGAAGAACCAGGATATTGTAATTCCGTTAATAAGCTTTAATTTCGGTTTAGAAGTGGGGCAAATAATAGTCGTATCAATAGTTTTATTGACCTGTTATTTCTGGGTTACTAAAATTGGGCTGAGTAGAAAATGGTGGATCGGCGCCTTGTCCGTTTTTTCAATTTTACTAGCACTAAATATGGCTGCCCAAAGATGGCCTTTATAGATAAATCATTCACTAAATAAATAATTTAATTATTTCCAATACATACCACAAGTTTTAAAAAGATAGATTTAATAATGAAAAAAATAAATTTAACAACAATGAAAAAATTAATATCTCTTTTCATTTTACTAACCCTGACAATATTTGTTAATGCACAAGACATTAAAAATAATCCAGGCAGTAATCATGGTAATAAATTTGAGCAGTTAGGAACCATTCTTCCTACGCCCAATGAATACAGGACAGCCAGTGGTGCACCAGGTCCTCAATATTGGCAACAACGTTGTGACTATGATATTGTTTGTGAACTAGACGAGCCTAATCGCAAATTATCTGGTAAAGAAACCATTACCTATTTCAACAATTCACCTGATCCCCTCACCTACCTTTGGATACAGTTGGATGAAAACCAACATAGTTCCAAAAACAACTCAGGTTACCAAGAAAGTGATGAGATGCCGAAAAGCTTATCAGAAGAGGATATCAAACGATTCGGTGGCAAAACCGATAAGGACTATGGTGATAACATTACTAAGCTTACTGATGCTACCGGCAAAGCGCTAAATTATACCATCAATAAAACGATGATGCGTGTTGAGTTGCCAACCACCTTAAAACCAGGTCAGCAATTTATTTTAAAAATCGAATGGAATTATTTCATAACTGATCGGATGAAATTTTATGGTCGTGGAGGATATGAATATTTTCCTGAAGATGGAAATGACCTTTACACTATGAGTCAATGGTATCCGCGCCTTTGTGTTTACAGTGATTTTCAAGGTTGGCAAAATCACCAGTTTGCTGGAAGTGGCGAATTTGCGCTCACCTTTGGTAATTTTAAAGTGGCGATCACGGTTCCTTCAGATCATGTAGTATTAGCTACAGGAGAAGGACAAAATTATCAACAAGTACTTTCTCCAACACAATATGCCCGTTGGCAAAAAGCTCAAACAGCCAAAGAGGTTTCAGAGATTGTAACATTGGCTGAAGCTACTGCAAGAGAAAAACAAAAATTAACTACCAAAAAGACATGGATATTTAAAGCTGAAATGGTACGTGATTTTGCATGGGGTAGTAGCCGCAAATTTATCTGGGATGCAATGCCTGTAAAAGTAGAAGGTAAAAAAGTAATGTGCATGAGCGCATACGGTAAAGAAGCTTATAATCTTTATAGAAAATTTAGTACAAAAGCAGTAGCACACACTATTCAAACCTACTCGAAATTCACTATTCCTTATCCTTATCCAGTAGCTCAAAGTATAGAGGCTTCGAACGGTATGGAGTACCCTATGATTTGCTTTAATTATGGTAGATGCGAAAAGGACGGCACTTACAGCGAGGCAACTAAAAATGGAATGCTAGGAGTGGTAATCCACGAAGTAGGTCATAATTTCTTTCCAATGATCATCAATAGTGATGAAAGACAATGGACTTGGATGGATGAAGGGCTTAATTCATTTTGTGAATACCTAGCAGAAGAACTTTGGGACAATAAATTCCCAGTTGGAAAAGGCGCCGCATTTAAGATCATTGATTACATGGAGTTGCCGAAAGATCAATTAGAACCAATCATGACTAACAGTGAAAATATTATTCAGTTTGGTCCAAATGCTTATACAAAACCTTCTACTGGTTTAAATATTTTAAGAGAAACTATTATTGGAAGAAATCTTTTTGATTACGCTTTTAAAGAATATGCAAGACGTTGGGCGTTTAAACATCCAACGCCTGCTGATTTATTTAGAACAATGGAAGATGCTAGTGGAGAAGATTTGGATTGGTTTTGGAGAGGATGGTTTTACGGAATCGAACCTTGTGACATTTCTTTAGATAGCGTAAAATGGGCTAATCTTAGTCTTGAAAATACTCCTCAAAGAAGTCCTACTGGAGGCCGCCGCAGACCAATGGGTATGACTTCGAGATTCTTCCCAAAACCTTTACTAAATTCTTTTGATGATATATCAAAAATAAGAAATAGAGAGGATAAGAATATAGTTTTTGCAACAGATGCTGATACTAGCTTAAGGGATTTTTATTGGAGATACGACAGGGATTTAGTAGCGGTGGATACAACTAAAGCGGAGACTAAACCTCAGACAATGAGTACAGCACAAAGTCTTACCAATGAAGAGAAAATGTCAATTGCTGGTAATAAGAATTTGTATGAATTGAGCTTTAGTAACAAAGGAGGACTCATCATGCCTATCATTATCGAATGGACCTACAAAGACGGGACCAAAGAAATAGATAGAATACCTGCTCAGATTTGGAGAAAAGATGAAAACCATGTGACAAAAGCATTCTTAAAAGACAAAGAAGTTGCCTCTATCAAATTAGATCCATTGAGAGAAACAGCAGATATCAATGAAAGCAATAACAGTTGGCCCACTTTAATCAATCCTAGTAAATTTAGATTATACAAGTCTGGACAAGGTTTAGGAAGAGGCGCTGCAACTGGAAGCGTTAACCCTATGCAGAGAGAAATTAAAAAATAAATACCTTAATAATAAAAAAGGATGACCGGCTTAAGAAGGCTAGTCATCCTTTTTTTATTTTAATCATTTTAATGGCATTTTTATAAACCTGTTTTACCATCTCTCTCTATTTGTTGCCGTTTCTTTTTACCATATTTTTTTTCGTAATCTAAAATCTCTTTTGTCTTTGCTTTATCTTTCTCGGGAGTGTCTACTTTCTTGGTCTCCGTGACAGCGATTTTTTTATCCGGTTCTATTAGTAATCTTCCTCGATCATATTTTTCTGTTTTGATTAATTTACCCTCAGAATCAAAATACTTCCATTCTCCATTTTTTACACTGTAAGGCTGTGCCTTTACAATTTTGTAAGATATAATTTCATTGTTCTCATTACCATAAACAGCAATCGTATCAAAAAGAAAATCGGGATTATAACCTTTCCATTCTTCCTGCCTTTGTAAAATACCAAGAAAATTAAAATATTCCTGTCGCCCATCCTTACCACCTAGACGAAAATTTTCAATCGCTAAAATATCACCAGCGCTAGTATATTTTCTCCATGGACCCATTTTTTCATTGTCCTTGTAAAGTCCCTCCTCATCATAGCCAGGTTCTCCCCTAATTTCTCCTACGGTAGTCACCCACCTGCCTTGCTTCATGTCATTCTTATCAATTACATTCAAGGTATCTCCATCTGGAGATAAAGAATAACTTTTATACTGGGCTTTGCCGCTCAATAAAAAAAAGAATAGCCCTATCCCAATTAAAATTAATTGCCGTAATTTCAGTAATGAATTTTTCATAAAAATATTTTACTCAATGAAATATCACTACAAACTTAGTTTTTCTTTTACAATCCTATTACTGAATAGCTTTTTTTTAACAACATTAGGTCAAATAAAGCCAACCAATGCAAAAGAAAGACTTAGTAGTCTTCAAAAAAGAAAATCCGAAGCAAAGAACTCCTTATTAAAAAACATTGCCTTCCGAAATATTGGTCCTACCCAAATGAATGGAAGGGTGGTCGACATTGAAGTAAATCCAAATGATCCGACTGAATTTTATGCAGCTTATGCAAGTGGTGGACTTTGGCATACTACCAACAATGGATTGAGTTTCGATCCAATTTTCGAACAAGAAGATGCCTTCACTATTGGAGATATAGCAGTGAATTGGAAACCGACCAGCGCCAATCAATCCAGAATAATATGGGTTGGAACAGGAGAAGTAAATAGTAGCAGAAGTAGTTATAGCGGAACAGGAATATTTAAATCTGTAGACAATGGAAAAAATTGGGAGTACTTAGGACTTCCAGAAAGTCATCACATCGGTGAAATTATTTTACACCCTACTAATGAAAATATTGCTTGGGTAGCTGTACTAGGCCATTTATACTCTCCCAATAAGGAAAGAGGTGTTTATAAAACAATTAATGGCGGAAAATCATGGACTCAAACCTTGGCTATCGACCAAAATACTGGAGCAGTAGAAATGGATATTAACTTACAAAATCCTGATGAATTATACGCCTGCACTTGGTACAGAACCAGAAGTGCTTGGGATTTTACTCCAACAGGAAAAACGAGTGGTATTTACAAATCGACTGATGGAGGTAACCATTGGCAATTGATTACAGAAAAAGGAAGCGGCTTTCCTACAGGTGATAGTGTAGGCAGAATTGGCATTGCAGTATTTCAAAAAAATCCACAAATTCTTTATGCAGTAGTAGATAATAATTCCACTTTACGAGATACAACTTCAAAAAAAATAGATACGTCTAAATATACAACTGCGGATTTTAAAAATATATCCAAAGAAGAATTTTTATCTCTCCATAATGCTAAACTAGATAGCTTTTTAACAGATAATGATTTCCCTAAAAAATATAATTCAAAAAAAATTAAAGCTTCGATTGAGTCGAATGAACTTAAACCGTCTTCCATTTATGATTGGCTAGTTGCAGAGGATGGATTTCAAAACAATGGAATCAAAGGCTGTGAAATATACAGAAGTGATGATGCGGGTATGCATTGGAAGAAAGTTAACACCAAACCAATCAGAGTGTTTAGTAGCTATGGTTACTATTTTGGAAAAATATTTGTATCCCCTACAGATGAAAATAAAGTAATCAGTTTTGGGACAAGCATTATCGTTAGTAAGGATGGAGGAAAAACTTTTACAGCCGTTGATAAAGATAACACCCATGGCGATTGGCATACCTGTTGGATTAATCCAAATAAGGACAGTCATTGGATTGCTGGAAATGACGGAGGATGTAATATCACTTACGACAATGGAAAAAAATGGTTTAAAGTAACCAGTGTGCCTGCAGGACAATTTTACGGCATCACTACAGATAATGCAAAACCTTATAATGTTTATGGTGGTCTTCAAGACAATGGAACTTGGGTAGGTTCCTCTGTAACAGAAATAGAAAATATGGGATTTTCATTTGCAAAGAAAAATAAAGAAACTGAACCAGAAGAGTTTGAATGGAAATCAATCGGCGGTGGTGACGGCATGCAAGTGCAGGTGGATACGCGAGACAACAAAACAATTTATTCAGGATCGCAATTTGGTTTTTACAGTCGAAAGAATTTAGACAACGATAAATACCTTTCCATTCATCCCATGCATGATTTAGGAGAAACTAAATTAAGGTACAATTGGCAAACACCTATTTTACTTAGTAAGCATAACCAAGATGTATTTTATTACGGATCCAATAAAATTCATCGCAGCTTAAACAAAGCAGAAAATTTACAGACCTTAAGTGATGATTTAACGAAAGGTAAAAAAACTGGAACGGTACCTTATGGAACGATCACCTCCATTTGCGAATCTCCATTAAAATTTGGCTTACTTTATATTGGAACTGATGATGGAAATATTCAAATAAGTAAGGATGGTGGGTATAATTGGACCTTGGTAAACAAGGGTTTGCCAGAAAATTTATGGGTCAGCAAAGTAGCCGCTTCCAGTCATAAAGAAGGAAGAGTATTGGTAACATTAAATGGATATCGGTACGACAATTTCTCCGCATGGATTTATATGAGTGAAGATTATGGAACTACCTGGAAACAATTAGGCACTGATTTACCTTTAGAACCGCTGAATGTAGTGAAAGAAGATCCTCTGATTGAAAATATACTTTATGTTGGCAGTGACAATGGCCTATACACTTCTTTTGATTTAGGTAAAAGCTTTATGAACATGGATAACCATCTACCAAGGGTACCCATACATGACCTTGTAATTCAGCAAAGAGAAAATGAGTTGGTAGTTGGTACTCACGGCAGGAGTATTTATATAACTAAACTGGACTCTGTTCACAAAATATACAATAGCGTCGCTAACAAGGAAAAAACGAATCTATCCAAGTAGCTTTTCATTCAAATCAAACAAAAGAAAATCAGTACTAAAGTTCTTTTATTTAGGAAGATTTAATAAAAAAGTTAAAAGGAATAATTAACTGAATAATAAAATAAACTTGAAGAAAAAATATTAACTAACCCCTAACTTTGCATTCAAATTAACTATCTAATATTCATCATTAAAAATTAAATTATGGCAATAGCGATTGGGCAAGCAGCCCCAGATTTTACATTATTTGACAGTGATAAAAACAAAGTAACCCTGAGTGAATTAAAAGGTAAAAATGTAGTGATTCTATTTTTTCCACTTGCCTTTACAGGAGTATGTACAAAAGAGCTGTGCAGTGTTAGAGATAATATTACCGCTTACAATGATACCAATGCACAGGTTTTGGGTATTTCTGTGGATTCCTTATTTGTTTTAGACAAGTTCAAACAAGAGCAAAGCCTTAATTTTCCTTTGCTAAGTGATTTTAATAAGTCGGCAGCCAAGGCATTTGAGGTATTGTATGAGACTTTCCCAGCCTTTGAAATGCAAGGAGTAAGTAAAAGAGCCGCTTTTGTAATTGATAAAGAAGGAAATGTAAAATATGCAGAAGTTTGTGCCACTCCAGGAGATTTGCCAGACTTTACTGCTATCCAAAGTACTTTACAAAGCATTTAATACTAGATTTCCAATAGAATTTTTTCTAAAAGCAATCGGCAGGGCCCTAGTTTGGAACCCTGCCGATTGCTTTTTTCACAGAATTGATTACTTTTACCATTCTGAAACAGCTATTCACCATATTAATTTTCCTTTTGGGCGCTTGTATTTCCAGTTTTGCCCAAAATAAATCAATTAATTCTGTAGAGGGAGCTGCCAAAATGATTAAGTTTTTTCCCAATCCTGCTTCTTCTAATATTAATTTTGAACTTCAAAGAGGATATGACCAATCCTATTCCCTGATACTCTTTAATTTCATGGGAAAGAAAATGGAGGAGTTTGCCCCTGGTTCACAAATCATCAATCTTCCCTTGAACAGTTTTTACCGTGGAATTTATATTTTTCAACTACGCGATAAAAAAGGGAATATCATTGAATCTGGAAAATTCCAGGTAGTCAAGTAATCTCAGCCATTTTACAAACTTCCGACAACTAACTCTTCCACTACTTTGTAATAATCACGTTTTCAATTAGAGATTACAGTACTTGCACAATCAAAAATTTCAGGTAATTCGTATTCTCTTGATCTCTAATGATTGGATGGTCAGCAGATTGACTATTGAAAACTACCTGACGAATTTTTCTTTTTGCATCCTTTGCAGCCATTCCAATGATATCTAAAAACAATTCTGGTTTTACCAAATTAGTACAACTAGAAGTCACTAAAAATCCACCTGGTTTCACCAACTTAATACCCCTTAAATTAATTTCCTTATAGCCTGCTACTGCTTTATCAATACTACTTCTACTCTTTGTAAAAGAAGGCGGATCGAGCATCACTACATCCCATTGCTTAGCCTCTTTAGTCCATTCTTTGAGTATATCAAATGCATTGATGCACTCAAATTTACAGATGCCTTCTACTTTGTTGAGAAGCGCATTTTTATTACACATATCAATTGCACTCTGAGAAATATCAATTCCTGTAACTGATTTGGCCCCATACACAGCAGCACTTATTTCAAAGGAACCGGTATAACAAAATGCACCTAATACATCTGCTCCTTTCACAATATTTTGTATTGCTTTTCGATTATCTTGTTGATCTAAAAAGTAGCCCGTCTTTTGACCTCCATCAATATCTACATGAAATTTGATGCCATTTTCATGAATGATAATATTGGTATCAAAAGGTGCTGAAAGAAACCCTTTGTGTTGCTCCATTCCTTCTAATTCTCTTACCGGAACATCATTTCTTTCATAAATCCCTTTGGGTGAAAAAATCTTTTCTAGCGCTTTTACTATAGCAGGTTTCCAAATATCTATTCCCAATGCCAAGGTTTGAATAACAAAGTAATCATTGAATTTATCAATGATCAATTGTGGTAACTCATCTGCTTCGCCAAAAATTAGACGACAATTTTCAACATACCCTAATTTTTGTCGGTACACCCAGGCTTTCAGAATCGTATCATAAAAAAAATCATCGTTGATTTCTTTATCCTTATCTCGAGTCAATAAGCGAACCATTATCTGAGACTGCGGATTTACATACCCCTTACCTATGAATTTTTTATCGTGGGTAAACACATTGACGATTTCACCTGCTTTGGCAGCTGCATCTAATGCTTTCCCCCTATTAATTTCATTGGCGAAAATCCAGGGATGACCACTTTCTACCCTGCCACTAACATTTTTATTAAGAAAAAGGCTTTTCATCCTACAAAGATAACTAAAGCAAACAGCTGTCAGTCAGTTTGAAACCAGTTTACCCTATATCCTTAAAAATTGACATTTTGGCTGAAAACTAGGCTTGGCAAAATGTTTGACAATCGTACATTTGCAAATAATTTTACCCTAACCCTCCACTGAGGGCTGTGATATAAACGAATTAATAGATTTTATGGAAGAAAAGACAAAATTTACCCCTGAAGAAGAGGCACTGGCAGAAGCATTAAAAGGTTTTTCAGATGCCGCTACTACTGCGGAAGAACCTATCGCTGAAAAAACAGATGCAAACAATCCTGAACCCGGAAATATAGTAGAAAAACTTCAGGCAGAATTAAATGAACAAAAAGACAAATATATTCGCCTATTCGCTGAATTTGATAACTTCAAGCGTCGTAATGCCAAGGAAAGAATAGAACTTATTCAGACTGCAGGAAAAGAGGTCATCACTTCTTTATTAGACGTTTTAGATGATTGTGATCGTGCTGAAAAGCAAATTCAAACTAGCGAAGATCTTCAACAGATCAGGGAAGGTATTCAATTGGTATTTGGCAAACTTAGAAATACCATGCAATCAAAAGGACTTAGACCGATGGAGAGTATTGAAACCGATTTTGATGTAGAGAAACATGAGGCGATTACTGAAATCCCTGCTCCTAATCCTGCACTAGTGGACAAGGTGGTAGATGAGGTACAAAAAGGTTATTATTTGAATGATAAAATCATCCGCTTTGCAAAAGTGGTGGTAGGAAAATAAATTATTAATTAGCATTTTAAAACAGCAACCAGGAATTATTACCATTTTATATTTTCATTTTAGCTGTTTAGCTAATTACCAATCCACATTATGAAGAAAGATTTTTATGAAATACTAGGCGTTTCAAAATCATCCACCCAGGATGAAATTAAGAAAGCATATCGCAAGGTTGCTATGCAATTTCACCCTGATAGAAATCCAGGAGATAAGGCTTCAGAAGAAAAATTTAAAGAGGCAGCGGAAGCTTATGAAATATTAAGCGATACTGATAAAAGGGCTCAATATGACCGCTTTGGACATAATGCATTTAGCCAAGGCCGAGGTGGTGGAGGTGGTGGTTTTAGTGGTGGCAGTATGAATATGGATGATATTTTCAGTCAGTTTGGAGATATTTTTGGTGACGAGAGTCCATTTGGTAGCTTTTTTGGAAATGGAGGTCGACGTTCGTCTGGTGGAAGATCAAGAGGCGTAAGAGGATCGAACCTAAGAATAAAAATAAAACTTAACTACGAAGAGATGGCCAAAGGTGCTTCTAAGACAGTTAAGGTAAAAAAACATGTAAGCTGTACTACCTGTTCGGGTAGTGGAGCAAAAGATAAAAACAGTTTACAGACTTGTAGCACCTGTAATGGAAGCGGGCAAGTTAGAAAAGTACAAAACACCTTTTTAGGACAGATGCAGACGGTAACTACCTGCTCTACTTGTAACGGAGAGGGAAGTACCATCGCTAACAAATGTGCCACCTGCAAAGGTGAAGGAAGGGTTTATGGGGAAGAAACGGTTACCATTGAAATACCTGCTGGTGTTCAAGAAGGAATGCAGCTTAGCATGAGTGGCAAAGGAAATGCTGGAGAACGAGGTGGCGCTAACGGTGATTTAATAATATTAATTGAGGAGGAAGCACATGCAGAATTGCATAGAGATGGGCTGAATGTAGCTTTTGATTTACACATTACTTTCCCAGATGCAGTTTTCGGAACTAATGTAGAAGTCCCAACTATTGATGGTAAAGCCAAAATTAAAATTCCACCGGGAACACAAAGTGGAAAAATATTTAGACTAAAAGGGAAAGGTTTCCCTGCTGTTAATAGCTATGAAAAAGGGGATCAATTAATTCACGTTAACATTTGGACTCCACAAAACCTTTCTGCAGAGGAAAAATCAATGTTAGAAAGCATGCAAGCAAGTGAAAATTTTAAACCTAAACCAGAGAAAGGAGATAAATCTTTCTTTGATAAAGTAAGAGAAATATTTACTTAAAATATTTTAGGCTTAAGAGTAGATTACCTTTTAATCATCGAAATAGTTAGTGGATAATGGGCTACTAATATCACCCATTCACTAGCTGATAAATTTGAGGAAGATTTCTGCCCAGTCCGTCATAATCTAATCCGAATCCTAAAAGAAATTTATCAGGCACGCTAAAGCCTAAATAATCTATCGTAACAGGATATTTCATCGCAGTAGGCTTATTCAATAAAGCTGCAATTTTTAAAGAAGCGGGCTGTTGATGTTGTATCTGAGGTAAAAACTGATGCAGCGTATTGCCTGTATCTATAATATCTTCAATAATCACTACATGTCTATTTACCAAGGATTCATCTAATCCGATAGAGGTAATTAAATTCCCCGTTGATGTAGTGCCTTTGTATGAAGCGAGTTTTATAAAACATATTTCGGCTTCAATAGAGATTGATTTAAACAAGTCGGATGCGAACATAAAAGAACCATTCAAAATAGCAATAAACAAAGGGCGCTTTCCTTCATAATCTTTGTCCATTTGCTTACCCATTACCTTAATTCGCTCATGAATTTCCTCTGAACTGATGAAAGGTTGAAATGTTTTATCATTCACTACCACATTAGACATAAAAAATATTTTATAGTTATAAATTTTAATAATAAAAAACGCTTTAGAAAAATTACTTGCCTACTATTAACTGCTGCCCTATTTGTAAATTTTCACTACTTAGCTTATTCCAAATTTTCAATTGATCTACGGTGACATTATATTTTTGTGCAATTCCGTATAATCCTTCCTTAGCTTTCACTTGATGAAAAATAGTTCCAGAACTACGAGCTAAATTAGTTTTTATTTGACTCAACTGGTCAAAGGGTTTCAAATACACTTTTGTTCCAGACAGAACATCTGCATCTTCGTCTAAATGATTATATTCCAAAATGCTTTCCAATTGAATACCATTATTTTGAGCAATGGAATAATAGGTTTCATTTTTTCTACCTATCACGAAATCTTTGTTTCCCTTTGTAGATTTTTTTTGCAAAAAGATTAACTGGTCTTCGTCAAGAAGCCCATCCTCCAGTTCGTTGATATCCAAAAGTCGCTGTAAAGAAATTTTGTACCGGGTAGCAATGGCTAATAAGGAGGTTCCTTTTAAAGCCTTTATACACTTGCTTCCATTTATACTATTGACCACATCAGGTTCTCCTAAAAGAATTAATTCTCCTTCTCCCAAATTACTTCGATCTACTGGAAGTGCAGCAATTGATAACGAAGTCTTTTGATCTGCCAACGGTGGATCTTCTTTAGATTTTTTCGTATCAGCATTAGTCAGCTCCCTTGCACCTTCAACAGTAAATTGCTGCAAATTATATTTCTCAATATAATTAATTAAAATTACTGGGTATTTCGGGTTCGTTGCATAGCCTGCCTTCTTTAAGCCATTAGCCCACCCTTTATAATCTGATGGGTCTAAATCAAATAGGAAAGAATAATGCTTTCCTGCTTTTAAAAAATTACTATGATCGCGAAAAGATTCTTCTGCAGTGGCATACTTTCTAAAACATTCACCCAAAGAATCATCATCATGTGTTACTCCTTCCCCAGTCCAATTACTTTTACATTTAATTCCGAAATGATTATTGGATTTTTTTACTAATTCACTATTACCACTTTCTGATTCTAATAGTCCTTGAGCTAAGGTAATCGCTGCAGGCACTCCCATTCGCTTCATTTCCAGCATAGCTATATCCTTATATTGGTCAATATATTGTTCAGCTGAAATCGTTTGAGCATGGATAGATAACATCGAACCAATAGCCAATAATATCAGTTGAATTTTTTTTATGCCTGCGCCGGTTTGAATCATTGATGAATAATATTAAGAAAAGTTATTTTTTACCTTGAAGAAAATGGCTTGTTTACAATTTCCTTATCAACAGCAAACCATCTCTTAGGGTCAATAATGTTTGATCTACTCTGGTATCTTTTTTAACATGCTGATTAAATGTATGAATCGCCACTGCATTTTTTCCAGTAATATTTTCTTCTAGCACCTGTCCATGAAATAATACATTGTCAGCAATAATTAGTCCATTATGTTTTAGATAGGGGAAAATTAATTCGTAATAGTCAACGTAGCCCAATTTATCTGCATCAATAAAAACAATGTCCCAACTCTCTTGCAATGATGGAATAATCTCCATCGCATTTCCAACATGTAGTATAATTTTTTCTTTATCGGGAGATTGTTGAAAATACTTTTTGGCAACTGCTGCATCTTCTTCTCTTAATTCTATAGTATGTAAAACGCCCTCTTTAGTCAATCCCTTCGCCAAGCACAATGCGCTATAGCCAGTAAAAGTACCAATTTCTAAAATTCTTTGTGGCTGAAGTAATTTACTCAAAGTAGTTAAAAAAGCACCTTGTACATGACCACTCAACATATGGGCATGAGCATGATTTTCCATGGTTTCTTCTGATACCTTGCGAATCAAATTATCTTCAGGTGAAGAAACCATTTGGGCATATTTTTCTGCAAGAGCATTTACCAATTCCATACTACATTTATTGAGCCTTCGATTGTACAACATTAGAATGGCCGATTAGCCATAATCCTGCAAAGGTAAGGATGCCATTTATAATTAAAAGCTCAATGCCAATTTGGTAACCATTTAACCAATTTTTAGCATTCACACTGATGACATATGAAAGCAAAGGTGCTATCAGGCATATTAAAGTAACTATCCAAGAATTAGGCAATTGCCTTTTAGTAAAAATACCTAGTGCAAACAAACCCAACAATGGACCATAAGTATACCCAGCGAGGTCTAATATTTTGTCAATAATACTATTGTCATTCAGTATTTTAAACCCCATAATACAGATTAAAAATAAGATCGTAAAACAAAGATGAACAGATAGTCTCCATTTTTTCTGTTGCTTTTCATCCAGATCGGCACGATCTTTTAACCCAATAATATCGATACAAAAAGAAGAGGTTAAAGCTGTCAAAGCGCCATCAGCACTGGGAAACAACGCGGATATTAGTGCAATAATAAAGATAATACCTACTGCAGGGGGGAAAAAATGAAGTACAATTGAAGGAAAAGCCTTGTCACCGATTATATTGGTATCATTGACAATAAACTGTTTCACTATTTTTCCATTTACTAAAACATCTTGGTAAAATCCGCCATTTGCATTGCCATATAAATAGAGCAACCCGCCCAAGAATAGAAATAAACACAATACTGAAACTAAAATTACTGCCAGTGTGATTACATTCTTTTGAGAGTCGACTAATCTTTTGACACTAATATTTTTTTGCATCATTTCCTGATCAAGTCCAGTCATGGCAATAGTAATAAAAGCACCACCGACAATTTGTTTAACAAAAAAACCTTTACTATTGACATCGGTATTAAAAACAGATAAGTATCCTTTATCTCCAAGTTGGTTGAATGCTTCTGAAGAAGAGAGATGGAGATTATTCAGTATATAAAAAATACAAATCAATAATCCAGTAATCATTAAGGTAGTTTGTAAAGTATCGGTATACACAATCGTTCTAACGCCTCCTTCAAAAGTATACAATAGAATCATGAGCAATATGACTGCTGCAGTAATTACAAATGGAACACCTAACTGATCGAGAATAAAAAACTGCAATACATTAATGACTAGATAAAGTCTTGCAGTAGCGCCAACTGTCCGGCTAATAATAAAAAAGAGAGCTCCTGTTTTATAAGCAACCTTACCAAATCGCTGCAAGAGATAATTATAAATAGAAGTAAGATTTAATCGATAATACAAGGGCAACAAAACAAAAGCAATAACTAGATATCCAATCAAATAACCAATAGCTACTTGCAGATAAGCAAAACCCTTAAATCCATTAGCAGAAGCATCCCCCACTGCACCTGGCACGCTCACAAAGGTTACTCCACTCAATGAAGTACCAATCATTCCAAATGCAACGAGGACCCAGTTGCTATTCCGATTACCAATAAAGAAAGAGTCATTATTAGCATTACGGCTGGTATAATATGCAACTAACAATAGCAATACAAAATACCCAATAACGAAAGAGAATAAAATTACTGGAGACATAAAAATATATTTTGAAATAATATCATTGAAAATATAAAAAAAAATCGTGCCTTTGCCTATAAATAATAAGTAAAGATATATGGAGTTTAAATCAATTGCTGTTTTTTGTGGAAGCAAATCTGGAAATAATCCCCTATTTGAGGAGCAAGCAAGTAAGCTAGGTAATTTACTAGCTGAGCATACAATTTTATTAATCTACGGCGGTGGAAACAAAGGAATTATGGGAGCCGTAGCCAACGGAGTAATGGAAAAAAATGGGAAAGTAATTGGTATTATCCCTGAGGCCTTGATGGGATGGGAACAACACCATGAAGGCATATCAGAGTTGATAGTGGTTGAAAATATGCATATTCGAAAAAGGATGATGTATGAAAAAAGTGATGCCGCAATTATATTACCAGGTGGCTTTGGGACATTAGATGAACTTTTTGAAATGCTCACTTGGAACCAACTCAGTATTCATAATAAACCTATTTATATTTTAAATACGGCTGGATTTTACGACTCTCTTTTTGATCATATAAAAAATATGGTAAAAGAAAACTTTCTTTATTCAACTATGGAAGAAGCTTTTACTGTTATATCGAATCCTTCTGAAATATTCAAGGCTTCCTAAATCGACTTACTCATTTCCTACCTAAATAAAGCAATATTAAATCCCGCGCGGATCACTGGTATTAACCTACCGTAATTATCAACATAAGGAGACCCTGGCAGTTGGAGTGCATCAAACATTACGGATAAATAATAATAAGAGTTTGACCCTTTCTGCCGGCTACTACTATAGCCCGCCCCTATTAATAAACTATTCACATCATCTTTTAATTTATAGGAGCTAGATCCAGATTGAATAACCTTTATATTTTGAAAATTATGTTCGTATTGAAATTGGGTAAACAAAAAGTTGATAGGAAATAAACGAACAAAAGCACCCGGTCCAAGATTCGTTTGTCTTAATTTATTATTATAGATATCGGTCTGGCCAGTATAAATAAAATTTAAACTCGCTGCAGCATCTAGCCATGGAGTTAGGCTATAACCCAGATGGGGACTAACACCCAAAACAGTCCCTCCGGTATAAAAAGAGGCGGTAACATTACCACCAGTAAATAAATTTGACTTTTTGAATCCAATTGAATTTTCGTCCTGTGCTTTTGATACTTGTATAAAACAGCATAAACCTAGGGCTAAGAATAATTTTCTCATTTTTTTATATAGATATTAAATTAAAATTTTGGACAAAAAACTTGATGGGTTACACTATTGTTTTCATTATAAAAACCCTTCCTAATCACACTAAATTCATTTGCACCCCTTAGATTGTTAAAATTATTAAGTGAAGAAGTTGTAGCATCATAGCTGAAAGTAAATCGAATATTATTTAACTCAAAACCAACCATAGGAATCACTGCATCCCCTGCACGATAATAGAGGCCGATAATAAATTGCTTATCGCCTGATTCAGTTAAATTATAATTAGCGTTCATCCCTAACAAAAGTTCACTAGACTTTGATTGATTAGTATAATACATATTTGGATTGATGATGAGTCTATCTGAAAGTTTTAATAAAGCATTGAGAAATCCAATATGTCGCATAGGCACTCTACTACTATCGATCGATCCAGTAAAAAAGGTTTCTTGAGGTCGATTTAAATGATGAATAGAATATCCTCCATTGATGTAAACTTCTTCTGTTGGAAAGTAAGCATAATTTAAACCTGCCTGTACATCTAAGTAACTAACCGCACTATTGGTAAGAATTACTGAGGACGGTAATGCGTTATCAAAAAACTTTCCGTCAAACTGGTCGGGAAAACTAAGTTTAGAAGCGTCAATGCGTTTATTAGCCCAACCTAAATTGAAACCTGCACTCAATAAACTACTGTTTGCCAATTGTTGATGATAGGCTAGGGAACCGTATACTTTGGTTGACTTTAATCCACCCGCTCCAGCAACATCACTTAGAATAACACCTCCAATACCAAGCCATCCATTTTCAATTTGATTCCGCAATAATTGGGCGTCACCAAAAATGCTAATGGTTTTATAAGGTACTGCCATTAAGGATGAATACTGATTACGATAATGGGCACCCAATCTATAATCAGCATCTGGTATAAATCCTGTGTTGGCAGGATTGGTAGTAAGAACAGAATTATAAAATTGAGAAAAATGAAGATCTTGAGCATAGGTATTACCCAATAGTTGGCAACCGACCAACAATAGGAATACTATTTTTATGCTTTTTTTCATTTTTATATTCTTACCTAATATTAAAGTTAGCGAAGTAATGAAATATCGCCCGTTTTTCTTAATTTTTTCCCGTCTGAAAATTCAACCTCTAAAGTATAACTGTATACATCCATAGGTTGACCCACACCATTAAATTTTCCGTCCCAGCCAATTGACTGACTAGTAGAAGAGAACACATTTTGACCCCAACGATTGTATATTTTCCAATCCATTTTGGCAACTCCATAACCGACTACTTTTATAATACCATTTGGTCCAAATTTATCGGGAGTAAACGCATTGGGCACATCCAATACAGGCAATACAACTACAGCAATATCAAGACAAGTTGTATCAGAACAACCCGCATCATTAATAGCGACCAAACAAGTTTTATATGTTCCAGTAGCATTAAATAAATGCGTAGGATTTTCAAGCGTGGAGGTCTTTCCATCTCCAAATATCCACAAATAACTAGTTGCTCCACTAGATAGATTTTTAAAATCGACTGGCCTATTAGGCTTGGTAGGATTGGGAGAAAAACTAAAACCTGCTACTGGGATATTATAAACACCAATGGTAGAAGTAAATTTATCTGTGCGATTACAAGTAGATAAGTCAGTAGCTGTTAACGTTACAGTATAGGTTCCAGAAGCCGCATAAAGATGAATTGGATTTACTTCTGTTGAAGTAGTTCCATCACCAAAATTCCAAAGAAAATCAACACCCCCTTTAGTGGTATTCGTGAAGTGAGCAAGATAAGGCAGACAGCCTTTATCAGGTGTTTGAAAACTTGCCCTAACGGTGTCGGCTATACGAATGGTATTAGAAATTGAAATCGGTGCATTACAAAAACTCACATCATCGGTCAATAATTTTACAATATACGTTCCGGTTGCAGCATAGGTATGAAAAACATCTTCAATACCAGCCCGTTGAGCAGGCGTATTGTCTCCAAAATCCCATAAAAAAGTTTTAATAGTATAAGTTGATAATAACGAAGTGCTTGTATTTTTAAATTGAAAGGTCAAGCTTTGACATCCTCCATTTTTAGCACCGATAAAATCAGGTTTAATTAAATTATTACTTACCCTTACAATCGTAGTGGCGGTATCTGAAATATTACAAGTTAAAGAATCTATAGAAATTACTTTAGCATGAAAAATTCCGACGGAAGTATAAACATGCGAAGAGAAACTATTAGGTGCATAGGTGGTATCTTTTTTGGGATTAGCAGGATCTCCATAATCCCATATATACATTTTACCCTTTGAAAGTGTATCAGAAAATTTAACGGTCATTGGAACACAACCAACGGTATCGATTACTCCATTGACAGTTGCTTTTATACTAGCGCCTACCCCACCAAAATTCATTTCGATTTTAACAGCCGCTTCATTACAGTTAGGAGATCCATTTCTAGTAGCCCAAACACCAGCTGTAGTCGGAAAGACAACCAATGGGTCATTTCTTCCACCACAGTTAGCACAAATAGCCTGATAGATTATTCCATTCGCATCAAAGCGACTGGTACCTCCATCTACATGGTCATCGAAGCCTCCTTTTTGACCATAAAAACTTCCAAATAACTGACTGTTGGCATTTTTTTCCAGAACGAAAAAGTAAAAATCATTTCCATCAGTATTCTTAGGCGAAATGGCATCATTAGTAATTGGCAAGCCTAAGGTCCCAGCATTTGGATAACCCCTATCATGATTAAATTTTCCACCCCAACCTGATACATATACATTCTGACATCGATCTACTAAAAAAGCAGTGATAGATAAATTGGGTATGGGAGAGTTGGTGCCAAATACAGTAGAGTAAACAAAAGAAGATAAATCAGGTTGCAACTTACTGATAAACTGTTTTGCACCTGAGTTACTAAATGCAGCATTTACTACCGGCCAATTTCCTGTGGTAGTTCCTGTAACATAAGGAAAACCAAACTTGTCAAACTGAATACCATATACGAGATCGTTACCATTGGTACCCATATAAGAAGTCTTAATGATTGAAGAGCCATCAGGTGCTATTTGAGTAACAAAACCATCCACATCACTTCCTTGAAAAGTAGCATTAATAACATTGGTTTTATCACCAGGTAAGTCAGTGCTACTAGTACCTCCAGCAACATATACATTTCCAGTAAGCGGATTAATAGATAAAACAAAACAAGCATCCGACCCATTACCACCAAAATAAGTACTGAATATTTTTGTTGAAAGATTTGAATTAAATGCTAGAATTACTCCATCTTGCTTTCCCCCACCAAATGAATTTTGAATATTGGAACCAGCTACCGGAAAGTTGGAAGATTTTGAGCAAGAGGCAACATAAATATTATTATTCTTATCCAATATTACTTCACTTCGAGCATCATCCCCATAGTTTCTTCGAGTGGTTTCTGCTCCATCAGGGGTATCAAATTTCTTTCGAATATTTACGCCATCATCTCCAGAACCACCAATAGCAATAGATCCCAACAATAAGTTACCATTTGCATTTAATTTTGTAACCACAATATCATATCCTCCACCAGGGCCAATCAGAGGAGATAGTTTAGGATAATCAGTGGAGCTAGATCTTCCCGCAATGATTAAATTTCCTTGCGCATCACAAATCATACTGTGCGGTTGTTCATTTCCAGCACCCCCTAAGTACGTAGCAAAAATTCTATTTGCTCCATCTGGAGAAAATTTAATAATTGCAATGTCATAGGGGCCATTTGAATCTTCATTCAATCCCCCATTAAAAGTTTTATCAAAAGCACCCACAGATACTGGATATCCATCGCCAAATGAGATTCCCCCTGCATACAAACTTCCATCAGGTCCTGGGGTTGCAGTATATCCCCAATTGTCTGTAGAGCTACCGGTAAAAGAAGCAAAAATTAAAGTAGGATCAATTACGATCGTTTCATTAGGTATATAGTCTTTTATTTTAAATCTCACGGTATTACCTGAAACTGAATATTTACAATCTAAGGTTTGTCTGATCCCCTTTTGAAGCTGGTAACTATAGGGATATAATTCTTTTACTTCGCCGACAGAAGTTACCACCACCAATTCTTTATTTCTCACTTCAAGCTGATCAACCCCATCATATTTTAATGCAATATCATTTACATTACCCCCTGGTCTAACTATAATATCATACTTCAATTTTCCAGCATCCGTGTAATACCTTACATCTATATTGGGATACATGTTTTTATAAGTAATTGCCTGATAAATTTTACAATTACTTTGCCACTTTGCAGGGTCATTTCCTATAAAATAATTATTGAAAGTCGGTAAAGATTTATCAGGAAAAATGGAAACGTTTTTCAAGGCGCCGTCAAAACGAACCCTGTAAGCATGAGAATGTAAAGTGGAACTTTGGGGGACAGTAGCAATCCTTCTATGCTTTTCATGCTCTAATTGTACTGGAGCTAAATGACCATGAATTAAATCAGTCATCGCTTTCAAATCATTCGTATTGTGCAGCAATACTGTAAAACCATTTTGCTCCATATAGAATGCTCCCGATTCTACCTCTGCTTTAAAATTAACCTTACTATTCCACTGACCTTTATTTTCAATAAACTGCAATTGCGCCATGGAAGGTGACGCAATGACCATTGATAAAAAAAGGCCTAGGAATAAGTTGAAATATGATGTGAAAAATTTCAAAAAAAGTTTTTTACAATTTACTGAACTATGACCAATTAAACAATGTAAAGTTTAATCATAGAAGCGCTTTAATTATGATATTTTACTCCAAACAGTTTTACCATTTTGAATTTGGAGATACTCCTTAACCTGCAAATTTTCTGCCAAATTTAAATCTGGGTCAATTTCAACTATTTGAGTAGTAATATTTTTAGCTACTTCCAGCATTGCCCTATCTTGAATAATATTGGCAATTTTAAAGTTTAAAAGCCCACTTTGTCTAGTACCCTCAATATCACCAGGGCCCCTTAATTCAAGATCTTTTTCGGCTACTTTAAAGCCATCATTAGTAGCACATAAAATCTTAAGTCTTTCCCTTCCATCTTGAGATATTTTATTACCTGTTAATAAAATGCAAAAACTTTTTTCACTACCTCTTCCTACTCTTCCTCTTAACTGATGCAATTGCGATAAACCAAATTTTTCAGCGCTTTCAATCACCATCACAGAGGCATTAGGTACATTAACCCCCACTTCGATCACAGTGGTACTCACCATTATTTGTGTGTCACCCGTAACAAATCTCTGCATATTCGTTTGCTTTTGTTCTCCCTTCTGCCTTCCATGAACCATGCTAATCCAATACTTTGGTTCAGGGAAAAAAGATTTCACCTCTTCAAACCCTTTCATCAAATTTTCATAATCCAAGGTTGCAGAGTCTTCAATTAATGGATAAACAATATAGACCTGACGACCTTTTGTAATTTCCTTTTTAATAAAATCCATTACCTGTGGACGTTTATTTTCAAATTGATGAATTGTTTCAATAGGCTTTCTCCCTGGAGGTAATTCATCAATTACACTATAATCAAGATCACCATAGGCTGTTAAGGCTAATGTTCTTGGAATTGGTGTTGCCGTCATTACCAAGACATGAGGAGGGAGTGAATTTTTTTTCCATAATTTGGCTCTTTGAGCTACGCCAAACTTATGCTGCTCATCAATGACTGCAAATCCTAGATTTTTAAACAGTACTTTATCTTCTATCACTGCATGTGTTCCAATTAATATTGACAAGGACCCATCTTCGCATGCACTTAAAATTTCTTTTCGTTGTTTAGCAACAGTAGACCCGGTAAGCAACTTAACCGAAAGGGGCATTTCTTTAAGTAATTCAGCAATACTACTAAAATGTTGTTGAGCTAGAATTTCTGTAGGCGCCATGATCACACTCTGAAAACCATTATCCGCAGCAATCAACATACTCAGTAAGGCTACAATGGTTTTACCACTACCCACATCTCCCTGCAGTAGTCTATTCATTTGCTTGCCAGTGCCTGCATCTTTTCTAATTTCCTTTAACACTCTTTTTTGTGCATTGGTTAACTGAAAAGGCAAGTATTGATTATAAAATGTAGTAAACAATGTTCCTACTTTATCAAAGATCCAACCTTTACTAAATCGATGGCGCGTACTTCTAAGCATACCCAATCGCAATTGAGCAAAAAATAATTCTTCGAACTTCAACCGCCTAACTGCATGGGTATACATTTCATCAGATGCAGGAAAATGAATAGAGCAAATAGCCTCCCATCTAGATATAAAACGATATTGAGTCACTACTGACTCAGGAAGGTTTTCGGGGAAATCTTTTTGGGATAAAAGCTGCAATAAGGAAAAAGTAAGTTTACCCATTGCTCTTCCGCTAATTCCCCTTGCCTTTAACTTTTCTGTAGATGGATAAATAGGTTCAAGGAATTTTTTTCCTCCCGCTTTTTCAGGAGTAAATATTTCAATTTCAGGATGTACAATTTGCGCTTTGTTCATGAAAAAACTCAGCTTTCCAAAAACCAAATAAAGATCCCCAGGATGCAATGTTTTTTCTACCCAGCTTATACCTTGAAACCAGGTAAGTTCAATTTCGCCGGTACCGTCTTTTATATAAGCAACTAATCGCTTAGCTCTTTTTTCACCAATTATTTCAAAGCGAGACAATCGGCCGGCTACTTGAGCATATTCTGTTGAAGGGTTAAGCTCCGCAATTTTATCAACCCGAGTTTTATCAATATGACGAAAAGGATAATATTCAAGCAAGTCTTTGAAGGTAAAAATATTAGCCTCTTTTTTCAATAAGGCTCCCTTAAGAGGACCTACCCCCTTCAAATATTCTATTGGATTGGATAATATGTTATTGGCTTGCGAGATGGTTGAATATTTTTACAAATATACTCTACTACTTTAAATGCAAATACCCAATGATTAGGCAAAATACAATCCCTTGCTTGGGTTGAGTATACTATTCAGCAATAATTGAATAGTCAAAATTGAGTTGGAATAGTTTAGACAGTCCCTTTGTTTTAATTAATAAGGTTATGACTTTTAACGAGGGGTCTTTTTTTGAGCGTTTTGAGGTCGAGGGCCATTTCTTTGCCCTCCACTTGAACGAAATGCATTGGGATTATAAGCTGGCGCTTCGCCAAATTGCTCAGGTACGGCAACTTTTGGAACTGGTTTTCCTAACAATTTTTCAATCGCTGCCAATTTCCTTTGTTCCCGTTCGCTAACAAAGGTGATAGCAGTTCCCTCAGCAGCAGCTCGAGCGGTTCGCCCAATTCGATGAACATAATCTTCTCCATCATGAGGTACATCATAATTTAATACCATGCCAATATTATCGATATCAATTCCTCTACTTAAAATATCGGTAGCTACTAAAATTTGAATTCGTCCACTTTTAAAATGCATTAATACCTCTTCTCTTTTATCCTGTTCTAAATCGCTATGAATTTCATCTACTGGCAAATTAGTTCTTTTTAAATCGCGGGTTAATTGCTTCACACTTTGTTTGCTACTACAAAATATTAATACAGAGGTAAAATTTTTTTGATGTAAAATATATTTTACCAAGGGTATTTTTTGTGTTTCATAAACCACATAAGCAAGCTGCGTAATTTTTTCATTCGGCTTACTAATTGAAATGCTTACTTCTTCTGGCTGATGAAGAATAGTTCTTGCCAATTCCCTAATCTTATGAGGCATGGTGGCAGAAAATAATAAATTTTGTCGCTTACGAGGCAGCGCGTGGATGATGCGCATAATGTCATCGTAAAATCCCATATCCAACATTCTATCTGCTTCATCAAGAACCAAATATTGAAGCCCCTGAAACTTAACATAGCCCATGTTAATATGAGCCAACATTTTTCCAGGAGTACAGATGACTACATCTGCTCCTGCACTCAATGCCTTTTTTTCTTGGACAAATGCATTTCCATCTCCTCCACCATATACTGCAATAGAACTTACAGAAGTGAAATAAGAAAGTCCTTCCATATGCTGTGCTATTTGAATAGCCAATTCTCTGGTAGGCACTATCACCAATGCGGTGATGCTCTGTTGATTCAGCGGAGCCGAAATAATATTATTAATAAGGGGAAGTAAAAATGCAGCGGTCTTTCCGGTTCCTGTTTGTGCAGATGCAATAACATCCTTTCCTGCTAAAACCAATGGAATTACTTGTTCTTGAACTGGTGTCGCTTCATCATAGCCAGATGCCTCTATTCCTTCCAATAATCGGTTATCAAAACCAAAATCTTTAAACTTCAAAATACGAATGGGTGATTAAATGATAAATTGCAAAAATATTGGATTACTCCTTGGCTGCTTCTACTTCCGAAAGGGAAGTAATAGACTGCGGAGTAATATTTTTTACGGTAATTTGGAATTTTGTATTCAAAATCACTTGAAAATGTCCAGTTAATAAAACCATTTTAGTAGCCGAATCTTCTAGCATAGCAGCTGCCAAATGGCTAGCTAAATCTGAACCACTGATCACATTACTTACTTTTCCTTCTGTAAATTCAATAGTAAATTTATAGCCCGCCTTTCTTCCGGTACCCGCTCTTTCAAAATCTTCACGGTTTAAACTAAGTAGTTGGTCTCCAGCTGCAGATTTTTTTAATAAAATCCTAATTACTGGCAGGTATTTATTCCAGATGTAAGTGTACATGTTTGGGTTTTTAAAATTTCTTTTTATACCAATGAAATCAGTTCATTGATTTTAAATGAAAGAAACACTATATTAAAGGTAAGCTTTATTGCCATAGCAAGCCTTTTTGATTTATACGAGTGAACCTCCCATTCATTAGCTAACTGCTTAGAAGAAAGTCGATTTAACAAAAGTTAAGCCCTATTTCGCACAATATTTGACTCAAATGATGGTTACCATTATAACGGTTATTGAAAGAGGCATGAATGAGTATACTGAAAACAAATGCCTATTAACGTTTTAATGAATTTTCATCACCACCACGCTAAAATAAAAGTAAACTATTAAAATACTACCATGAAAACATTACAAACACCATCGAATGCTAAATTTATGGTTACTCAGCTTAACCATAGTTCCACCAGCTGGATAGGTCGAAATAACAATGAAATGAATGATACAAAAAGAGGGCAAACCTTTTTTTCAACTGATGAAGTTGATGTACAAGCAATAGATATTTATCCAAGCTTGGTATTACATCCAGGTAAAATGACTATGACAATTCATCATTTCAAAGAATCCTCCAAAACCTGGGGTCCGCCGATCCTATCAACGAGTGTCAACCTCCAAATCAGTGATAGTGGAAATTGGAAGTCAATCAATACTCCGGGCTTACATCTATACAAAGGACAACATTATGGATTTAGACTAGAATGTCCACAATCATTGATAGGTTTAGGAGAGGCGGTGGGGAGTAATTCAATGCCTCTTCCAATTAATGGACAAGAATGGAAGTTCAGCAATATTGATCAAAAAGGTCATTCCTATTCATTTTTCAGCCTCGCCTTTAAAATAGCAGTGAGTGCTTAAATGATTTTGTGATTAGGAGGATACTTACAAAAATTTAAAGCCAGTTAATTGTTCGATATGGTGAACCGTTACTTCGTTATTTTCAATACCATCTGGCTTAGACAAATCATTATTGAACAGGTAAGCCTTGTACTCTTTAGTATGTAAGATATGTATCACTTTCCAGCATTGCGATGGCACTGAAACTTTTCCTATTTTTTTTGCTTCACCAATATTACCTGCCCATACATGGATACTATCTTTTTGAATGGCCGTTTTTCTGGTAAACCGTTCCAATGCTTCCCAGTCTCCTGCATTTAAGGAATGATACTGTGGAGCCATATTAGAAAAATAAAAACACTCTTCCATTTCCTTATCACCGTTACATTTATTGATCGCAGCCGGACACATATGTCCTCGATCTGTTCCTGAATGCACATAATCGTCTTTTAAATTAGTTTCTGCTGGAAGTAATGGGTCGGGCTTAAATTTATCCTTTCTAGCAGTAGGAGTGGCACAATCCGCTTTAGCAGTTGTCTCCCACCATTCAACCATTAGAGGATAATATTTTTCGATGCAAAAAAAAGAAGTATAACTAGCATGTTTTATCTGAACTACTTTCTGAGCTAGTAGATGGCAATTCAAAAAAATTAGTAAAAGGGTAAATATTTTTTTCATATAAAATATCGAAGCGCTTACAAATTTCGTATAGAAATTTTAAATAAAATCAAGTTCAATTAAAATAGTTGAATTGATTTTTAAAATTTTAAGCAATTTCAATAGCTACGAATCTTTTAAAGTAACAAAGTGAGCCCTAATTAATGATTTAATGAGTAGTGAAGGCTGACGTTTTACTAAAAGTTAAATATTAATTAAAATAGAACTTTTTTATAATTAGTTTTTGCAAAGGATAGTAAAATCAATAGTTTTAATAAGCCAAGCGCTGCTTTAAGTAAAAGGGCCAATAGCAAAAAATAAATATCTATCCATCATGAGAAAAAAATTTTTCATTTACGGAATTGTTTTAACCGGCATCTCCTTAATTCTTTATTTCTTTCAAATCGTTGGTCCTGCTATTCCTATAATTTTTCTCATTTTATTAGCTATCGGATTCCAAAATGCTAATCAAACCAAACATACCATCTTAAGAAACTTCCCTGTAATAGGCTATTTCAGGTATCTATTTGAAATGATTGCCCCTGAAATACAACAATATTTTATTGAACGCTCTACTGATGGAAAACCATTTTCTAGAAATGAGCGGTCTTTAATTTATCAAAGATCAAAAAATATTGATTCGTCTTCACCCTTTGGTACCCAACTACTATTAAACCAGCCGAATTATGAAGGCATAAAACACTCGATGTTTCCTAGTAAGGTTAAAGAAGAACTTCCTAGGATTCTAGTTGGAGGTCCGGATTGTAAAAAACCTTATTCAGCCTCCTTACTGAATATTTCAGCCATGAGTTTTGGATCACTCAGTGAAAATGCTATCAAATCTTTAAACCTTGGTGCGCAGAAGGGTAAATTCTACCACAATACAGGAGAAGGTGGATTGACAGAATTTCATTTACAAGGTGGAGATATTACTTGGCAAATAGGAACTGGGTATTTTGGATGTAGAGATATGAATGGAAATTTTGATGCTGAAAAGTTTTCTGAAAAAGCCCATTTGCCAGCAGTAAAAATGATTGAAATAAAGCTTTCACAAGGAGCAAAACCAGGTCATGGCGGTGTGCTTCCTGCTCAAAAAAACACGCGCGAAATTGCTAAAATTAGGGGTGTAGACCCTTTCACCACCATTCTTTCTCCTCCGGCCCACTCAGCATTTAAAGATTATAAGGGATTGATTGAATTCATTGCCCAATTGCGTCATTTATCAAATGGAAAACCTATTGGTTTTAAACTTTGTATTGGAGAAACGAGTGAGTTTGAAAATTTGTGTAAAGAGATGATTCAACAAAACTGTTACCCAGATTTTATAACGGTAGATGGAGCTGAAGGAGGAACTGGTGCAGCACCACCAGAATTTTCTGACGGAGTAGGAATGCCCTTTGAGCCAGCAATTATATTTGTAAATAAAACATTAATCAATTTTGGAATAAGAGATAAAATCCGAATTATCTGTAGTGGCAAAATCATTTCAGGATATTCTATACTAAGAGCTATTGCATTAGGAGCAGACATTTGTAATAGCGCAAGAGGTTTTATGTTTTCATTAGGCTGTATCCAAGCCTTGCGATGCAATAATAATACTTGTCCTACAGGTATTGCCACTCAAGATAAGATGTTAATGAAAGGTCTAGTGGTGAGAGACAAATTTGAAAGAGTATATCATTTTCATAAAAACACCTTACATGCTGCAAATGAATTATTGGCTGCAACTGGAAAGGAAAATTATTCAGCAGTTGATATTTCAATTTTTATGCGAGGGGATGAATTTTCTACCTTAGCTAATTTATATTTTCCTGATAATTTAAAAATTTAAATCAATTTGAAATTAAATGGCCTATAAAATTTGGCAGAATTCTAATCTTTCGCCATCTGGTCCAAGGATATAAAAATATTTACAACCCTTCACCCAAAAATTTAAAAAAACGGGTTGCTCTTCTATAATTGCAAACCCTTCTTTTTTTAGCAGATCAAATGTTTCATTGATATCATCCACATCAAAGGCAATGTGATCAATTCTTCCATCCTTTCTTTGTCTCACGTTAACCAGTTCAGCCTCGGGCATTTGGTATAATTCAATAATAATCCCCTCTCGCTTCATCATCGAAACTTTACCCTGCTCACCTTCGTGCATAAAAGTCGCATTCATCGCTCTTTGAAATCCCAATCGCTCATAAAAAGATTGAGAAATTTCAATATCAGTAACAGGAATACCCACATGCTGCAAGTGATTTATTTTTAAATTCATGGTTGAAAATATTTTAAAGTTTATAAAATTTACGACTGGTTACTATTAATTGTAACCATCAAATTAGCCAATTTCTTGCACATCCCGAACCGCTCGAGCGTTATATTTAAACCCCTTTACATAGGAATTGAACTGAACACCCACATCATCAAAAAGCTGTATCCATGCACTGTATACACCTTTTGTTTCTGTAGAACTCCAATAGTAATTCTCAATAAACCCACCAATTTTATCCTTATTTTCGAACAAAATATTCAGTTCGTCTTTGGTGGGTAATCGCCACCCCTCTCCTAAAGAGGCGCAGGCTCTTTTAGCTTCTTTCCAAAACATTTTTTCAGGAAACACCATCTCCGCGACCTCTAAATTTCCTATAATCATTAGAGTGATTTTAAAATAGTATGATTCATTTACTTACTTTCCGATACAAAACTTAGAAAAAATAAAATCCAACACATCTTCGTTAGAAATATCGCCTGTAATTTCTGAAATAAAATGTAAACACCGACGAATATCCAATGCTACTAGATCGGTAGCTCTGCCCGAATCAAGTCCTTTTTTTATATCGTCAAGCGATTGATTAACCTGTTGCAAGGCACTATAATGGCGAGCATTGGTTACTACTACATTTTCTGTAACCGGCGACTCACCGACGGTGGAGTCAAATAATGCTGTTTGAATGGATTCAATCCCCATTTTGTTTTTGGCTGAAATCGAAAAGATCTTTTGCGCAGCACCAAATTTTTCTGCTACATCTATTGTAGCAATGTCTGCTTTATTACCTGCCAATACAAATTGCTTATTTAACTTTTCAAATTCCCTAACCCGCTCAGTTAATTCAGCTGATTCCATTTCATTGATATCAAAAATATACAGAATGACATCTGCCTGCTTCATTTTTTCCAGACTCTTTTCTATCCCTACTAATTCAATCACATCCGTACTATTCTGCCGAATACCAGCAGTATCAATCAATCGAAATAAAATTCCTTTGATATTAATTACTTCTTCAATCGTATCTCTAGTTGTTCCAGCTATCTCGCTTACAATGGCTCTGTTTTCATTTAATAAAGTATTGAGCAAGGTACTTTTTCCTGCATTGGGTTTACCAATGATCGCGACAGTAATCCCATTCTTTATAACGTTTCCCAATCGAAAAGACTCCAATAATTGCTGCGTTGTAATTTGAGCTGACTGAATAATAGCATCAAATTTAGCTCGATCAGCAAATTCTACATCTTCTTCACTAAAATCAAGTTCTAGTTCTATTAATGCTGAAAATCCAATCAGCTGCTCTCGCAATTCCTTTAACACGATGCTAAATCCACCGCGAATATTATTTAAAGCAGTTTTTTGTGATGCAGCCGTATTACTTGCAATTAAATCTGCTACTGCTTCAGCCTGAGTAAGATCCAACTTGCCATTCAAAAAAGCTCTTTGGGTAAATTCACCTGGTTTAGCAATGCGCGCTCCTTTTCGAATACAAGCTTCTATTATTTGCTGTTGCACATAAGGACTACCGTGACAACCAATTTCAATCACATCTTCACCAGTATAGCTCTTTGGTCCTTTAAATAAAGAAACTACTACCTCATCGATATTTAATCCTTCATCACTCAGCATACCAACATGAATAGTATGGGATTTTTGATTCATCAGATCCTTAGCCTTAAATAATAAATTAGCTATGTCAAAAGCGTTTTTACCACTTAATCTTATTACACCAATGGCGCCCACACCTGGTGGTGTAGCGAGTGCAACAATCGTGTCATCCCAGCCTGAGATTTTTTGTAACATGCAACAAAGATACCATCTCTGAATTCGAAAGAATCAAAATCAAAGCAGCATTTTTTAGTAAAAAAAATCCCTCTACAAAAATGTAGAGGGATATGAAAATTTTGGTGTAGTTCTTATTGTTCTTCCACAACGAAAGTAATCGGTTGACGACGATAGGCATTTACATTTCTACCGTTTTGAAGGGCTGGAGTCCATTTTGGACCGCGTTTAATAATCTTAACCGCTTCCTCTTCCATTCCGTAACCATGCTTGGTTTCAGGCTGAACATCACTGATCGTTCCATCTTTGCTCACAATGAACTTAACAATTACTTGATAAGTACCTGCGCGTGCACCATTATCAACAGGAGTGTTGGCATTCAGATTTTTCTGAAGATATCTTACCCATGCTGCTGTACCACCTGGAAACTGAGCTTCGTTTTCTACCTTGGTAAAAATCTTATCCTCATCATCCGCCTTAGGAGCTTCTACTACCTGCGTTCCTTTATCCTCAACGGGAGCAACAATCTGTGTTTTATTGTCACTTTCCACCGTTTTGGTGCTAATTACCTGATCTTCTTTAATTTCCTCAATTTTCTCATCTTCTTTCACCTCTTCATCCTTCACAATCTTTGGAGGGGTAAATTTCACCTGATTAATTTCGGGTGGTGGTGGCGCCTTTGGAGGAGGAGGTGGAGGTGGCGGAGGTGGCGCGTCATTTTTCTTAACTTCTGCCATCTGGGTATCCAATACCTCAATTTCAACCTTTGAGTTTTTTGAAATATAATCGGATAAAATAGTTCCGAGTAAAGCCAATAATACCAATGAAACAGTAATAATGACGGCGTTCTTTAAACGGCTATTATAGGTTTTCCGAAGATCATAAGCTCCGTACTGCTTATTTTTTCCATCGAAGATAATATCGAGGATGTCGGCAGTTAAAATTTTATTTATTTCCATTGTTAAAGACTTTGTTAGTTAGATTTAAAACGTAACTAGTTACATAAATTATTTAATGCCATTTGCGTCTTCTGTCAGTTTAATTAACTGAGCTTCTGTATCACTCATATCCACCTCAGCATAGTGCCCTGGAGGAACAGCATTAATAGCCATTTCATCAAGGATATCAATCGCATTTTTAAAGGTAGCTTCCTTATCCGATTTAATGATGTACATCAAATCTCCAATGGGAGTAGCCTTCTTTTTATCGAGTATCACCTGACGAATATCTTTGAAATTGCTGCTTTTAAATTGGTTAGACGCATCTGTAGCAGACAACTCACCGAAATAATAATATACCTGATCATCTTTTCCCAATAACAAAGTCATTGCACCAGAATTTTTAACCTTCAACTGGTTGTTTGGATCCTCTTTTGGTTCATTCATTGACATCGCCGTTGGCGTGCTCATCGTTGTTGTAAACACGAAGAATGTAATCAACAGAAATCCCAAATCCACCATAGGTGTCAAGTCAACCCTGGTACTTGCTTTTTTGGCCTTTTTTACGCCAGGCCCTTTTTTATGTCCGCCGCCGGACGATGTATCCAATTCTGCCATATCGGTAGTTTTAAGTTGCTTCCCTTTTTACTGAAAAGCAAACGTTGGGTTATTGTTATTTTTTTGGAGGGTTCAAAGCCAATTCTGAATCAGCTGGAACACCTTCTGGATTGGTTACAATCTTGAACTTGAAAATATCATTTCTTTTAAACGCGTCTTTCACGAATTTAAATGTTGGATATTTTGCTGCGTTATCTCCCTTCACCAGTAAATTAATGTTATCCATGCTTTCACCTGAATAAGCCCTCACTACACTTCCTACCCAATCAGATAGCTCATTGTGCAAGCTGTCTCCTACAGGTATACCCTCCATTTGTTTTGGTTCCATCGGAGTTTCCAGTTGTAACATGCTTTTCATCTTATTGAATGGCATTCCGTAAAATTCCATTTTTCTAAGCTTAGTCATTTCTTCTGGAGTCAAGCCTAGGGCCTTGGTGGTATTAATATCATCCAAAATTGCTTGCTTCTTTGCCCGATCACCTAACATTAGGTAAACTTTACCTTCTTTGTTTAAAGTAACTAATATGGCGTCATCTTTAGCAATTTTAGTAGATATAGAAGAAGGTGTAACTACCGTTACCGCTTCAGGTGGTTTGGTTTTGGTTGCCAGGATAAAAAAGGACAACAGCAAAAAAGCCACATCACACATCGCAGTCATATCTACCGCCGTACTCTTTCTAGGTAATTTAACTTTTGGCATTTTAAAATATTTTTATTGTTTTACTATTGGATGCTAAATCATTGAAATCACTAAACAAATTATTTGTAAAGTGAACCAAAACTTTGCGTTAATGTAAAACCAGACTCGTCAATACCGTAAGTAATTCCATCAATACGAGTAGTGAATACGTTATAAAATATAATAGCCAATGCAGATGTACCAATACCTAAAGCTGTATTATACAAGGCCTCAGAGATACCAACAGACAATTGAGTTGCTGCAGCACCACCACCTGAATCTTCTCCCAATGCAGAGAACGCCTTGATCATACCAACCACCGTTCCTAACAATCCAATTAAGGTTGCAACAGAAGCAAGTGTTGATAAGAAAACTAAGTTTTTTTCTAACATAGGTAACTCCAAAGAGGTAGCTTCTTCTACTTCTTTTTGAATCGCCATTATTTTTTGATCAGTAGATAATTCTGTATTGCTAATCATTTCTTTATAACGATGTAATCCAGCTTTCATTACATTTCCTACAGATCCTTTTTGTTTATCACATTCTGCCAAAGCCGCATCAACATTCTTGTTGGCAAGATGATATTGTACTTTACGAACAAAATCAGCATTACTTCCTGTTCCAGTTGCTTTAGTGATAGTTAACATTCTTTCGATTACAAAAGTAACAACGATTAAAAGGCAACCAATAAGTACTGGTACAATGATACCTCCTAAATACATTTTATTTAATGCTCCTTTTGGACCTTCATGAGATGGCCAAAATGCGCCAGAACCTGGTTTTGAAAATCCAGATGCGTCTCCTAAAATAAATCTCCAGAAAGCATATCCAACTAAGATACAAACCAATGGAGCAATCCATGAGATAGCATTACTAGACTTCTTTACTTGTACTGATGTAGATGGTTTTACATTTGCAGTTGATTTTGTTTCTGCCATAACGTTCGTTTTTGTGTGTTAATTTGAAAATTGGTTTTTAAAAAAATTTCGTTTTACAATGCTAAGCAAAAAAACTATTTCTACCATCAAATGATTAATAGAAATATTTTAGTGAGGCACAAGTTAATAAAATAATTGAATGAAACAACTTCAATAAAAAAAAATAAACCTTTATTAATATTATGTGGAAAACATTAATAAAATATTAAATTCAATTGGCTAAAATAGTGCAATTTTAGAGATCCCTATTCGTAGCGCAAAGCCACAATAGGATCGAGTTTGGACGCTTTGTAGGCTGGGTAAAGTCCTGCTAAAAGGCCTACCAGAGAACATACCACCACCCCAATGAAAATCCAAAGCCAAGGGATAACGAAACCTGTTTTAAGAATAACAGCAACTATATTTCCAAATAAAATGCCGGAAATGATGCCAACAAAGGCACCCATCAGACTTATTAAAATAGATTCCCATAAGAATTGAGCTCTCACTTCGGCAGCCTTACCCCCTAATGACTTGATCAGCCCTATTTCCTTAGTACGTTCATTTACAGCGACTAGCATAATATTCATCAACCCAATAGCTGCTCCAATTAAGGTAATTAGCGCGATGGCTAATGTGGCATATTTTAAAAAACCCAAATTTTTCATCAATGATTGAGCGATGCTATCACTTTGGTCAATATAAAAATTATCTTCCTCCTTGATATCCAATTTACGTATCGGTCTGAAAGTTCCTTTTGCCTCACCAATCGCCACATCCATCATATTTAAATCGCTTACCATCACTGATATATTGTAAGACTTTCCTTCAAATCCAAACATTCGCCTAATATTATTATAGGTGGTGATCACTACTTTATCTGAATTCATAAAAGCACTACTACCCTTATCTTTCAAAATACCTATAATTCTATACTTTGTATTGGACACGCTAATGATTTTATCAAGAGCACGTTGAGTATTTTCACCAAATAATTTTTGAGCAATTACATTTCCAATGATACAAACACTTCTTCCAGATTCAACATCTGCTTCATTAAAATCGCGGCCATCAGATAATTCATAGCCGTTCAATTGTAAATAATTTTCATCCCCTCCTAAAACTCTTATATCTGGATTTGTTTTCTTAGTATCCGTATTAACAATAACGCCCGCCGGTCCTGGTAATCCAATGCCTACCATCGCCGGAAAAGGATATAACTCCTTAAAAGCCCTAGCCTCGTTAAAGGTAATCACCTTTCCTTCATTAGATTTTTTAGCAACCAACGACTTTCTAGAGGAGATTTTAGCAGATTGGCGATTAGGCCCGCCACCGAATTGAATATTCCGCTCCCTGAAACGAATACTAAATGCATTGGCTCCCATAGTGGAAAAGCTTTTAGTAAGGCTTTGATTAACCGCTTCTACCGCTGTAATAATAGCTATTAGTGCCATGATACCCAAGGCAATAATAATCACGGTAATCGCTGTTCTTAAACGGTTACTTTTAATCGTATTGTAAGAAAGTGTTATGGAGTCAGCTGTCTTCATGAAAGTTTAATTCACAATAAAGTTAATTCCGAAATAGTTCACAGATGGAAAAAAGATTATAAGCGGTAATTAAGAATACATAAATCGCATGAAGAGTCAATTTATTGGGAGTCTCAACATATTGTAAAACTAAAAAAGACCCCTTGAGCTCAAAGAAACGCCCTTCAATGAATTAAATTAAAAACGCAAGGAATCAGTTAATATGGAAGGGAATATTCCCAATAAAATTATCAAGATCGCTGTCAGGATTAAAAGGACTTTGAAACCAGTTGTAATGGTTGAGCCTTCTGCAATAGAACCATGCTCCTGAACTTCCTGTCCTGCTTCCTTAAAGAACATTGCCTGAATAATTTTAAAATAATAATAAGCACTTACAGCAGCGCAAAGGATTGCCCAAAACACTAACCAATTTTGGTGCCCATCACGAACGGCAGCTATTAAAAGTAAAAATTTACTTTGAAACCCTGCGGTCAGCGGGATGCCAGTTAAGGACAATAAAAATATAGTGGCAGTAACTGCAAGTACCGGCTGGTTTTTTGCCAGCCCATTAAAGCCATCGATCGTGTAATCGTACATCCTAATCAATATGGCAAAAAGGCCAATGGTTGCCAAACTATACCCTGCAGAATATAGAATCAATCCCTGCATGGCATTTGTATTTAAAGCAAAAACAGCCAATAACATAAATCCTGCTTGAGCAATACTGGAATAGGCCAGCATTCTTTTTACACTCTGTTGAAACACTGCCGTCAGATTGCCAATAAAAAGGGTTGCCGCGGTGATAATTGAAACCAATAGTTGCCATTGTGCGTGAACCTTTCCAAATGAGTTTTCAAATAAACGAATGAAAGCAATAAAACCAGCGATCTTAACGACGGTAGCCATAAAAGAAGTGAAAACAGTCGGCGCCCCTTCATACACATCCGGGGTCCAAAAATGAAAAGGAGCAGCAGACACTTTAAAGGATAAAGCGATCAACATAAATACCATTCCTATAGCAATAAAAACGGGCAGCTTTCCTTCCCCAAAATTGAAGCTATTGATAAAAAAAGAACCGTCACTATTTCCTCCATAAAGAAATGCAATTCCCATCAACATAATACCGGTTGAAAAAGCTCCCATCAAAAAATATTTCAAAGCAGCTTCATTGCTTTTTAAATTCCTTTTATCAGATCCAGTTAAAATATAAAGAGGAATAGACATGATTTCTATACCAAGAAATAATATTAATAAAGTATTATAAGTTGCAGAAAGGCAAACACCGCATAAAACAAAAAATATCAAAGCAAAATATTCAGACACATTATCCCCTACCTTTTCAATATCGCTACCACTCAATAAAAAATACAATAAGGTACTTGCTAAGGCGATAGTTATAAAGATTAAGTTAAAGCTATTAAAAGCAAGCATGAACTTAGTGTCAATATCGAAAAAAGGTAATCCAGTTTTAAGTTCTAGATAATTCGAAATAATAATAATTACCAAGCCGGCTATAGCCCAGTATTTAGGGGTTTGCTTACTTTTGAAGAATACACCTCCAAACATCATAATAATACCCCAAACTGCTGTTAATAAGATTGCATTCATAATTTCTTTACCCTCCCGATTCGACGGAATAATTTAAAATTAGTATTATTTGAATATTGTTGAAATTGGTGCTACCGATATTTTTGTTAGTTCAAATATTGGTTGTGGAAATACCCCCGTCAAAAAAATCATAACTACTATTACCATCAAAACCAATTTTTCATTCCATGAAATTTCTTTCATCGATTCAGTCAAAGCATTCGTATTACCATAAAAAACTTTTTGAACCATATTTAAAGTATACACCGCTGCCAAAATAATACTTAGTCCCGCTACAGCAGCATACCAAATATTAAATTTAAACAACCCGCCAAACATCATAAATTCTCCTACAAATGCATTGGTAAGCGGTAATGCAATATTTGCAAAAGCGATTACAACCAATAAAATAGTCAGTACTGGGGCCTTGTGTGCTATTCCACCTAATTGAGAAATTTTTCTAGTTCCCAATTGTCTTTCAATCAAATCAATTACAATCCACAAGCCGATGATATTAATACCATGGGCAAACATTTGGATGACCACTCCTTCCAAAGCGACAGTTTGCATAGAAAAAATAGCAGCACTCATTAATCCAATATGCGCTATAGAAGAGTAAGCAGCCAATCTTTTTAAATCATCTTGTTTGATAGCAATCAAACTTGCATAGATCATGCCTATAACTGACAAACCAATGAGCACGTTATCAAACTTCACCACAGCCATAGGGAAAATAGGCAGTACCCAACGTATCAATCCGAATACCCCCATTTTCACCATCACCCCACTTAAAATCATCGTTACCGAAGTAGGTGATTGTTCATAGGTATCTGGTTGCCAGGTATGAAAAGGAAAGATGGGCATCTTAATTGCAAACGCAATAAAGAATAACCAAAACATAAAGTTTTGTTGAGAGGAATTTAAAATAACCGTTCTAAACGCATTTAAAGAAAAGCTATGATCCGAAAAACGAGTAGCGCCCGTATGTAAATAAACATAGATAATACCTACCAGCAAAAAAAGAGAACCAGTAAAAGTATAAATGAAAAATTTAAAAGTGGCAGCGATTCTTTTTTCACCACCCCAATAACTACATAAAAAATAAATTGGTATTAATGCTAACTCCCAAAAGAAATAAAACAACAATGCATCGGTAGATAAAAACACTCCCATCAAACCAGCTTGTGCTAATAAAATCAAGCCATAAAAAACATTTGCATTTTTAAAGGAAGATCGATAACCAGCAATCAGAATAATTGGAAAAGATACTGCTGTTAAAAAAGTAAGTAATCTTCCCATGCCATCTAGCGCCATTGAAAACTTTGCTCCAATTGATTTCAACCACATATAATTAAATGTCAATCCGCTCAATTCTTTATTATTATGAAAATATAGACTAGCGATAGAAATCAGTAAAGTAATCATAACAGCCAATAAACTGAATGACTTTGCTGAAGATTCCTTTTTAATAAAAAAAGTAAGTACTCCCGCAAGCAAAGGGAAGAGAACCAATAAATGAGGAATCGTTATGTAGTTACCAAACATCAGAAATATATTTTATAAAAACAATTGAATAATAAATAATATCAACATACCTATCACCATTAACAATATATAGGTGCCCACCAAACCGCTTTGCAATAAGCGGATTTGACGACTTCCATAATGCACTGCCTTTCCAACACCATTGACCAGACCATCGATGATATTTTTTTCAATTACCTGATTAAAAAAAGTGGCTAAAGACTGCAATGGTTGCACAATCACTTTATCATACAACTCATCTACATACCATTTATTTGCAATCACTTTTCCAATACCTGTTTCATTTATTTCAGCTTTTTGATATTTACTGAATTTATTCCAAGCAAATAACAATGCGATTAATGCTCCACCCACCGACACCGCCATTAGCGTATATTCCGTAGCGTGAGATAATTCATGCTTAACCGCTATATGATTACTCTTTTCAAAAATAGGCTCTAGAAAAGCTTCTAATCGATGGCCTCCATGCATGAATACTTCTGGTATCCCTATCCATCCACCTACTACCGCCAATATCGCTAAAATTACCAATGGTATGGTAATCGCAGCAGGACTTTCATGAAGATGGTGTTGTTGATCATGGGTTCCTCTAAATTGACCATGAAATGTCATGGCATATAATCTAAACATATAAAATGCAGTCAGCAAAGCACCTACCACACCGGCAATCCACAATATGGGTTGATGAGCAAATGCAGCAGCAAGAATTTCGTCTTTTGAAAAGAAACCTGAAAAAGGAGGCATCCCCGCAATCGCTAGACAACCTAATAAAAAAGTAATATGGGTAATGCTCATGTATTTTTTTAATCCGCCCATATTTCTCATATCCTGCTCTCCACCCATCGCATGAATAACACTACCCGCACCTAAAAACAATAAGGCTTTAAAAAAAGCATGCGTCATTACATGAAATACAGCACCAGTATATGCCCCAACCCCTAAACCTACAAACATATACCCTAGTTGACTTACAGTAGAATAGGCTAAAACTTTTTTAATATCATTTTGCTTCAATGCAATAGTAGCTGCAAGTAAGGCTGTTGAAATTCCAATGATAGATATTATGGCTTGAGTAAGGGGAGCCATAGTAAATAAAATATTACTACGGGCAATCATATAAATACCTGCTGTAACCATTGTTGCAGCATGAATTAAAGCACTTACTGGAGTAGGACCTGCCATCGCATCTGGCAACCAAGTATATAAAGGTATTTGGGCACTTTTACCAGTAGCTCCTACAAATAATAATAAGGTGATTCCACCAATATCAAAAGACGTCAACTTAGCCACATTATCAAACACCTGGTGGAAGTCTGCAGAACCTAGCTTTGATAACAACCAAAAAACGGCAAGTAAAAATCCAAGATCACCAATTCGATTCATTATAAAAGCCTTTTTGGCTGCATTCGTGTACTCATTATTTTTAAACCAGAAACCAATCAACAAGTAAGAACAAAGTCCGACTCCCTCCCAGCCAATAAACATAATGATATAATTACCCCCCATCACGAGTAATAACATAGAGAACACAAAAAGATTTAGATAAGCAAAATATTTTGCAAAATCTTTTGTGGGCTCTTCGTGCATATAGGAAGTAGAATACACATGAATCAAAAAACCAACCCCTGTTATAATCAATAAAAAAAGAGAAGAGAGCTGGTCAATTTGAAAATCGAAATGCACATTCAAAGAGACCGTATTAATGAATTCGAAATAATGTATTAAATGCGTGTTGCCTTCCTTTACACTTAAAAAAACATACACACTAATAATAAAAGACGCCAATATCACTCCACTTCCGATTAATCCAGAAAGGGTTTTAGATAAATTATTTCTACCTAATCCATTGATGATAAAACCAATCAACGGTAAAATAGGTATCAGCCAAACTATTTGTAAAATATTATTCATAAGCCCCAAATCCCTAAGGGAAATTTTAACTACTTCTATTAAAGAAAGCAGCTGTATTAATTAAAAAAGTTTTTCAAAAATTGATTCTACCGCTCATCCAGTAATGGCAAAAAACACTTTAGTTTTTTAACCGGTTTAAAAAATTTACATCTACCGAATGCGTATTTCTATACATCATTACAATAATTGCAAGTCCCACACTAACTTCTGCTGCAGCCACTACCATGATAAAAAAAACAAATACTTGTGCATCACTTGCTGCTGTAGGATTTGTTTTCATCAATACTTGATGATGCATTTTTGAAAAGGCTACTAACAATAAATTGGCCGCATTCAACATCAATTCTACACACATGAATATTATAATTGCATTGCGACGAATCAATACACCAATGACTCCAATACTGAATAAGGCAACTGCTAAAAATATGTAATAATATACCGGCATATTCTTTTATTAATTTAATATTTATCCTTCCTTTTTTGAAATGACTACCGCACCAATCATAGCGCTTAAAAATAAAACACTACTTATTTCGAAAGGAAATACATAATCAGTAAATAATTTGATTCCCAAATTTTTGATCAATCCAACTTCGCCATTATTCATCTGGACCAACTGAGTAGTGGCTACTGTTTTCTTTAAAGCAGCTACAATTACTAATAATAGGCTACCTCCTGAAATGCCCCCGATGTACAATAACCATTTATTTTTTTGATGAGGTTCTGATTCTGCATTTAAATTCATCAACATTACAACAAATAAAAACAATACCATGATTGCCCCTGCGTAAACGATAACATTAACAACTGCTAAAAATTGTGCATTCAGTAAAATATAATGGCCTGAAATAGCAAAAAAAGTAAGAATCAAAAATAATATACTATACACTGGACTTTTACTGGCAACCACCATTACGCCTGCGCCTAAGGCCAGTACACTCAAAAACCAAAACATTATTTCTATTGCACTCATATTTCGTTGTATTCTTTCCCTTTGAAAGGAAGATGTTTTAAAATAACTATTTTAAACTCACTCTACCACCTTTTGCCTTTGCATGAGCTTCAGGTTCAGTGATCGGATGAGGAATTAATAAATCATCCTTGCCATAAATAAAACCTTTGCGTTGAAAATTTGCAGGAGCAAAAGTTTCACTTAAATAAATGGCATCTTTAGGACAAGCTTCTTCGCACAATCCACAAAAAATGCAGCGCAACATATTTATTTCATATTTAGCGGCATATTTTTCTTCGCGATATAATTTCTCTTCTCCAGCAGACCTTTCTGCTGCTTCCATTGTAATCGCTTCTGCAGGACAAGCAACGGCACATAACCCACAAGCAGTGCAGTTTTCTCTGCCTTCTTCATCTCTATTTAAAATATGTAGTCCTCTGAAAACAGGACTAAAAGGACGAGTTACCTCAGGATAATTGATGGTAGGTCTTTTTTTAAACATGTGACCAAATGTAATGGCCATTCCTCTAAAAATAGCCGGCAAATAAGCGCGTTCCAATAATGACATTGGTTTGCGTTCTACTTGTTGGGCTCTATTGGTTAATGCTTGCATATGTTATTAAATTCTTGCAACACGATGGATGCGCAAATATATTTTAATGTTTAAAAATGCCAGTTGTTTTGCTGTAATAAAATAAAGGCGCCCGTTGCCAACATATTGATTAGCGCCAGGGGTATTAATATTTTCCATCCCAAGTTCATCAATTGATCGTAGCGGAAACGAGGGATAGTCCAACGAACCCACATGAATAAGAAAAGAAAACAAGCCGCCTTAAATAAAAATACGCCTGCATGAATTAAAGCCACCCAATTCGTACCAATACTTTCAGCTAGCGATGCATCATTTACAAATGGAATATCGTACCCTCCAAAAAACAAACTCACCATTACAGAGCTACTCAAAAACATATTGATGTATTCGGCGAAAAGAAAGAAACCCAATTTCATTGAAGAATATTCGGTATGGTATCCACCTATCAATTCATTTTCTGCCTCTGGTAAATCAAATGGTGTTCTATTACATTCTGCAAAAGCACAAATTAAAAATATTAAAAACCCAAGCGGTTGCTTGATAATATTCCAACTATACCAATGTTCTTGCTGTTGTTGTACAATTTCTTTCAAACTCAATGTCCCCGTTGTCATTAATAAAGCAATTAAGGCTATACCCATCGCCAATTCATAACTAATAATTTGTGAGGCAGCCCTTAAGCCTCCCATCAAAGAAAATTTATTATTACTAGCCCAACTTCCAATCATGATACCATATACTCCCATACTCACTACGCCAAAAACATACAAAATGCCAATATTAACATCCGCTATTTGTAAAGAAATATCTCTGCCAAAAAAATGAACCTTATCACCCCATGGAATTACTGCACCTGTCATCATAGCCGTCAACATCGCTAGACAAGGTCCTAGGATAAATAAAAATTTAGAAGATAGGTTAGGTATAATTTCCTCTTTAAAAAATAATTTCAAACCATCCGCTAGGGGTTGTAATAAACCAAAAGGACCTGCTCGATTGGGACCTCTTCTATCTTGCATGATAGCAGCAACCTTTCTTTCAGCAAAGGTTGCATACATAGCAATTACCAAAGAGGACATCACCACTACTACAATCAATACTAATTTTTCAATAATTAAAGGCAACCCAATTGATAGTAACATAATCTGTTATAAATATTTTTTTGCTTAACAAATTGCAAGCACTTAATTTTTAAAATTTTCAGCATGCGCTGGTCCATTAATTTCACTCAACTGAATTTTCGGATCATTCACTTCACTTTCATCATGAATATTCATAAGTAATTTAGGGGCTCGTCCACCCATCACTTCCTGAACAGTTTCTTTTGGCATAACCAGTCCTTCATATTTACCCTGGGAAATAACAGAGTGTCGATTAACTTTTGTAACTCCTTCTATTGTCCAATCACTGGTTTTCTTTTTATCAAATCTGCAAGTATTGCAGATCCATCCTGGCTTGCCTTCATAACTCTTTACCTCACCCCATTCATCTTTACGAGCAGTTACTCTGAACACCTCCTCACCTCTTAACCATAAGGTAGTATTTCCGCAACATCCTGGTGTATCGCAGGTACGATGAGCATCTACAGGTTTAGTAAACCATACCCTATTTTTAAAACGAAATGTTTTATCAGTTAACGCTCCTACTGGACAAACATCAATCATGTTTCCACTAAATTCATTGTCCACTGCTTTTGAAATATAGGTAGAAATTTCTGCATGCTCTCCTCTATCTAATATTCCATGAACTCTTTTATCTGTTAATTGATCAGCAACATAAGTGCAACGATAACAAAGTATGCACCTCGTCATATGCAATTGAATGTAGGGACCAATATCTTCTTTCTCAAATGTTCTTCTTGGAAACTCATAACGAGTTCCTTCTTTGCCATGTTCATAACCAAGATCCTGCAAATGACATTCACCGGCCTGATCACAAATTGGACAATCCAAAGGATGATTCAACAATAAAAATTCTACCACACCCGCCCTAGCATCTTTCACTTTTTCACTCGTAATATTTTTTACCACCATACCATCCATCACGGTAGTTCTGCAGGAAGCAACCAACTTAGGCATTGGTCTAGGGTCAGCTGTAGAACCAGCTGCTACTTCAACTAGACAAGTACGACATTTTCCTCCACTACCCTGTAACTTGCTGTAGTAGCACATTGCAGGTGGAGCCACATCACCTCCAATTTGACGAGCCGCATTGAGTACAGTCGTGCCTGCGGGCACATCAATGGTGATGTTATCAATGGTTACTTTAAAAGTTTTTATTTCGTCTGCCATAAAAAAATTTTACGCTAGAATGATCAGGCGTTATTTTTATTAAACTATTTATTATTTATCATTAAGCAGTTACTGCCACATGAATTGGATCTGCATAATGTCTAAGTCCAAAATTTTCTGTCAAACATTTATCAGGGTGCTGCACATGCCATTCAAACTCATCTCTGAAATGACGAATAGCTGCTGCCACTGGCCAAGCTGCAGCATCACCTAAAGGACAGATCGTATTACCTTCAATTTTTCTTTGTATATCCCACAGTAAATCGATGTCTTTCATTTCACCTTTTCCTGATTCAATTTTTTTCAAAATTCTTTCCATCCAACCAGTTCCTTCACGACAAGGACTACACTGACCACAACTTTCATGATGATAAAATCTTGCCAGCGTCATAGTATTTCTAACAATACATTGATCCTCATCTAACACAATAAATCCTCCACTACCCATCATACTTCCTGTTGCAAATCCACCGTCACTAAGACTTTCGTAATTCATCATCCTTTTCTCCCCTTTGGCAGTGGTCAATAATAAATTGGCCGGCAATATCGGAACAGAAGATCCACCTGGAATACAAGCTTTCAATCTTTTTCCATTAGGTATGCCACCACAATATTCATCACTAAAAATAAAGTCTTCTACAGAGATGGTCATATCTATTTCGTAGATACCCGGTTTGTTGATATTACCACAAGCAGAAATCAATTTAGTACCAGTACTTTTTCCTACACCAATTTTAGCATAAGCCTCTCCACCTTCATTAATTATAGGAACCACTGCGGCTAATGTTTCTACATTATTTACTACTGTAGGGCAATCCCACAAACCCTTTACCGCAGGGAATGGAGGCTTAATTCTTGGGTTACCTCTTTTGCCTTCCAGACTTTCAATTAATGCGGTTTCTTCTCCACAGATATAAGCGCCTGCTCCTCTTTGGACATACAACTCAAAATTAAATCCTGTACCTAAAATATTTTTTCCTACCCATCCATTTTGCTTTGCCTCATCAATAGCATTTTCTAATATATCAGCAATCCATGCATATTCTCCACGGATATAGATATAGCTAACATTACTTCCCAAAGCAAAGGAAGCTACTATCATTCCTTCTATCAATAAGTGTGGAATAAATTCCATCAAGTATCTATCTTTAAATGTACCAGGTTCACTCTCATCCGCATTACAAACTAAGTAACGTGGAACTCCTTCAGGCTTAGCCAAAAAACTCCATTTCATTCCCGTAGGAAAACCTGCGCCACCTCTACCTCTTAATCCACTCAACTTTACTTCTTCTACAATTTCGGCAGGAGTCAAACGAAATGCTTTTTCAACACTACGGTATCCTCCTTCTTTCCGATACACCTCATAGCTCCGGATTCCAGGTACATGTGCTTTGTCTAATAATAATTTCTTTGCCATACTTTATTACAATCCGTTTCCTAATGTTTTTTATTTTTTCAATTTTGCCATCAACATCCTCATTGGATGCAGCGATCTGGTAAAAGGATTTAAAACCAATCCCAAAGACTCCAGCGTGGTTGCACCTAGTAATGGTTCATCTCCCTCTTCTCCATAAATTACCGGCGCTGGACCTCCTTCACCCTCAAATTCAAAATAGGCACTACATACTTTACGCTGTAAGGTTGTACCATCAGCCAAAGAAAAACTCATTTCCTTATAGGGCTCAATTTCAAGTTGGTCTAAAATTTTTCCAGGAACCAAACTATACACTGCTCCACTATCCACTAAAAAATTAACTTCCGCCACTTTTTCAGATTTTCTGTGCTCTTTCACTTTTAATATGGCGTTAGTTATTCCCATCAATTTAATTTGCCTTTGATCTACATTCTGCTACAATAGCATCTACTTTCTCCTTTGTCAGATGCTCACGATAGGTTTTACCCAACTGCATCATCGGTGCATATCCACAAGCACCCAAACACTCCACCGTTTTTAAGGTAAACAATCCATCAGCAGTGGTTTCACCTACACCAATATTTAATTTTGTTTTGATGTACCCTATAATATCATCGCTTCCATTGATCATGCAAGGACCTGTTTGGCAAACTTCAAATAAGTATTTACCAACAGGTTTTAAATTATACATACTATAAAAACTAGCCACTTCGTAAACTTCAATTGGTTCAATGCTTAATAAAGTAGCTACATAATCCATTACAGGCGTATCGAGCCAACCACCAAATTCATCTTGTGCTAGATGAAGTACTGGAAGCAAGGCACTTTTTTGTTTGCCTTCAGGATAGCGTTGTATAATCTCGCTTACCTTTTTTAATTTTTCCTCAGAAAATTTTATCATAATAACTATTACTCAAAAGAGTGGGTCAATTTTATTAGTTGAATCATATGTCAAAATTCAATTTTGTCGAATAATAGATTACGCATCTAATTCGCCTGCAATCAAATTCAAACTACTCATTGTAATTACTGCATCGCTTAACATTCCACCTTGTACTAATTCTGGAAATGCTTGATAATAAATAAAACAAGGTCTGCGGAAATGAAGTCGATACGGAGATCTACCTCCATCACTGATCAGATAAAATCCTAACTCACCATTTCCTCCTTCTACCGAACTATATAATTCGCCTGCAGGTATATCCGTTTCCCCCATCACAATTTTAAAATGATAAATTAAAGCCTCCATTTTAGTATACACATCCTTTTTCTCTGGCAAATAATAAGCAGGAGAATCTGCATGAAAAACTTCTGACTCGGCACCTTTAAATTCCTGCACTTTTTTATACGCCTGTTCAATCAAACTCAGACTTTGCCACATTTCTTGATTACGAACTAAAAAGCGATCATAACAATCTCCAGTCTTACCCACTGGTATAGTAAATTCAAGGTCTTGATAGGAGCTGTATGGTGTATGCACACGAACATCATAATCCACACCAGCTGCTCTTAAATTTGGACCTGTAAAGCCATAGTTTAGTGCCCTTTCAGCAGAAATAGCGCCTACACCAATGGTACGTTCCATAAAAATTCGATTACGATTAAACAAGGTTTCAAATTCCTTTAACTGCTTAGGATAAGTAGCCAGAAATTTTTCAAGTTTAACGAATGCAGTATTGGTGAAATTTCTTTCAAAGCCACCTATTCGACCGATATTAGTAGTAAGTCTTGAACCACAAACCTCTTCATAAATTTCATAAATCAATTCCCTAAACTGCATCAAATATAAAAAGCCAGAATAGGCACCACTATCTACTCCCACGATTGAATTACAAATCAAGTGATCTGAAATTCTAGCTAATTCCATAATGATGATTCGAAGGTAATCGACCCGCTTAGGCAACTCAACACCTAATAATTTTTCGCAGGTTATATGCCAACCCATATTATTAATGGGAGAAGAACAATAATTTAAACGATCGGTGATAGGAGTGATTTGATACAGCGGTCTTCTTTCAGCTAATTTTTCAAAAGCACGGTGAATGTACCCCACCGTAGAAGTTGCTTTCAAAATTCGTTCTCCATCGAGCTCAAGAATATTTTGAAAAACGCCATGAGTAGCAGGGTGCGTAGGACCCAAATTAAGGGTGGTAGTTTGTTTTTCAATACTTCCTTCCGGTAAAAGAATATGCTCACTCATTATTTGCCTTTACTATTTTTTAATTCTCTTTTAAAAATATTATAACACCCTCACAACAATCAACCCACTCAACTTTATATAAATACTAATTTATCTTCCAAACATCTCATCATCCTTATCTACTCTAGTCTGATCTTCTAATGGAAATTCTTTGCGCATGGGGAAATAATCCATTTCATCCACATTTAAGATTCTAATTAAATTAGGATGGCCAGTAAAGTTTACTCCGAAAAAATCATAGGTTTCGCGTTCCATAAAATTAGCTGACTGATATAAAGCAGTCGCACTAAAAACATCCGGTTGGGCGATATCAGTAAAAACTTTAAATCGGATACGCACATTATCAACCAAATTGTGCAAGTGATATACTACTGCTAACTCTTGGCCTTTTTTTGCAGGATAATGAACCGCTTGTAAATCAGTTAAAAAACGAAAATTTAAGGTAGGTTCATCGTATAAAAATTGTAACACTTTCAAATTGATTTCTTTTGGTGCAGTGAAAGTCAACATACCATAAGGTTCCTGCCAGTCGGTGAGTACATCGCCAAATTTTCGGATAAGTGTTTGCTGTATTGTATCGTTATTTAGAGGCATCTTTTGTTACTTAATTCGCTTCAAATTTTTATTGTATTCCATAACTAGCTAGCAATTCCTTGTATTTATCGCCATTTCTTCTCCTTAAACTTTCTTGTCCAACTAATTCCTGTATTTTCAAAAATCCATCTAAAATAGCTTCTGGTCTTGGAGGACATCCTGGTACATAAACATCCACAGGAATTATCTGATCGATACCTTGCAATACAGAGTAGGTATCAAAAATACCACCGCTACAAGCGCATGCACCCACAGACAAAACCCATCTAGGTTCGGCCATTTGTAAATAAACCTGTCTAAGAACGGGTCCCATTTTTTTAGAAATAGTTCCCATTACCATTAAAAGATCACATTGACGAGGAGAAAAACCTACCCTTTCAGAACCGAATCTGGATAGATCATAATGACTAGCCATGGTAGCCATGAATTCAATTCCGCAGCAGGAAGTAGCAAAAGGTAATGGCCAAATAGAATTTTTGCGGGCGAGCCCTACCACCTTTTCAAAGGAAGTTGCCATAAAACCATCCCCCATCATTGCTTCGGGGGCTTCCACCATTTTCAACTTTGTATTATATTGTACAGGACGCGACATAATTAATTTTTATAAGCAAATACACAATTATAAAATCTACCCTTCTTTAACAAAATACCGCACCCATTGTTTACTTAACCGCTACACAATTGCTAATCTTCCCAATTCAAAGCTCCTTTTTTTATGATATAGATTAATCCTGCTATAAATAAACCAACAAACATGACCACCGCCATAAAGCCTTGCCAGCCTAAGGCTCTAAAATTTACCGCATAGGGATAGAAAAAAATAACTTCCACATCAAACAATACAAACAAAATGGCAACAAGAAAATATTTGATCGCCATCGGTTGACGAGCATTACCCTTTATTTCAATACCACTTTCGAAATTTTGAAGCTTATCACTGGTCTGTCTTTTAGGGCCAAAGCGATGGGTCAGAAGCATCATGGTAGCGATAAAACCAATCGCAAAAAATAATTGAATCCCTATAGGCAGATAATTGGAGGCGTTATTACTATCTACAGCTTGAAGTATGAAGAATTTCATTTTGCAAAAGTACGTTAGGAGGAGCAAATAACAAACTTAGGTTTGGTAAAAAATATCCCCCTTTTGAATAAAAGGGGGATAACATTATTTTTATATATTTCTACTTATTGTTTGGCAGCTGGACTCGTTTGCTTTGGCTTATCCCCTGCCGGCTTAGTGGCAGCTGGCTTTGTAGGTTTAGAAGCCGGAGCTGCTGGAGCAGCTGGAGTCGGAGTCGGGTTCATATTCATATTTGCAATGGCTGCCTTATTACTCGTAGCCTCAGCATCAGCAGGATCAACTACTAATACGCTATCACAATAAGCAATAGCAGCAGCTTTATCCTTCTTAATATTGGCATAATAGGCTACAAAATATTTATAACTACCAATCAATTGGTTCTTGTTTTTCACTTTGTCAGCTTGACCAACTTCTATCACCTTTTGAAAGGCTGGATTGGCTAAACCCTGTTCCATGGTAGTATCAATTGCCCAATAAGACTTTCCAATCATATAATAACTGAAAACATCATCAGGAAATCTTTTACTATAACGATTAAATACATCTATAGAAGTGGTATAATTACCTGACCTAAAGTAGTTGTATCCTGCATAATATAAATCAGTTTTTGTTGGATCTTTTTTTAATGTAGTAATTTTTGCATACCAATCAGCTGCAGTTTTATACTTTTTTTGATTTTCAAAATAAAGAGCAGTTGTTTTTAGATAAGCAACTTTAGATGATTCAAGCGTATCTAATTCAACCGCTTTGTCAATATAAATACCTGCTAAAGAATCATTGCCAGGTAATTTAAATAACACATTGGCATAGGTAGCATAGTCACCACTTCCTATTTGACTTTGCTCTGCTTTGGCGATATAATTTTCAAAAGCTTTCCTTGCACTAACAGAATCACCTAAACGGTTAAAAGCATATCCTTGAATACCAAATAATTTAGGGTAAGGGCTAGAAGAACCTGCGATACATTGGTCAGCCATTGTGATAGCGTCTTTAAACAAACCTTGTGCATACTTCATAGAAGCTCTGTAGTAGCAATTCTTAGGGTCATCATCAGTGTTCGCCAAGTATTTATCAAGATAAAGAGCTGACTTAGTTACTTCAATATTATAATACAAATCAGACAAGTTTTTATAAACGGGTGCATAGGCTGGATCTTTCTCAATAGCTTCATTGAAGTATTTCATATAAATCTCTTCCTGACCAGCACCTTGTGTTTGATAAATTTTGCCGATTCTATAAATTGCCCTTGCATACTTCGGGTCAATATTTAATGCTGATTGATATGAAATTTGTGCATTTCCACCATCCAACATTTTTTTATAGGCATCCCCCATATAAATATATACAGAGGGCTCTTTAAACTTTTTTAAATTGGTAGCAATTTTTAATTTTTCGATTCCGTAAGCTGGATCTGCATATTTGTTATCATAGTCTGAGTTGGCCATCCCTACTGCAGTTAATACTAACAAATCTTTATTTTGACTTAAAGAAAGTGCTGTTTCGAAACGATTGCGAGCGTCTTGAGTTTTGCCTTCATGCAACTCTACATTTCCCATCGCTGCAATCAACAAAGCGCTATTACTATTGGCTTCTAATGCCTTACGATAAATCTCTTTAGCTTCCCCTAATGATTTAGTAGAATAATCAGCACCCGCCATTATGGAGATACCCAACCAATAAACTGCCTCTGGATTAACAGGAGCAACTTCCACTAATTTTTGAAAAACATTTTTAGCACTTTGGTACCTTTCATAATACATAAATTTCTTACCCTCCTCCAATGTTTGGGCTTTCATAGTGCTTGAAAGCAATAGGGCAAATAACGCAAGTAATCCAAATTTAATACTACTCATTTCCTTTCTTTTTTTTTGACTTTACAATGATATTAATTTATACTCAAAACTATTTCAAATGTTCATTTTTATTTTGGTAATTTTTCATTAATCTGCACATTCCGAATGCCAAATCCTATTTTACTAGGCCCTAAATAAGCTCTTCTGAAAATTAATTGCCCCCTTTCATATTGTAAAAAATTTAAAAACCCCGACCCTAAACCTGAATAATTTTCTCTCAGAATATAATACAAACCACGAATGAGCGGATATCTTTTAGTCATGATACCATACTGGGTTGGTTTAACATAAGGGGAATCGGAACAATAGTCACATTTAACATAAACCATTTTTAGCTTTTGCAACATTTTCACCTGCGCTGAATCCTCTGGGTTCCCAATCCAGCTTATTCCCACTAATCCAATGGCATTTTCATTAGCTGCAACATAATCTAAAACTCCCTGACTATTTTTAACCGCTCTCACCACACTGGTGTCAAATTTTGACCCCTTCAATATACTGTCAATTGCAAACCTCACCGTACTCGTAGCGTTTAATCCGTCGAAAATAATTTGTTGCTTTTTTCCCATCAACCCAGTCAACTGCTGCTGCAATCTTTGAAGGGTAAAAATGGTATCGGTACTTTTTTTATTGACTACAATCGCAATAGCATCGGTTGCCAGCTCATCCCAACGAGGAAAATAATGTACGGATTGCTTAAAATAATCTTCTTCCTTTCTTGTTAATCCCCTCGTTACGATGACCATTTTGGTAAGGGAATCGGAAAGAATATCATTTAAACAAGCAGACTCCGATTGGTAATGGGCTATAATTTTAGCATCAGGATAGGCGCCTTCAAATACTTTAATTTGTTCCTCCATGATCGGTTGATACGACTCATCCACACTGATATGAAGTACGCCACTAGTAAGCGTATCCGTTGCTTGCACCTGCTTTTTGGAATTACATTGAGTCATTCCAAGAAACAAAATGAGCAAACATCCCCAACTTACCATACTATTTTTTCTGTTCCACCTATTCATCAGTCTCTGAAATAATTTTTCTTATACCCTCTATACATTCTAAATCCTCCATACAACCAGCATATCACTGCAAATATTTTTATTAATTCAGGATCATATTGATTGATAAAACTTTGCGTCAACTTAACAGGAAACATGAAGAAAAAACCAACGAGTATCATAAAGAAACCCATCCCATAATTAGTGATTGAGCGCATACGGATAAAACCCTTATCCCTTTCGCTAAGCTTTTCGTTTTCTAATTCTGCCATAGGTATTGTTTTTTAAAAGCGACGTATTAAAAAAATATTGATACATCCCTTCTGCAATAAGGGCAAATTACAAAATAAATGATTGAAAATGACCATCGTCTCATAAACTTAACTTTACTGAAATCATACCTAAGACCCTAGCTTTCTTTATAGTTGACTGTTTGCCAAACTTATAGTTCCAAAATAATACTACATTCCTTACAAAAAATAAGAGCTAATTAGCAAAATTTTACAATAACAGGACGCCAATTCCTCTCTTTTCAATTCATTTAGAAATGATTATTGAGAAAATGTACATAAGAAATTCTAACTGTTGCCCCCTGCTGCTTACTAGTTTATTCCCCTAAGGGCTTATATTTGCTGCATGACAATTTTGATGGTATGCCTAGGTAATATTTGCCGAAGTCCATTGGCAGAAGGAATTCTGCAACAAAAATGTAAGGAGGCAGGATTAAATTGGAAAATAGATAGTGCTGGCACTAATGGATTTCATAATGGTGAGGCACCTCACTTCTTGTCACAAAAAGTGGCTAGTATGAACGGTGTATACATTAGTGATCAGCAATCAAGAAAATTTATTCTAGAAGATTTTAAGCGATTTGACAAAATCTATGCAATGGCATTAGATGTAAAAGAAGAAATAAAGGAGATAGGTAAAGATCAGTACATTTCATCCAAAGTTGATCTACTAATGAATGAAGTTTACCCTGGTCAAAACAAGGAGGTACCCGATCCATTTTATGGAGCAGAAGATGGATACCACCGTGTTTATGAAATGATCGAAATTGCCTGCGATGCAATTATAAAAAATCATGCTAATTGATCGATTGAATGCATCAGCTTTTTTGAACAGGCTATTACAATATTTTAATTAAGAAACAATCATGGCCAAACCAAGTATTCCCCAAGGAACTAGGGATTTTTCAGCAACGGTAGTCAACAAAAGAAACTATATTTTATCCACTATCAAAAGTGTATTTGAGTTGTATGGCTTTGAACCACTGGAAACTCCTGCTATGGAGAATTTAGAAACATTGATGGGCAAATATGGTGAAGAAGGTGATAAGCTGATTTTTAAAATATTAAATAACGGAATCAATAATCCAAAAAATATTGAGAAATCAACCTTAGGTTTTGAAAAAGCATTGATTGGTAAAAGCAGTAGCGAACTTACCGAAAGAGCATTAAAATACGATTTAACAATTCCCTTTGCCAGATATGTGGCAATGAATCACGGCAAACTCACCTTTCCCTTTAGACGCTATCAGATTCAACCTGTTTGGCGTGCAGATCGGCCTCAAAAAGGACGTTACAGAGAATTTACACAATGCGATGCCGATATTGTTGGAAGTACAGCATTACTCAATGAGGTTGAATTAGCTAATATCTATCACCAGGTATTTATGCAGCTAGGGCTTTCAGGTTATACACTCAAAATTAATAGTCGAAAAATTTTAAGTGCATTAGCTCAATTGTGTGGAGGAGCCGAAAAAATGATGGACATCACCATTGCTATTGACAAATTAGATAAAATTGGATTGGATAAAGTAAAAGAGGAATTGACTGAAAGAAATCTTTCAACAGAACAGATTAGTATCATAGAAAAATATTTATTGATCACTGGTACCAATGAAGAAAAATTAGCTCAAATAAAATCATTAGTAGGTAATCTAGCAATTGGTAAGGAAGGAATTAATGAAGTAGCCTTTTTATTTCACCAAACTAGTAATGTAAACCTAGCCATTGACTTCACCCTTGCTAGAGGATTGAATTATTATACAGGAATCATTTTTGAGGCAAAAGCTCCTGCTGAAGTTCAAATGGGAAGTATTGGAGGTGGAGGTAGGTATGATGATTTAACTAGTTTATTTGATGTGCCTGGCATTGCGGGAGTAGGTATAAGTTTTGGAGTAGATAGAATTTATGATGTATTGGAAGAGCTTCAGCTTTTCCCTAATGATATAGAAAAGGGTTCTAAAGCCATCTTCTTTAATATGGGAGAAGCCGAATCCCTTTTTGCATTTAGCATCATGCAGCAATTAAGAGCAAAGGGTGTTTCCTGCGAAATGTTTCATGAATTTTCAAAGATTGCCAAACAATTCAGCTATGCTGAGAAAAAAAATATTGAATACGCAATCATAATTGGAAGTAAAGAAATAGAAGATAAACAATGTCTAGTGAAAAACTTAAGTTCTGGGGTCCAAGAAGTAGTTACACTTGAAAACCTAGCCACTTTCTTTAATAAATAAATCTCCCTTCAATAAGCCACTTTATTTAATTTGCCTCCACCATTTAAAGTCCTTTACAATTTATTTGACCAATGGGCTTCATTGGGCAATACAGTAAGTTAAGGTATCTTTGCACCATGACATCAGCAAAACAGAATATTCGCCACTTGAGTTTAGAGGAGTTAACTAAACATTTTGAGACGATCGGCGAAAAAAAATTTCGTACCAAGCAGGTACATGAATGGCTTTGGAAAAAAAATGCGCAAAGCTTTGAGGATATGACAGATATTTCCAAAGAACTGCGTGCTCATTTAGCTGAAAAATTTGAGTTACCCTCACTAAAAGTAAATACCACTCAATTTAGTAGTGATGGAACTGTTAAATCAAGGTTCATGACCTTTGATGGTCACATGATTGAGGGTGTTTTGATTCCTACTGAAAAACGAAATACTGCCTGCGTATCCTCTCAAATAGGTTGCAGCTTAAGCTGCAAATTTTGTGCTACGGGTACTATGGAAAGAAAAAGGAATTTAGATTATGATGAGATATACAACCAAGTAGCTTTTATCAATCAGCAATCTGAAAAAACATTTGATAAAAAACTTTCGAATGTTGTTTTTATGGGCATGGGAGAGCCGCTATTGAATTACAAAAATGTTTTAAAAGCAATTGATAAATTAATCGCTAATGATGGCATGGCGATGAGCCCTAAAAGAATTACCGTGTCCACCGCAGGGGTAGCAAAACAAATTAAACAATTGGGTGATGATAAGGTAAGATTTAATCTAGCCCTTTCACTTCATGCTGCGGATGACAAAAAAAGAAATCAGATCATGCCCATCAACGAAAGCAATAGTATCGATACCTTGGTAGAAGCGTTAAATTATTTTTATGATAAAACTAAAAATGATATTACGCTAGAGTACATTCTTTTTAAAGATCTAAATGATTCTATTGAAGATGCAGAGGCCTTAACAAAAATTTACAGAAAAATACCTACCCATCTTGTAAATGTAATTGAGTACAATACGATTGAAGGTGCAAAATTCACCAAACCTGATGAAGATACCACCCAAAGATTTACAGATTACTTAGCAAAAAACAGGGTAAACGTTCGAGTGAGAAGAAGCCGTGGAAAAGACATTGATGCGGCTTGCGGTCAACTTGCCAACAAAGGAAAATAAATTTTCTGCGCTACTAATAGCATTGCTTTTATAAATGCCCCATAGATATGGGGCATTATTTTTTTAAACCTCTTTCAACTATTTCACTGGTTATTAATTGTTCATTTCTATCTAACAAAATAAATATTTCTATATTTTTTTTGTTAGTAATTAAACCTTTGGCATTGATCATAGTCTATTATTTTGAACCATTTAAAAATAAACACTATGAAAAAGTTTTTTATCGGTGCAATAGCCACCACCATTTGTTTTTCAACCTCATTTGCGCAAAAGTTACAAAAAAACAATCGACCTCACCATCCAATGCAAACAGCAGGAAAAATGAAAGCATTGAATCTGTCTACTAGTCAAAAAGAACAGTTGAAAGCAGCGAGACAAAATACGAATACCCAGTTAGCAGCGCTTAATAAAAATGATCAAATGACTGTAAAAGATTTTAAGGAAAGTAAAGCAGCAATCCTTCAATCACAGAAGCAACAAATGGCGGGCATTTTGACAGAAGATCAAAAAAATCAATTAGCACAAAACAAACCTTTATCCAATGATCCAAGGGGTAATAAAGCTGGAGTAAACCTAGGTAAAATGAAAGAAAATCTTGGTCTTTCTGATAATCAAGTGACACAAATAAAAGCTAATCGAGAAGCAGAACTAGCTAAAATAAAAGCGATCAGAGATAATAGCTCGTTAAGTATATCAGAGAAGAGAGAACAGTTGAAGTCAATCAGGGAAGAACAAAAAAATAATTTTTCTGATATTTTATCTCTTGAACAATTAATTAAAATAGAAGACGCAAGAAAAGAAAGAAGAGCTGGCCAATAAATCATTAAACCCCTATGACAAAGCGGTCTATCAGATGGTAGACCGCTTTTTTTATAGCGTACAATTAAGTAAAAAGGGGATTACTACAAAAATAAAAATCGATCAAAAGTATTAACCCCGCCAAAATAAAGTTTACCTTCGCCACTCACCCCTGTTGTAATAACAGTAAAACACTTCAAAAATGAGTCAAGCACCTTTCCAGAAATTTGTTCCCAAGAAGAAAAATAGTCTGATTAAAGAAGAATTTAAACAAGCCAAACAGAAAGCAAAAAAAGAAAGAGCTGCCGCGATCGATAGGCGATTTGAGGAAAAGAGACAGTTAAAAGCTGCTGCTAAAAATGCTCCTACTCAAGCTTCTCAAAGCAAAACCAGTCATTCCCCCAAACAAAAAAAGGTAAGTGCAATTGAAACCAATTTTACCTATGCTAAAAAAGTAGAGGGTATTAAAAAAGAGTATACTCCTGAACCAGTAAAAACTGCCCCAAAAATTGTTAGGCCTTCTTCCATCTCAACAACTGAAATGCCCTTAAATAAATACGTAGCTCATTGTGGAGTTTGTAGTAGACGCGATGCGGTTACACTCATTAAAGAAGGAAAAATAAAAGTAAATAATGAGGTAGTGAAGGAGCCGGCACATAAAGTAACTGAGAGAGATAATGTGCAATTCAATGGGAAAAAATTATTTGTTAGCAAAAATCTAGTTTACATTTTACTCAATAAGCCCAAAGATTATATTACCACTACTGATGATCCACAGGGTAGAAAAACAGTATTACAATTAACCAAGATGGCGACTACAGAAAGGATCTATCCTGTAGGCCGACTAGATAGAAATACATCTGGCGTTTTATTATTAACTAATGATGGCGAATTAACACAAAAGCTATCACACCCTAGTTATAATATCACCAAAGTGTATGAAGCAAAATTAGATAAGTCACTTACTAAAGCCGATTTTGACAAAATTTTAAATGGCATAAAATTAGAGGATGGTGAAATCAAAGCAGACTCACTAGCTTATGCAGATTCGAAAGATAAATCAATCATTGGTATTGAAATACATAGTGGACGCAACCGCATTGTAAGAAGAATATTTGAGCATTTAGGTTATGATGTAAAGGGATTAGACAGAGTAATGTATGCAACCCTTACTAAGAAAAATGTTGAAAGAGGTAAATGGCGTTTTTTAAGTGAAAAAGAAATCCGTTTATTGAAATACTTGAATATTTCTCACAAAAAAATTCAAACCAATCAAAAACCAACTACCTAGATCAAATAATGAGCGAAGCAAATAATAGCAATAACGGTAATCCATCCAATAGTAAGGCGCTGGCTTCAGTGGTTACCATTTTTGAAAACGATCATTTTATTGTACTCAATAAACCTGCTGGGGTGCTTTCTATCCCAGACAGAGTCCAATCTGAACCCTCTTTAAAAGACTTTTTGATCAATAAATATGGAAGTATTTTTACTATCCATCGGTTAGATAGGGAAACGAGTGGTATTATTATGTTTGCAAAGGATGAGGACACTCATAAATTTTTTTCCAAACAATTTGAAGAAAGAACAGTAGAAAAATATTACCTCGGATTGGTGCATGGATCAATGCCAGAAAAATCTGGAAGCATGGATGGGCCTATTATGGAGCATCCAGTTTTTAAGGGTCAAATGGTGATCAATAAAAATGGCAAACCTTCTCTTACTGATTATGAAGTAATAGAAGATTTAGGAAAATATAGTTTAGTGAAATTTCAAATCCATACTGGAAGAACACACCAAATAAGAATTCATTCTAAAAATATTGGTCATCCAATTGTTTGTGATCCTTTGTATGGAGATGGCAAACCAGTATTGTTATCGTCTATCAAAAAAAGATACAAATTGAGTCAGCACGACGAAGAAGAACGCCCGATGCTTAACCGAGTGGCACTTCATTCGAGTCAATTAAAATTCAAAGATGCCGAGGGGAAAGACTATCATTTGGAAGCAGATTTGCCTAAGGATATCAAGGCGCTGGTTCAACAGCTAAGAAAAAATTTATATAATTAAGCGCTGTCTTTTGAACAGCGCTTAATTACAATAACACTAAAAAGAATTAGTCAATATTTGGTTGTGGAGTATACCTCAAATAAGGTTTAACTACTTCTACTCCTTTAGGGAACTTCTTAATCGCATCTTCTGTACTAATCGCTGGAACTACAATCACATTTTCTCCTTGATTCCAATTGGCAGGAGTAGCTACACTGTAATTAGCTGTTAATTGCAATGAATCCACTACTCTTAATACTTCAACAAAATTTCTTCCTGTAGAAGCTGGATAAGTGATAATCAATTTAACTGTTTTATCAGGAGCAATGATCACCAAAGAACGAACAGTAAGGGTAGCTGAGGCATTTGGATGAATAAAATCATAGAGCTCAGATACCTTTCTATCCTCATCAGCGATGATGGGAAATTCAACAGATACATGCTGAGTCTCATTAATATCTTTAATCCAACCCACGTGCTTATCCACTGGATCAACACTCAAAGCTAAAACCTTAACACCTCTTTTTTCAAACTCTTCCTTCAATGCGGCTGTTCTTCCTAATTCGGTAGTACATACGGGGGTGTAATCCGCTGGATGTGAAAACAAAATTCCCCAAGAATTTCCTAAAAATTCATAAAAATCCAAATCACCTAAAGATGATTTTGCAGTAAAATTGGGAGCAATATCCCCTAGACGTAGGCTCATAATTATAAGTTTTATTATGCAAATATAATAGTCTATTGATTAAGTAGACTTATTTTTTTTATTTTTTGACGTAACTTTCTGAAATGTTATCGAAAAAAACACAATATGCACTTAAAGCGCTGGGCTATTTGGCGGCTAAATATGGCCAGGGACCAGTCCTGATATCAGAAATTTCCAAAAATAAAAAGATCCCCATCAAGTTTTTAGAGACGATTCTTTTGGAATTAAAACAAAACAATGTGTTGGAAAGTAAGAAGGGGAAAGGAGGAGGCTATTACCTAATTGAATCCCCTAAGAAAACAACGCTAGCTCAAGCCATTCGCCTTGTAGGTGGTCCAATAGCCCTTCTTCCTTGCGTAAGCCTCAATTTTTACGAAAAATGTGCTGATTGCGACGAAGCAACTTGTGGTCTTAATAAGGCCATGCTCCAAACAAGAGATGCCACCCTTAAGATTTTAGAAAAAAAGACTTTAGCTGAGCTAATAGATGGATAAACCATTGTTCCTAAATATCTATATTCTCTTAAGCAAATAAATCCATCTCTGCCTTTCCCAAACCATCGGGAGTAGTATAAAACGGTCTTTTTTCCACCAGATAATGCGTATCGGCAGGAATGCCAAGTGCATGATAAATAGTTTGATGCACCTGCTCAATCTTAATTGGATTTTCAATGGTTTTGCAAGGACGCTCATCGGCTGTTTTACCAAACACATTCCCTTTTTTTATACCACCACCAAACATTAACATAGAACAACCATCCGTAAAGTGGCGATGCATTCCATAGTTTTTAAGCTCCTGAATAACGTCGGGTTGATTCACTTGTTCTTGCACTTTTAAATCCGGTCTTCCTTCTACCATCATATCCCTACTGAACTCACTCGCTAATATTACTAAAGTACGATCAAGATGCCCTGAACGATCGAGATCTTTTATTAATTGAGCAATGGGAGCATCAATTTGTTTTTTCATATCCACCAATCTCGTATGTCCGTTATCGTGAGTATCCCAGTTTTTGAAAGGCACATATTCAGTAGTAACACTGATAAATCGTGCACCCTTTTCCGTTAACCTACGGGCCATCAAGCAACCTAAACCAAATTTGCCTGTATTATAAATATCATAACTTTCCTTAGGCTCCTTACTAAGGTCGAAAGCTGCTGCCTCAGGTGATTTCAACAGCATGTAAGCCTGTTCCATCGACCTTCTCAAAGATTCCTTTTGATAGTCGCTCCCCATTTCGCCCATTGCACTATTATTCATTAACTCATTATACAACTGATTTCTTTTTTCAAACCGAGTGATATCCATGCCTACCGGTGGCTTCACACTTTCTAGTCCAGATGTAGGATCAGGAATCAAAAAGGGTCCATATTCATTTCCCAAAAATCCAGCGGTATGAAAGGCTTTTAATTCTTCCCCTTCACCTAATGAAAAACGCTGTCCAATATCTATAAATGCAGGTATCACCGAATTTTTAGGTCCTAGCTGTTTTGCAATCCAAGAACCAATATGAGGAGCAGAAACTGACTGAGGAGGTTTGTAACAAGTATGCCAGTGATATTGATGTCTCGAGTGTAATATATGTCCCATGTCTGCTGCTACATAAGATCTGATTACGGTACCCTTATTCAAAACTTTTCCAATATTTTCTAAACCTTCAGAAAAGTAAATATCATCCAATGCGGTAGGCGAAGACTTAAAAGTACTGAGTACATCATTAGCCTGCATGCCCTTAGTAAAAGGAGTATATTTTTTGGGATCAAAAGTATCCGTATGCGCCATTCCTCCTCCCATCCAAAGTAAGATAACCGTATCAGCAGTAGCAGTTAATTTAGGTCGATTACAAGAAGATAAAAATCCAGCCATCGGCGCACCAGCAGCAAGGGCCGCCATAGATGCAGCACTGGTCTCTCTTATAAAATCTCTTCTATTCCAACGATTACTCATAACAAAATTATTATTGAATGAATTAATAAATAATTTGAAATTCCGGCAATAACAAGACCACCCAAAAAAGATCTTCTATCGCATCAGAGGATGGATTATCTCCCAATAACTTTTTAGCCACCTGGTACTCTGCCGTTTGAGCATCTCTACCCAATGCACGTCTATAAATTTCTTTTATAATTCGATCACTGGTTACATAATTTTTCTTCCAAATTTCTGCGCCCTTTCTAAGCATCGAATTAAACTGGCTTCCATTGGTAAGTTCCAAAGCTTGTAACAGATTGGCTTGCGATTCTCTACTAGTAGTAACCGTTTCTCTACTAGGTCTACCTAAAGCAGTAAGGAAAGGATTGTTAACTACTAATGCAGCTCTTGCAAAAGGAGGATGAATTGAATCTATTTTTTTTACCTCAACGATTTTAGCAGGACGATATTTAATCATAGAGTCGTAAAAAATTGGGCCAATCACAGTCCCACCTGCATCCGAAAATTGCTCAGCAGACATTCTTTTTCTCAACACTCCAGTAAATCGATATTGCTGTGCTATAATTTGATTAGCTTCCTTCATCCCAACTGAAGGAAGCTGGTAAGTATTTGAAGAAGCAATTAAAAATAATAGTTCCTTAATGTTTGACTTATTTTGTTCAAAATTAAAAGCCAACCAATCCAATAAATCTTGATTCCAAGGCTCATTATCCATCACATCAACCGGTTCTACAATACCACGACCCATCATTTGAGCCCACATCCTATTGACTAAAGTTCTATACAATCTACCATTTGCAGGCTGTATCATATTTACCGCCAACTGTTCTTGTTTAATTGCTTTAGTAGCACTACTATCTATGGTTCCTAATTCTTTCCAAAGAATTCGAGCGCCCGTATATTTACCGGTAGGCTTATCGCAACGATTGATTTCAAGAGAACTATCAGCAAAAATATTTGCAAATGCATAGGCATCTGTAAGTTTCCAATCACTGATAAAACTATTATGACAAGAAGTACATTTTAAATTTAGACCAAAAAATACTTGCGATATATTTTGTGCGGCTTGCATCTCAGTGCGTTGACTTGCATTCACCACTCCACGCCATTTGATGCCTTCTATAAATCCTTTTGACTCATCGGTAGGACTAATTAATTCTTTTACAAATTGAGTGTAAGGCTTATTCGTTTTGATGGACTTATACAACCAATCGGTAATATTTTTACGACCTCCTGTAATATATCCAGTACCTGTATAATCATTTCTTAATGCATCATTCCAAAAGCTAAGCCAATGGGTTGCATAATCATCCTCTCTATTTAATAATTGCCTTATCCATAACGCTCTTTTATTAGGACGTTTATCTTTAGTAAATTTTTCAATTTCTTCGTAACTAGGAAGTAAGCCAATAATATCCATGGTCACTCTCCTTAAAAATGTTCTATCATCCACTACCTTGGGCCAAGCAATTTTATTTTGTACAAAATATTGGTTAGTCCACCTATCGACAGGATTAGAAAGTTCATCAGTAGCAGGTGGAAGCGTAGGGTTTCTAGGTTGAAGTGCCGCCACCCTGAAAATATTTTTTTCGGTTGAATCTGGCCATGGTGCTCCTTTTTGAATCCAAAAACTGATGATAGCAATATCGGTCTCTGATAATTTTTTACCCTTAGATGGCATCGCATCTTTATGGTCGGAAGGTAAATTAATACGACGGAATAACTCACTTGCCCCAACATTACCGGGTACAATCACTGGCCCATTTTCTCCACCTTTGAAAATCATATCTTTTCTATCTAAACGAAGATCTCCTTTTATCTTTTCAGGACCGTGGCATTTATAACAATTATGAGCTAATATAGCACGAACCTGCACATTCAATTCTACTGCTTGTTGCTTTGTTAATTGAGCCGTATCATTTTTAAATTGCGATAGATCAAAATTTGATTTAGCCGCGGTAATATAATCCGTACTCCAAGGAAGAGTGGCCGATATATAATCTTTTCCATGTGTAAGCGAAGCGCCAAAATGCCCAGCAGCAGCAACTCCTACAGCACTCGTCAATAAAAAGAAACGGTAGTATTTGATCAATTGCAATTGCCCCTTTACCAAAATCCAATTGAGTAATAACCAGGCAATACTTCCCAAGCAAGCGGTGGCAATACCCACCCATTGATGAATGTTAGCAAGATCTTTTTCGTATCCGCCTTCCTTAACCAATAATAATCCGGCGATAGCAGAAAATATAGCAGCGAATGTTCCTGCAACGATCAACCATTTAATTCCAGCACGAAGAGAAGAATTGAATTTTTTTAAAGTAAATAATTCTAGAACCCCTGCTAGTAAAAGTAAGGTGATAGGAAAATGAACTACCAATGGATGAAGTCTTCCAAAAAAACGCCATAGCCAAAAACTTTCAACCAAAGATTCGGAGGAAGGAGATTTTGCAAATCCAGTAAATGAAAATTGCAATAGGCAAATGAATAGTATCGTAGTTACAACGAAAACTAGCCTTTTACTAGGGGTAATATTTTTCTTTACATCTTTCATAAGCTAAACGGATTTAAAGATATAGAAAAATTACTTTCAAAAATAAACAAAGGACTAGTTACTAGAATTAGTCAACAAAAAGGGGGATTTACATTTTTAGTAACGAAAAAGTACTCATCCAATAAAAGAGTTAAACTAATTTCCCGAAGCTCGTCTAATTTTCACTTTTCCAAAGCGTTTTTTAACCTCATCAATCGCCTTATACAGATCTGATTTTTTAGCAGTATTATCAAATAAATTTGTCTGGATTGATACCATCGTGAGCTCGCTTAAACGGACACCTAGTAAACGAATAGGAATTCCTCTCTTGTAGAGTTTATGAAATAAATCTTTTACAATTGGAATAATTTCATCCTCAGCGCAGGTAAATGGAATAGTGGTTTGCCGTGAGACAGTTTCAAAATCGTGGTACCGAATTTTCACCGCAACACAACCAGCTAATTTACCTTCCTGCCTTAATTCGAAAGCAATTTTTTCTGACATGCGAACAATTTCTCCCATCAAAAAATTCATATCAGTTTTATTTTCCTCAAAAGTATTTTCAGTAGAAATTGATTTGGCTTCATGGTATTGACAAACTTTTCCTGAATGAATACCAAAACTTTTTTGCCATAAATCTAATCCCCATTTACCTAACCTTTCCTCTAGCTGTGAAGGTTCAAAAAGTTTAGCATCACCAATGGTAAAAATCCCCATTGATTGAAGTACTTCATTGGTATGATCGCCTACTCCTGGAATTTTATTAATCGACAGAGGGGATAAAAATTCCTGTTCTTTTCCAAAGGCCACCTGAAGATAACCATTGGGTTTTGCTTGACCAGTAGCAATTTTAGCAATCATTTTATTACCACCCATCCCGAATGAAATAGGCAGTTTCGTTTCTTCCATTATTTGGCTGCGTAAATCAATTGTCCATTGAAGTGGATTAAAAAATTGATCCATTCCTGTTAAGTCAATATAAAATTCATCAATGGACGCTTTCTCATATAACGGGGCTTTGGATGCAATGATTTGGGTAACCCAACGGGAGTATTTACTATATTCCGAATAGTTACCTTTTACAGCAATTGCTTGTGGACAAATTAACAGCGCTTTTTTAGAAGGCATTCCAGCATGAATTCCAAACTTTCTTGCTTCATAGCTACAACTCGCTACCACTCCTCTTTCGGAACCTCCTACAAAAACTGGCTTCCCTTTCAAGGAAGGATCATTCAACACCTCTACTGACACAAAAAATGAGTCGAGATCGAAATGAGCAATGATTCTTTGAGGAGAATTTTTCATCAGTAAAATTTATAAATTGAATGGGCTGTAGAAAGAGAATGCCTATCTATAAATATCTAATAATCCGTCGGGAAGAGTTACAAAAATTTTTCTATTCTTCTGATCTATTTTATCGAGCGACTCTTCATGAATAGGTATCAGGGCCTCTTTGCCCTCTAATAAAATTGCACAAAGAATTTGGTGAGGCTGTTCTATGACTTCAATAATTTCCCCTAAATCTTCTTCTTCATTGATCAGGTGAAAACCAAGCATAGAAATAGGAGAAGCTTTTGCAGCAAATTTTTTAAAATCTTCTTCAGTAATCCAAACTTCTTTTGGGGTAAGTTTGCGGGCAGTCTCCATGGTGTCAACCTCTTCTAATTTTACAAAAATTTCCTTGTCATTTTTAATATTAGTAGAAGAAATAAAGTAGGGCATAAAATTATCCTTGCCTTGCTCTATAAAAATAGTTTCAAGTCCCTTGAGGGCTGTTTTATTTCCAAGACTATGTTGCAAAACTAGCTCACCTTTTAAACCAAAACTTGCTGCTAATTTTCCAATTTTAAAATACTGACTCATATGCTTGCAAGGTAAGGCATTGGTATAAAAAAAGTTTAAAAATTAGGAAGGGAAATAGGGAATCAAATGATTCCCTAAATTATTAGGAAATTTATTGGGCAAAAAAAAAAGCAATTTCGAAAAATCGAAATTGCTAAAAGAATTAAGAGAACAGCTATATTATTCTGCTGCTTTAGTTTCTTCAGTGATTGGAGCTTCTTCAGCCTCCGCAACAGGTGCTTCAACAGCTACTGCTACAGGTGGTTCCACTACCTTACGTACTACTGGTTGATTACGGCTTTCCAAACGTGCCTTTTTATGGGCTCCTTGGCGCTTAGCAACCTGTGCATCATGTTCTGCACTCCATGTAGTGAATTTTGTCATTGCCGCTGCTTCATCAAACAGTCCTAAACCAACACCTCTCAACAAATGTTTCAAGAACAATACTCCTTTGAATGAAAGGATACGACGAACAGTGTCAGTAGGCTGAGCACCTTTGTGTAACCAATCCAAAGCCTTTTGACGATCGATCTGCACAGTTGCAGGAACAGTCAAAGGATTGTAAGTACCAAGTTTCTGAATAAATTTGCCATCACGTGGGCTACGGGCATCTGCTACTACGATGAAGTAGAAGGGTCTCTTTTTGGACCCATGTCTTTGCAGTCTCATTTTTACAGCCATAAAAAATAGAAATTTTTTTGGGTTGTTAACTAAAAGGGTTTCTTTGATCTTCCTTAGAAAAGGAATGCAAATATAAGCTGCGAAAGCCCAAAAACCAAATCCAAATAATAAAAAAAGGGGACAATTAGGCTAAAAAAGAGGTGAAATTATAAATAATTCTAAAGTTTCTAAACAAAAGACCAAAGGGCTCAAAGAGTAAAAATTACCTTCTACCCATTCCTGGCATATTCCCCATCGGCATCTTATTCATCATTTTCATCATGCCTTTCATCTGCTCAAACTGCTTCAAAAATTGATTTAACTCTGCAATATCCTTTCCACTACCCTTTGCAATCCTCGTTTTACGACTAGGATTAATAATATCCGGATTACGTCTTTCTTGCAAGGTCATAGAATTAATCATGGCCTCAATACCTTTAAAAGCATCATCATTAATATCGGCATCTTTTATTTGTTTACCTACCCCAGGTATCATTCCCATCAAATCTTTCAGGTTGCCCATTTTTTTAATCTGTTGCAATTGGGTTTTAAAATCTTCAAAATCAAACTGATTTTTACGAATCTTTTTTTCAAGTTTAGCCGCTTCAGCAGCATCAAATTGCTCTTGTGCTTTTTCAACTAGACTCACAATATCTCCCATTCCTAGAATTCGCTGAGCCATCCTATCTGGATAAAATACATCCAGTGTATCCATCTTTTCACCGCTACTTACAAACTTGATAGGCTTGTTAACCGTATACTTAATGGATAAGGCTGCTCCACCTCTTGTATCTCCATCCAACTTAGTAAGCACGACTCCACTAAAATCAAGTCGCTCGTTAAAGGCAGCAGCTGTGTTTACTGCATCTTGTCCTGTCATACTATCCACTACAAATAATATTTCTTGTGGTTGGATGGCATTTTTAATATTGGCGACCTCATTCATCATCACTTCGTCTACGGCTAAACGTCCGGCAGTATCAACTATAATTACATTCTTGTTTTTAGCCTTCGCTTCTTTGATTGCATTTTGAACAATGCTTACCGCATCTTTATTTTCACGCTCACTAAAAACATCCACTCCTATTTGACCACCTAATACTTCCAATTGATCAATTGCCGCAGGTCGATAAATATCCGCCGCAACTAGTAGAGGAGATTTGCCTTTCTTTGTTTTTAAATAATTAGCCAGCTTACCACTAAACGTTGTTTTACCACTCCCTTGCAGTCCTGCAATTAAAATAATAGAAGGATTGCCGCTGATATTAAATTCACTTTCTTTTCCTCCCATCAATTCGGTCAACTGATCTTGTACAATTTTTACCATCAACTGACCTGGACTAACAGCAGTCAACACCTTTTCTCCGAGTGCTTTTTCTTTTATAGTATCTGTAAATTCTTTAGCAATTTTATAGTTGACATCGGCATCCACTAAAGCCCTGCGAATATCCTTTACGGTATTGGCAATATTGAGTTCAGAAATTCTTGCCTGACCTTTAATATTTTTAAAGGCAGATTCTAATCTTTCGCTTAAGGTGTTAAACATGTTCCACTTTTTATGAGGTGTGCAGTAACAAAGAAGTGAACCAAAAAAGTTCACTTCTATAATTTTTGCAAATGTATGAAATCTTTACGCTCCTAAATAGCTTCGCAGATGCTTAGAACGGGAAGTAGATCTTAATCGAGTGATTGCTTTATCCTTAATTTGTCGAACCCTTTCTCTGGTAAGACTATATCGCTCTCCAATATCTTCCAGACTCAATGGATGATCAACCCCAATACCAAAGAAAAAACAGATGACATCCTTTTGACGATCGGTTAAAGTATTCAGCGATCGTTCAATTTCAGCGGTCAACGAAACTTTAAAGGTCTGGTGCATATCGGTACTATCCGCATTCGGGTTTTCCAAGATATCCAACAATGAACCCTCTTCTCCTTCCGCGAAGGGTTGATCCATACTGATATGACGAGCTGCAGAACTAATAGAAGCTGCCACTTCTTCTGTTTCTAAATCTAATAAATTAGCAATCTCCTCTGCTGTTGGCTCTCGCTCATACTCCTGCTCCAACTGCGAAAAAGCCTTACTAATTCGGTTAGAAAGACCTACTTTATTTAAGGGTAACCTAACAATCCTCGACTGCTCCGCCAAAGCCTGCAGTATACTTTGACGTATCCACCAAACGGCATAAGAAATAAATTTAAACCCCCTCGTCTCGTCAAATCTGCCAGCAGCCTTAATTAGCCCTACATTGCCTTCATTAATTAAATCGGGTAGCGTTAACCCCTGGTTTTGATATTGTTTAGCTACCGATACTACAAAACGTAAATTTGCCTTCGTTAACTTGTCTAAAGCACGTTGATCTCCCTTTTTAATAAGTACAGCAAGCTTCACCTCCTCCTCTGGAGAAATTAATTCTACTTTACCAATTTCCTGTAAATACTTCTCTAAACTCTGGCTTTCACGATTGGTGATGGATTTGGAGATTTTCAGTTGACGCATACTCATAGTTCTTAAGTTTTAAGGTGATTTTTTAAAATTGGTAAACATTACATTTTACAAACATATTTAAATATTTTGTAATTTAAATAAATTTATAATATGTTGTTTAAAAATAATAATTTAGATAGGATCAAAATAGCCCCCCATTGGAGCTTAATTCAAAACATTATGTGAAGATTTAGTGCAATTGGATAAAATAATTTTGACACACCGATTATTTTGTTATTATTGCACTATACTATAGAATTTAAATTAGTCAGATGAGTAAGAAAGTTTTGTATACACTGGAATACCCGGTTAGATGTTCTCCAGGTATATTGTATGATTTTTTAAGTACCCCTGCAGGATTACAGGAATGGTTTGCTGATAAAGTGGATGAAAGAGACGGAATATTCAGTTTTTCTTGGAATGGATCAGATGAGCAGGCAGAATTATTAGAAGGTGAAGAAGATAAATATATTCGTTATCACTGGTTACATGCACCTAAAGATGAATATTTTGAATTTGCCATTGAAAAATCTGAAGTAACCAATCAGACTATTTTGATCATAAAAGATTTTGCAGATAAGAAGGATATTAAAGATCAGAGCCAACTCTGGGAATATCAAGTGAAAGATCTTTTCCATCGCTTGGGAAATTAATTTTCAATAACTCCACTAATTCGGTAAAATGCTGTTCTAGAAAAGCTGGGACTGAATTCCATTGCGCTAATGAAATGGATATTGATATTTTTACAAAGTCCTTCTGCTGAATCATCGCTCCAAACTCAACAGCAGAATAATTTTTTAATAGCCGAAAATTATCTTCTTCATAATGATGCTCCCATGGATCTGAATGAATGCATAAATAATAATTATTTTGCTGCATCCATTCGAAATTGCTTTTCAAAAAAGGTATGGCAGTTGATTTCATTGCTCCCGATAAATGAAGACTGATGCTGAAAAAATTCCCCCACCAAAAAAAAGTACGAATAGCTAGCGCATCATTCGATTTAAAATATCGGGGATAATCTAACATCACATAAGGAAGCCCAAGATAATTTTCTCCCTTTGATATTTTAGGACTGCTTTGTGTTACCACAGCTGGTAACAATAATTGATTACTTTCAATATAATCTTGCATCTTTTGAGAAAGATTACCCAAAAGAAGATATACCTTATCTACCACCATTTTCTTAGTCCGGATCCAGTCTTTATTGCAAACCAGTTCCAGTTCATCAGCAGAAAGAGATAATTTTATAGCATCGTTCATTGGAGTTACAAGTTAACTATTCAAATTTAAATAAAGCCAATTGGCTATAGTGTAAATTGTACATAGCTTTGTAGTAGCTTATATTATTATAATTTTAGGATATCAATAAGTAAACGGAGTTATTTTTAAATTTTCGCCTGGACGAATAGGGTATATGATAAAAAAAATAGACAAGCTGATTCTTAAATCTTTCATCGGTCCATTTATTGCGACTTTCTTTATCGCATTTTTTGTACTGATGATGCAAAGTCTATGGAAATACATTGACGATTTAGTGGGTAAAGATCTCGACTTACTTACCATCGCAGAATTTTTGTGGTATGCAAGTGCTTCCTTGCTCACCCTTGCTATGCCTATAGCTATTTTAATTTCGTCAATTATGACATTGGGGAATTTGGGAGAAAGCTTTGAATTAGTTGCCATCAAATCATCAGGAATTTCACTGCTCAGATTCTTACGACCGCTTACACTTTTGTCTATTGTTCTTTGTGGAATTACTTTCCTATTTGCTAACTATGTTATCCCCTACGCCAACCTTGAATTTAAAACGCTTTATTACGATATTTCTTACAAAAAACCGGCAATCGATTTAAAACAAGGTAGTTTTTATAACCATATTCCTGGATATTCTATTAAAGTTGGAAAGAAAGATAAGGATGGAAAAACCATTCATAATGTGGTGATTTATGAACAACAACCCTACCTGCAAGACAATAGTATCGTTGCTGAAAAAGGGAATATGGGGTTTTCAAAAGATAAAAAATTCCTAGAATTTACACTCTACAATGGCTATAGGTACCAAGAACGTGGAAATTCATCAGACAGTAGTACTGAATTTATTCAGCTGGGATTTAAAGAATATAAAAAATTATTTGACCTCAGTTCTTTACAAATGTTGAACACCCCGGATAGTATTTTCAAAAATGACTACAAAATGTTTAGCATTCGCCAGCTGAATACATCCATTGATTCATTAACTAAAGTAAAAGACAGTACAGGCAAAAAAGTACGACTTGAAGCAAATGAACAATTTCACTACCGAAACCAACCTGACAGTAATTGGGAAAAAATAATTAAGACTAAAAAAGCAACCAAAAATTTTTCTGATTTAATTCCAGATTCCATCAGATTTTTAGTGCACAATCTTTCTATCAACGTCGTAAATATACTGAAAAATACCTATCAATATTCTGGGGTGGAATGGGATAATAGAAAAAGAGATCTCAGGAATAATCAAATTGAGTGGCATAGGAAATTTTCTTTATCGCTTGCCTGCTTAGTTTTATTCTTTATCGGAGCACCATTAGGATCCATTATCCGTAAGGGTGGCCTAGGAATGCCATTGGTAGCAGCTATTGTGCTTTTCCTTTTATTTCACTTACTCAATATGTTTGGTGAAAAATTTGTAAAAGATGATATCCTTTCACCATTAGTAGGTATGTGGCTTTCCATATTGGTATTAGCACCATTAGGCGCACTACTTACTTATAAAGCAATGCATGATTCGCAGTTGTTCAATAAAGAATTTTATTTTAGGCTTTTAAAATCCATCAGCGTTTCCATCCAATCTGTAGTAAATAAAATACCCTTTCTCAAAAAATAATACACTAAATTTATGAGGTAAAATTTTATTTTACCTAAACGAAAGGGTGCCATTGATTGAACCCTTCCAATATATTAACTGAGATAAATTAATTGATTAAAAAAATAAAACAAATGAAGATGAAACAAAATTCTAGAAGAAATTTTTTACAAAAATCTGCTAAAGCTGGAGTGGCTACTTTGATAGCCATGCCTTCTATCAGTTCGGCAATGGCTGCCGTTGGTAATAGTAAAAATTATACACCTAATCATGCCAAGCTCTTTGCAACAGGTTTTGATCAACAACCGCTCGCTTATGCCTATGCAGCACTTGAGCCATCGATTGATAGCACTACCATGGATATTCACTACAATAAACATGCAGCTACTTATAGCAAAAATGTAAAAGACGCTGCCGCTGCTGAAAAAGTAGACATGACTAAACCATTAGAAGAGGTGTTGTTTAAAATATCATCCTATTCAGTAAAAATGCGTAACAACGCTGGAGGACATTACAACCATGAACTATTTTGGAAATGTTTAACTCCAACCAATACTCAACCAACTGGCAAATTACTAGCCGCAATTGAAAAAGACTTTGGCAACTTGGATGGACTAAAAAAACAACTTAGTGAAGCGGCTAAAAATAGATTTGGAAGTGGATGGGCTTGGTTAGTAGCTACTGCTGATAAAAAATTAATCGTTAGTTCAACGCCTAACCAAGATAATCCTCTAATGGATATCGCTGAAGTAAAAGGATTCCCACTTTTTGGTTTAGATGTTTGGGAGCATGCTTACTATTTAAAATATCAAAACCGTAGGGCAGATTATATAGATAGTTTTTGGAAGGTACTCAACTGGAATTATGTAAATGAAAGATTTAGTAGTTTATAAAAAATAACTGTCAAAACAATTATAAAAAAATATCTATCGAATGCAAGTTTGGAAAGACTATCAAGAAAAAAACAATGACCGTTTCTTAAATGAGTTATTAGCATTGCTCCGCATACCCAGTGTGAGTGCAAAAGCCGAAAACAAATCGGACATGGTGACTTGTGCTAAGAGTATAGAAAAGCGTCTATTGGAGGCAGGAGTGGATAAAGTAGAAATTTACCCAACCGAAGGTCATCCCATTGTATATGGTGAAAAAATAATAGACCCTTCCAAACCCACCGTATTAGTTTATGGTCATTATGATGTACAACCAGCCGAGCCACTAGAACTATGGAAAAGTGGTCCCTTTGATCCTGTGATAGTAGATGGTAAAATTTTTGCTAGAGGAAGTTGCGATGATAAAGGGCAAATGTACATGCATGTGAAAGCATTGGAAACAATGATTCAAACCAATACACTGACTAACAATATTAAGTTTTGCATTGAAGGTGAAGAAGAAGTTGGATCTCCTAACTTAGGAAAATTTGTAGCCCAGCACAAAGAATTATTAAAAGCAGACGTAGTATTAATCAGTGACACCGCACTCATCAGTTTAGACACACCCAGTATTGACATTGGTGTTCGTGGACTTAGTTACATTGAAATATGTATAACAGGTCCTAATCGAGATCTGCATAGCGGTGTATATGGAGGTGCGGTGGCCAACCCCATCACCATTCTTGCAAAAATGATTGCTTCCTGTCATGATGAAAATAACCACATAACTATTCCAGGATTTTATGAGGATGTGTTAGCAGCATCTGAAGAAGAAAGAAAATTAATGGCTGGGGCTCCTTACAATGAAAAGGAATTTGAAGATGACCTTGGAGTGAAAGCTTTATGGGGTGAAAAAGGATTTACTACCAATGAAAGAACGGGTATACGACCTACTTTAGAACTGAATGGAATATGGGGTGGTTACCAAGGAGAAGGTGCTAAAACGGTTTTACCTAGTAAGGCAACTGCAAAAATATCTGCGCGTCTAGTTCCTAACCAATCATCAGAAAAAATTACTGCCCTTTTATTATCCTATTTTAAAAAAATTGCCCCTCCTGGTGTTACGGTGGATGCTTTTGAACATCATGGAGGTGAGCCCTATATGACACCCATCGACAGCGTAGGATATCGTGCAGCTGCCAAGGCTATGGAGACTACATTTGGAAAAGCACCTATACCTGTTAGAGGTGGAGGTAGCATTCCAATATGTGCATTATTTGAAAAAGAATTAGGCGTTAAGATTGTATTTATGGGATTTGGCCTTGATAGTGACAACTTACACAGCCCTAATGAAAAATTCAATATTGAAAATTTTTATAAAGGCATCGAAACCATTCCTTATTTCCACCAGTATTTTACAGAAATGAGTCAATAAATTTTTTGAAATAAAAAAACCGAGACTTCATCAGCTCGGTTTTTTTATTTCAATTTTTATTTTGCACCAGGGGGACAATATTGTTTTAAAAATTTCGTGTACAAAGTCTTCAGATGAAGATTAGTTCCTTCCCCTTCAGATATACTATGACTTCTATTAGGATAAGCCATAAATTGAAATTGCTTATTATATTTGATTAGCTCATTCAGCAACACTTCAGCATTACTATAATGTACATTGTCATCTCCCGTACCATGGATGTACAATAAATTACCTTGCAAATTTTTAGCGTGGGTAATGGGTGAGCCTTTAATAAAATCCTCCTTATTTTCTTGAGGTAATCCCATGTATCGTTCTTGATAAATATTATCATAAAACAATTGATTACCGACTGCAGCAATCGAAATACCTGTTTTAAATATCTCCGGATATTGAAAAAGTAAATTAAGGGTGGAAGAGCCCCCGCCACTCCAACCCCATACTGCCACTCGATCCTTATCAAAATAAGTCGCAGAAAGAATTTTTTTTGCTGCCATGGCCATGTCGCGAATATTGATGGTTCCAATATTTCTATAAATTGTTTTTCGCCATGCCGCTCCTTTTAAAGAAGGTGTTCCCCTATTGTCAACAGCAATTTGAAAGTATCCATCTGCACTCATATCTCCATTATATAAAAAATTTCGATGGCCTCCATATCTGTCAATAACGGTAGAAGAAGCAGGTTCGCCATACACATAAAAAACTACAGGATATTTTTTAGTGCTATCAAAATTTTTAGGTGAATTAATCCACGCATCGAGTGTTACTCCATCTTCGGTAGTAATAGTGGTATATTGAATAGTACTAGAAGTTTCTTTAACCGCATTGATATTTTGATTTTTCACCTTCTCCCGCAAGCGAATCCATTCAACCGTTGGAGCTGTTTTGTAATTACTAAAACTATGTCTCGCCCATTGAGCACCTGGTGAAATAATATATTGATGCGTTCCCTTTTTATCTAGGTCAGAAACTGATTCAGCTTCACTATTTCCATCCATTTTTATTCTATACAAATAAAGCTGGGTAGCATTATTGGGTGATGCCATAAAATAAATATAATTATTTGGCTCATCTATGTATTTAATGGAGGCAATATCATATTGTCCTTTAGTAATCAACTGCTCTTTTTTACCATCACTGCTCACCTTATATAAATGCCTCCAACCATCTTTTTCACTTACCCAAATAAATTCTTTCTGATGGTTAATCCATTCCCATCCTGTTGGATCATCCTCATTCCAGTAACTCTTGATTTCAATCCAGGAATTATTTTTTTCTGAATAAAATAAACTAGACTTACCACTAGAAGCGTTGCAATAGAATAATTTACTTTCTTGTTGTTTTCTATCAAGCTGTTGAACAACTAAAGTGTTTTGATTACTCCATTCCATTCGAGGTAGATAATGCTGACTAGGATTTCCAGGAATATTCATCCAACGGGTAGCCCCACCAGCAATACTCACTACGCCAATTTTTGTAGGGGATGGAGCCTCCCCTACTTTAGGGTATTCTACTGGAATGACTTTAGAATAATTACCATCGGTCGTGTTGAGCATTTGATAATCTTTGATTTGATTGGCATCTACTTGCCAATAAGCGATCTGAGTACCATCGGGGCTCCACCTAAAACCATCTCTACAACCAAACTCTTCTTCATAAACCCAATCAAAAGTTCCATTAATTAATTTTCGAGTACCCCCAAAGGTTAGTTGATTACTCGACCTTGAACCAATCGTTTCTACAAATAAATTATGACCGCTTACATAAGCTACTTTTTTTCCATTCGGCGAAAACTTAGCATACATCAATGATTGAGCGGGTTTATTTGTTCCGAGCTGATATAATTTATTGGATTTGATATCTAACACCCAATAATCACCTCGCGTATTATAGCGCCATACTTTTGAAGTATTGGTAAACAGTAAGACTTTATTATTATCCTTACTAAATGTAAAGGAAGCGGGATCAATGACTTTGCCTGAAGCGGTAGTAAGTTGTGATTTACTGATTACGATTGTTTCGGCATTAGTAGCAATATTTACTTTTACAATACCACCCTCCTTTTTTTTATAATACCCTTCTCCATCTGAGGTCCATTGGGTAACCACTGGAAATTGCGCTACTACTAATTTCGAAGTAAAAACAATCATTACCATTAAATAAAATACCTTGTTTTTAAAACTCATTGCTTATGATTTAGAAAACTAAATTAACGAAATACAACAGCAATTGACTCTTTAAAATAAAAGGTTTTAATTTTACTGAATGGAAAAAGAAAAACTCCGTATTGATAAATACTTGTGGGCCATCCGACTTTTTAAAACTAGAAGCCAGGCGGCAGACGCCTGCGATAAACATAAAGTAAAATTGGGGGGTGATAATATAAAAGCAGCAAAAACAGTCACAGTAGGTGACGAATATGAGGTGAAAACTGAAGCTAAGCGCTGGGTAATTAAAGTAACGGGCCTGCTAGATCACCGAGTACAATATAGCGAGGCCATTAAATTTTATACCGACATTACCCCACCGGAAGAATTAGACCGCATTAAATTTCAGTCCGCTGTCTTCAATACTGGCAAGCGGATGAGCAAGGTAGGCAGACCTACCAAAAAGGATAAAAGGGACCTCGATGGCTTTATGGAAGGTGATTTTCCCGATATCCCCTAAATACAGCGTACCCAATTAAGATAACGCTAGCAAGAAAAAAGCCCTCAAGGATGAATTCTACGCATTTTTGGGGGCTTTTTTTGTTAAAATCAGTTGAATTTCCCCAACTAAAAATGAGTGGGCATCATCAATTAATATTCTGGAATATCAGTATTGACAGTACTTTCAATAAAATCAGTACCCCTTAGCCATCATTAAAAAGAGAAGAAAATGATTTTAGGCATAAAAAAACCTGCCTTAGATTTGTTTCACAAAGCAGGTTTTTATAAATAGACCTTAATTATAAGAAAAGCAATCAATCGTTCGTTGGTCGCAAATATAGGTCGAGAATATTAAAAATCAACTTTATTACTATTATTCTTTAAGATTTTCATATAGCAAGCAATCGTTAATGCCCCTCCGTTTCCACGGAGGGACTTTTTTTTAGGGTAATACCCAATAGCACCATTGCTGGTAATTTTCCTCTTTTTTACTGCTAGGTTCAATTATATTCAAATACTTTTGTTTCTTTTAAAAGCTGATCTGATTATTACGATGAAAATTGACATTATTTCTGTGGTTCCGGATTTATTACAAAGCCCTTTTGGACATTCCATTCTTAAAAGGGCTAAGGATAAGGGCTTACTGGAAGTGAATGTTATCAACCTAAGGGAGTACACTACCTACTCTAGGGCTCAGGTAGATGATTACCCTTTTGGTGGAGGTGCAGGAATGGTAATGATGGTAGAGCCTTTGGTTAATGCGATTGAGAGCCTTCAAAAAACAACTTCCTACGATGAGGTGATTTTTTTAACCCCCGATGGAGAAACCTTTAATCAGCAAATAGCGAATCATTTTTCTTTAAAAGAAAACCTATTACTCATTTGTGGCCATTACAAAGGGATCGATCAAAGAGTGAGGGATCATTTTATTACCAAAGAAATATCAATTGGTGATTATGTATTAAGTGGTGGCGAGCTAGCAGCAGCCGTGTTGGTTGATTCAATTGGCAGACTAATTCCAGGGGTTTTAAATGACGAAACTTCTGCCTTAACTGACTCTTTTCAAGACAATTTATTAGCGCCTCCGGTATACACTCGACCAGAAATATTTAGGGGTTGGAAAGTGCCAGAAATTTTAATGGGGGGTAATCACGCTAAAATTGATCAATGGAGGATGGAACAAAGTCTTCAAAGAACCAAAGAAAGAAGACCCGATCTTTTACAAGATGATCCGCTACCCTCTTCCTAAAAGGGGCGTTGTCAATAAAGGGGAATCATTGGAAAATCTGCTTCAAAAGCCTCCTATCCTATATTTTAGTTCCTGCTATAAATTTAAATACTGTAAAATTTTGTGAAGTAAGGCATCACCCTTATCTTTGCGGTCCGAAAATAATGGCGCGTTGGTCAAGGGGTTAAGACGCCTCCCTTTCACGGAGGAGTCACGGGTTCGATTCCCGTACGTGCTACCAATATTATTTTCTAAAATAACAATGATTTTAGAAAATAATTAAAAAACCGATCCAAATGGGTCGGTTTTTTTGCTTTTATAGTTTAAGGCACCAGGTTTGCTTTTCAAAATATTGACCCCAATTCTCTTCTATCTAGGAAGTCGGCGAATGAAATAAGCCGGCAATTCAATTACAACAAAAAGTGCCTAAAAACAAAATCCTTTGTATTTTGCGTCTACATGGTAGGAATATTTTATATAGGCAGTATTTTTTGCGCTTTTGTTACAATCTATCTTTTATTGTACAATGAAAATGCAATAAAGACATTCGCTAACTATTTGCTAGCAATTTATTTTATTTTTCAAATTTCATGCTTATTAGTATACATCTTAGTTATTTATGGATGGATTATCGATGTGCCTTATTTATACAAAACTACAGCTCCTATAAACTTTCTACTGCCCCCAATTGTCTATTTATATGTTCGAGCTATTCTGTTTAACAAAGAAAAATTAAACACCCTAGACTTTTTACATGCTATTCCATTCATATTAGTTGTAATTAATTATTTACCATTTTATCTTTTACCTATCAGCCACAAAAAAGAGATTGTACTTGGGCTTGTAAAAGATTTAAACACATCTGATAAAATTCAAGTTGGTTATTTATCCGAATTTGTATTTAATGCATTTAGAATATTTCAGAGTTTAATTTATCTAATATTCCAATGGAAATTAATTATAACCTTCAATAAAAAAAATAAAAATAATGCGGTAGAAAAGCAAATTAACAATGTTATCAAATGGCTTCGAATTTTTACTTCTACATCAACCATATCCTTGATTGCATTTATTTTATTAGCATCGATTGCTCTTGTCCATAATAATATTAATGCAGCCCTTGTCAAAAATCAAATTGATGCAGACGGATTTATTTATCATTTACCAGATTATATTTTTTCAAGTAGCTTTTTTATTATTAGTACCTATCTACTTACACATCCTTCTATATTGGTAGGACTCCCATTTATAAAATACAAAAAAACTGCTTCTAATTTAGTTCTGAATAAAACCGATTCTATCCCCTACATAGAACCAGATTATTCAACAGAAATAGAAATAATTACCAATTATTTTGAAACCAAGAAACCTTATTTGATAAAGGGCTTAAATATTAGTCAAGTGTCAGTAGAAATAAATATTCCAGCAAAGCTGATTTCATTTATTATTAATAAACATTTTGAAATGAGATTCAATGAGTTTATAAATAAATACAGAGTGGAATACATTAAAGAAAAGATTAATGAAAGGTATCTTGATGCTTATACATTAAATAGCTTATCGAAAGATGCAGGATTTTCAAATCTAACCACTTTTATAGCTGCTTTCAAAAAAACTGAAAACTGTACCCCTTCAGAGTACTTATTTAATTTAAAGCATTAAATACCAAAAAGGCCTCGTTGATTAATAGAAATAAGCTGATAAATTATTTAAAATATCCGATTAATTAAAATCGAAACAACTGTAACTCCAAAAAATGCTTGAGAAATTCTAAATCTTTGAGGAATGAATTTTTACTCATTCCGAACACTTTGTTTTTTTTCATTATTTTTTTCGATTTACATTTATTTTACCCCAAAAGTATATTCCCAATCCATCACCCCTTTTACCCTAAATATTGGGGGCGGTTCTGTAGCAAGTATGGATTGGAGTATGGGGGAGTCGGTTTCTATTGCCCACTTTGCAACTGCGAATTACTCTTTAAATACTGGGGTATTGCAACCCATGACAAATGAATTGACTGCGCTCAATGAATATGGTTCAAGCTTAAATGGCAACCAAATTACCATTACCCCTAATCCCACTATCAACCATGTCCATTTTAAAGGAAACTTTACCCAAGTGGGCAAGTTATCTTTCCAGGTCATCGACTCTAAATCGTCGGTTTTACTAACCCATGAGGCTGGTAATATCATCAGAAGTTATGAAAAGGATATTTTCTTGAACAGTTTCCCTGCTGGTATATATTTTGTCAAAGTATATTTTAAACCAACCAATGGTTCAGTTAAAACAGGCCTTTATAAAATCATTAAACTTTAAATTATCAATGCTAATTAATCAACTAAGCGCATATGCAAAAGCAATTCATACTTTTTAAATTATTACTCTGCTTGTTTTTTATCGCCATGATAAAAACAAATAGCCAAGCACAAACTGGTCTAAATTTTCAAGGAGTAGCGCGCAGTAGTAATAATGTGATCATTGCTTCACAACAAATTAGTTTACGACTAAGTATTTTACAAGGATCTGCCACTGGAAGTGTGGAGTATAGTGAAATACGCAAGGTAACTACCAATGCACAAGGATTATTTGCTGTTGTGATAGGGGATGCTGATGCAACCAATGTAATGGGAAGTTTTAATCTCATTAATTGGAAAAACACACCTAAATATTTAAAAATTGAAATGGATGCAACAGCTGGCAATAATTACACCACCATGGGTACTACCCAGTTTCAATATGTGGCGTATGCGCAGTTTGCAAGTAGCGTAGATGCTGAAAATATAATAGGCCTTGTTCCTGTTACGAAAGGAGGAACAGGTGTATCAACCATTGCAGCATTAAAAACAGCATTAGTCTTAGATAAAATAAATAACACAGCGGATGCAGATAAACCGATAAGTGCAAAAACACAAACCGCACTTGATAATAAATTAAATGCAGCTGATACAAGTAAATACACCAAACAAACCTATACCGATTCATCACTAATAACCAAGTTAAAGTTATCAGATACCGCAAGTATGTTAAGCAATCGGATAGCAAAAGATACAATCAATTTATCAGCAAGAATTAACTCAAAAGCGAATGCTTCAGATTTAATATCAGGGCTTGCGCTTAAAGCAAATAGTTCGGATGTTGCTACAAGTTTGACTAGCAAGTTAAACAAAACTGACACTTCTTATTTATTACAAAAAGCGGATACAATCACTTTATCCAATAGAATTAATTTAAAAGCAAATACTTCGGATGTAATCAATAGTTTATTAAATAAGGTTGATAAAGTAACCGGTAAGGAATTATCTACTAACGATTACTCGAATGCTGAAAAAGCAAAGCTTGCAGCCATCACAGGTACTAATACTGGGGATCAGGATTTAAGTAATTATGCAACTAATACGGCGCTTGCATTAAAAGCGAACATCATAGATGTAAATACAAATATGGCACTGAAGGCGAATATAACAGATGTTACTTCAAGTTTGGCTTTAAAAGAAAATTTATCTAATAAATCTAGCGCTGCTGATTTGGGCGGCTTATCCCCCAGTGATGTATTATTTCCAACACAAAAAGCGGTAAAAGATTATGTTACAGCAAATGCTGCTTCTAGTGGCGTTGCTGATGGTGGAATCACCACAATAAAATTAGCAGATGGCGCTGTGACAGATGTAAAACTTAGCAATGGTTTAAGTAAATCTAAAGTGGGTTTAGGAAATGTGGAAAATACTGCATTAAGTACGTGGTCTGGAAGTAATTATATAACTACAGTTGGCACAATTACAACTGGGGTTTGGAGTGGAACTGCAATTGCTAATAATAAGTTAGCAAACCCTTCCTTTACATTGGGATCCACCACGATGACATTGGGCGAAACGGTTACTTCGGTAACAGGTTTGGCTTCTATTACATCAACAGGATTCACGGGAGCATTGACAGGCAATGCAAGTACAGCAACCGCACTCGCAACAGGAAGAACAATTTCAACCACAGGGGATGTAATTTATACAAGTGGAGCATTTGATGGAACATCGAATGTATCAGGATCTGCTACATTGACCAATACCACTGTCACTGCAGGTTCTTATGGATCTTCTACAGCGATACCCACCTTTACGGTGGATGCAAAAGGTAGATTAACTGCTGCTAGCACCGTAGGAATTACTGGAGGTGTATCGTCACTAAATTATACTTCTACTACTTCTTATGCAACAGGGGGAACGATTAGTGGAACTACTTTAACATTATCAGCTGCAAATGCAACAAACCCAGGATTGGTTTCTACTGGATCTCAAACTATTGCAGGTGCAAAAACATTTAATAGTGATTTACAAGTAAATGGATTAACAGTAGGTTTAGGAGGAGGGGCAGTATCTGGAAATACTGCTATTGGTCAAGGGGCGTTAAATTTAAATACAACGGGTGTTGGAAATACGGCAGTAGGAAGTAGTGCTTTGTCAGTCACAACCGGATCTTATAATACCTCTTTAGGGGCAGCTTCATTAAGTAACAGTACCGGCGGATCCAACACTGCTGTTGGTGTAGAAGCTTTAAAAACCAACATTTCGGGAACTGGTAACACCGCATTAGGCTTCGGGGCGGATGTCTCTACTAATAATTTAACATATGCAACAGCAATTGGGTACAATGCAAAAGTTCAGAATAGCTATACCATTCAATTGGGAAGTACGAGTCTTACGAATGTAAAAACCAGCGGCACTTTAACTGCTGGTACAGTTACTTATCCAAACACCCATGGATCAGCCAACCAGGTGTTGAGCACCACGGGTAGTGGAACATTAACCTGGACTAGCCTTTCAGGTTTAGTTCCCTACACGGGAGCTAGTCAAGCAGTTAACCTAGGAGCGTATGATTTGAAGGTAAATGGAATGACTGTAGGACGTGGTAAAGGAGATGTATTATCTAATACTGCAACTGGTATAGATGCACTTAAGATTAACACTGCAACAGGTGTTGGTAACACAGCAATTGGATCTAGTGCACTTCAAGCTAACACCACAGGAGTTAGTAACACAGCAAGTGGATATAATGCACTTTATAGCAATACCGTAGGTTATAATAACACAGCAAGTGGAAAGGGTGCACTTTCTAGCAACACCGAAGGTTTTCGTAACACAGCAATCGGCTCTACTGCACTTTCTTTTAATACCACAGGTACTGGCAACACAGCAATTGGGGAATATGCACTTTATAGCAACACCGTAGGTTATAATAATACAGCAATAGGACATCAAGCAAATGTAGCCTCAGGTAGTTTAAGTAATACAACAGCTATAGGAGCGTTTGCAATCGTATCTGCTAGTAATACCATTCAACTAGGAAATACTGAAGTTACAGATGTAAGAACCAGCGGTACTTTAACTGCTGGTACAGTTACTTATCCAAACACCCATGGATCAGCCAACCAGGTGTTAAGCACCACGGGTAGTGGAACATTAACCTGGACCGGAGGCACACACACAATAGGTGAATCATATGGTGGAGGTATAGTTTTTTATGTTACATCAGATGGCCTACATGGTTTAATTGCAGAAACGCAAGATCAATCTATCAGTTGTAGTTGGTATGATGCGCAAGATATTATTAGTACTTCAAGTAATCACTCTACTGCAGGTAAATTATTTACTGATTGGAGATTACCTACAAAAAATGAACTTAATTTGCTTTACTCACAAAAATTAGTGGTTGGTAGTTTTTCGACTAACGGCTATTGGAGTTCTTCGGAGGACGGTAGGACGTCGCAAGGTTATGAAATTGGGTGGTTACAGGTTTTTAACAATGGTACTCAGGTCTTCAGCTATAAGGACTTGACCTATTTTGTTCGAGCCATTAGGCCTTTTTAACCATTTAACTATTTGACAACTTAAAAAGTCCCCGAATCTTCGAGGGATAAGAATTAAAAAATAAAATAGCTTTATACTATGAGTTCCCAGTTTATCAAGTAAGATGATTTATATGCAAGTAGGCATTATAGTTTTCTTTTCTGGAAACCTTGGTTTAGTTTCAACTTCACAGGGCATTATATCAAGTATAGACATACCATTACCTATTGTGACTGCATTTACAAATTCAATTGACGCCGTTGGCGTAATAACTTCAACTGTTGGAGCAACAGGAATAATAGAAGCAAATACTGGAAGTATTAAAATATTTATAATTGAAGTTTAGATCAGATGTAAACCAACAGATTTTTGTATCCTATTTTTCTGGGAGTTATATCATAATAAATATTCCTTTTTTTATTTCAAAGATTGACCTGAAATCCGCAGTAAATTCTTCCAAACTGGCTCCTACTGAGGCTACAAATTCACCCGAGTATACTCGGGAGGATTTTTTAAGTGAAATCTCCAAAGAAAACTACTTGACTGGACGGATGATCACTCAAAAATCAATACAAATACAAAAGGTTGGTTTGAATGGATTTGGCCAAAGAGCCACACTAGCAGAGTCAAGAAAAGAAGAAGGTTGACAGCTCCAACTATACCTACAGATCACTCGCCAGAATACCTTTGAGCGAAGCGAAAACTATAGTCCAAAAAAACTAAAATTTAGCCTTCCAACAGCCTGTACAAACCCACTATGGTATTAACCTTTAATTTAAAAAAAACCTTTTTTTTAAATGTAGAAACTGTATTGGATTTAATACCTATTTTTTTTGAAATATCCTTAGTAGAAAGACCATCTGCTAAATAAAAAGCAATTTCCTTTTCTCTTGGGCTTAGTTTATCTACTTTTAAATATGATTCGTAATTCATAAATTTTAGAGGGGCTATATTTTTTTACTAAAAACTAAACGCTGTAGTACTAGTGATTTTTTTATATTTAAAATTTACAAAGTCAATTATTAATAATTCTGAATACATCTACAGGAGAACCCATATCCCCTTTCAAAGGCAGGAAAGGTTCTATCTGAGGTTGTTAGTCTTAAAGTGTAGCTTTTATTATAGTAATAAGCATCAGTTATAACTTCATCAATACTACTTGACCAATAATAAGCAGCTGCCACGCTAAGAGGAGCTCCATCAGTAAAATTCCTAAATGAGGTAACATTGGGCAATTTTAATGGTGAAGCAAATGCTCCACTAGCATCTAAAGTACTCCAGCTAGCAGCTTCGTCCATCCATTCTTGCTTAGTTGGAATTCTAAATCCAGCGGGACAAGGATTGTTAATTCCCTTGACCCCTTGCCATAAATTATTATTTGATGTTGTTAACCAATCACGCCAAGATTTAATAAAATTAGAATTTCCTGGAGTTATGGTTGCAGATTGTGTTGGAGTTGTACCTGAATTAGTTAATTGATGTCCGTCTGAAGATCGCCCCCATTGATACAAATCACCAAATGACGAAGCATCTGTAGAGCTTATTGCTGCTCTAGTTGCACCTAAATTTCGGTCCATCCAAATTTTTCCTGTAGCAGATGTTACCGTATTAATGAAAGCAAAACTAACTTCTGGGCCATAACTTGTGCCAACTGCATTTGTAGCATAGGACCTGATATAATAAACAGTATTTAAAGTTAAACCAGTAAG
>CANCRO010000003.1 GCA_947380605.1 Chitinophagaceae bacterium
GGATTGGTAAACAGGAATAGGTAGATACCATTGAAAAAGTATTCCAATAACCAATGGCAGCAACAGCCTTATAAAAGGTGCTTTTCGCCAAATGGGCACGGAATAAATTGTAGACATATCCTAAGATATATATAAAATAGGCTAAATACTAAGGACTTTTCAATCAGCTGCTGCAATAAAAAAAGCGAACCTTACGATTCGCTTTAACTTAAAAAATATTTACAATTACTTGCTTAAATGCATGCTACGTTCTTTGTACAACTGCCTAAAGTAAGGATCCTTAAGGTCTTTGATAAAGCGAATGGCTTCACCCGTACTTTTCATTTCTGGACCAAGCTCTTTGCTTACACCTGGAAACTTATTAAAAGAGAAAACGGGTTCCTTGATGGCAAAACCAATCAGTTTTTTCTCGTAGGTAAAATCTGTCACCTTAGCCACACCCAACATTATTTTAGTTGCAATATTTAGATAAGGGATCTGATAGGCTTTAGCGATAAATGGTGTGGTACGACTTGCTCTTGGATTCGCTTCAATCACAAACACATTGCCATCTTTTATTGCAAATTGAATATTGATCAAGCCTTTAATATTTAAAGTTCGAGCAATTTTTTCTGCATACTCTTCCATTGTATGCACTACCAATGGAGATAAATTAAATTCTGGTAAAACCGCATTACTATCTCCACTATGAATACCGGCTGGCTCAATGTGCTCCATTACTCCCATGATATGGAAATTTTCTCCATCAAAAATTGCATCTATTTCTGCCTCTTGACAACGATCTAAAAAGTGATCAATTAAAATTTTATTCCCTGGCAAATGTTTGATCAAACTTAAAATTCCTTTCTCCAAATCTTCGTCATTGAGCACAATACGCATCCTTTGGCCACCGATTACATAACTTGGTCTAATCAATACAGGATAGCCTACACTTTTAGCCACTTCAATTGCTTCATCTGTATTATAAGCAGTGCCGTATTTAGGATAAGGAATTCCTAACTCTTTTAATTTATCACTAAATCTTCCTCTGTCCTCAGCGATGTCCATGCTGTCGAATGAAGTACCTATTATTTTGATTCCTTTTTCATGTAACTTCTTCGCTAACTTAAGCGCAGTTTGTCCGCCTAATTGCACAATCACGCCTTCTGGTTTTTCATGTTCAATGATTTCCCAAAGATGCTCCCAGAATACTGGCTCGAAATATAATTTATCAGCGATATCAAAATCTGTAGACACCGTTTCAGGATTACAGTTTACCATAATCGCTTCAAAGCCTGCTTCTTTTACTGCTAATAAACCATGTACACAACAATAGTCAAACTCAATACCCTGGCCAATTCTATTTGGACCAGAACCTAATACAATAATTTTTTTCTTAGAAGAAAGTTTTGATTCGTTAGACAGTATTTGCACTCCAGTTTCTGGAAGATTAGTAGGCGCTTTTTCGAAGGTTGAATAAAAATAAGGTGTCTTAGCTTCAAACTCGGCACTACAAGTATCTACCATTTTGAATACTCTAGTCAACCCCATCGCTTTTCTTCTTTCATACACCTGTTCACTATTTTCTTCGTTCATAATGCGAACGATTTGCTCATCGCTAAATCCTAATAACTTAGCTTCTGTCAACAGGTCATCTGGTAGTGTTTTCAAATCGCATTTTGCAATCTTCTTTTCGCATTCGCAGATTTTTTGAATTTGATAAATAAACCAACGATCGATGCCCGTACTTTCACAAATACGCTTGATACTTGCACCCGCCATTAATGCATCTTTAATCCTAAATATCCTATCCCACTTGGGTATTTTAATATACTCAATCAATTCATCCGCATGCATCAAACTTTTTCCATAGTAGCCTAAGCCAACCGCTTCGTTTTCCAAACTTTGACAAGCTTTTTGAACAGCTTCAGCAAAACTTCTTCCGATGCCCATTACCTCACCCACACTCTTCATTTGAAAACCTAATGTATCATTGGCTCCTTTAAATTTATCAAAATTCCATCTTGGAATTTTTACAATCACATAATCTAAGGCAGGCTCAAAATAAGCAGAAGTAGATTTAGTAATCTGATTTTTTAATTCATCTAAATTAAAACCTAGTGCAAGTTTGGCGGCTATTTTTGCAATTGGATAACCAGTCGCTTTACTAGCCAATGCAGAAGAACGGCTAACCCGTGGATTAATTTCCACCACCACTAATTCTTCTGTTTGCGGATTCATTGCAAATTGAACATTACAACCACCAGCAAAATTTCCTAAAGCGCGCATCATACGAATCGCCGTGTTACGCATATCTTGATAAGCAGTATCACTTAATGTCATGCAGGGTGCTACCGTAATACTATCGCCCGTATGCACTCCCATCGGGTCGAAATTTTCAACCCCACAAATAATTACTACATTATCATTTAAATCTCTCAATAATTCTAGTTCAAATTCTTTCCAACCCAATACCGCTTTTTCAACTAATACTTCATGAATTGGAGAAGCCGTTAACCCATTATTAAGCGCATCATCCAATTCTTCTTTTTTGAAAACGATACCTCCGCCACTTCCACCCAGTGTAAAAGAAGGGCGGATCACTAAAGGGAAACCAATTTCTTGTGCAAATTCTTTACCCTCTAAAAATGAGTTAGCCGTTTTAGCTGGACAAACAGCAATACCCATTTCAATCATCCAGTTGCGAAATTTTTCGCGATCTTCTGCTTTATCAATTGCTTTAATATCAACACCAATCAATCTAACACCAAATTTTTCCCATACGCCCAATTCATCCGCTTCCTTACAAAGATTTAATGCTGTTTGACCACCCATAGTAGGCAAAACCGCATCAATCTGATTTTCTTCCAAAATTTGTTCAATACTCTCTACAGTAAGAGGTAAAAGATACACTCTATCTGCCATCATAGGGTCAGTCATAATAGTAGCAGGGTTGCTATTGATCAAGATAACCTTTACCCCTTCTTCCCGAATACTTCTAGCTGCTTGAGTACCAGAGTAATCGAATTCACAGGCTTGGCCTATCACGATAGGACCAGATCCGATTATTAATACTGATTTGATTGATTTGTCTATTGGCATATTGTAATTTGCTTCTAATGTGGCGTGCAAAAGTAAAGAAAAAAGAGCAGTTTTAGGAAGGTTGCACCCAATCGATTCATAATAATTTTTGCACATTGACCGCTCCACTTATTCAGCGTAGCAAATCTAGGAATTTGGGCTATCCTATAATAAGTTATGCAGATAGCCTGTTTTTAATACTCCCCTCCTTTCAATGCATTATTTATGAATTAAATTTGCCCTTATTACGCTATTTCAAAAAATCACGAATGAAGTTTTCTCTACTCGGCCTTTTACTAATAAACCTAGTTTCTTATGCGCAGTTATTTCCTGGAAAAAATTATCCAAAAGGATATTTTAGTTGGCCGGTTGATGCCAAAATTGCTTTAGCAGCCAACTTTGGGGAACTAAGACCCAATCACTTTCATATGGGACTAGACTGTAAATCAGACCAGGTAGAAAACAGGTCTGTAATGGCTGCTGCAGAGGGTTATATCGCCAAGGTGAAAATTGAGCCTTTTGGATTTGGAAGATGCATTTATATCAATCATCCCAATGGCCTAACTACCCTGTATGCCCATCTCAATGATTTTTATCCTGCAGTAGAGCAATACATTACTAACAAACAATATCAACTAAAAAGCTGGAATATTTTTTTAGACCTACCAGTAGGAATGTTTCCTGTAAAAAAAGGGCAGTTCATTGCATTCAGTGGCAATACTGGGGGCTCGCAGGGGCCGCATGTCCACTTTGAAATAAGAGAAACTAAAACAGATAAAGTACTGAATCCCCTTTTATTTGGATTTCCATTAGCAGATGATATTGCCCCCGATATTTTGCGATTAGCCGTTTACGATAGAACCATCAGTACTTATGAACAGACACCCCAATTTTATTCTTTAAAAAAAATAAATGGGGTGTTTACTACTAGCCCTTCGTTAGTAATTGTAAACACTCCCAAAATTAGTTTTGCCATCACTGCGTATGATCGTTATTCTGGATCAACCAATAAAAATGGCATCTATCAAGCGATACTTTCAGATAATGAAAAACCTTTGGCTGGCTTTCAGATGGATGGTATTAGTTATGATGAAACAAGGTTTCTGAATGCGCATATTGATTACAAATTACATAATGGCGGAGGTTCCTATGTTCAGCATTTAGGTAATCTTCCTGGCTACACCAACGGTATTTATAATAACCAATTAGGAAATGGGGTGGTCAATTTGGAAGATGGGTTAATGCATCCTATTAAAATAGCAGTAAAAGATGCCAATGGCAATAGTTCCGTTTTGCAATTGACAGTTCAATATAAAGGAGTAAAACCAACAGAAAAAAAGGCTTTAGCAAAATCCGATCAACAACAAAGAGAATTTCGGCCAGGATTTATTAATGTATTTGAAAACGATCAAGTAAGATTTTACCTACCTGAAAATGCTTTGTATGACTCTATTCGCTTCACTTTCAAAGAAGTTATCCCTACCCAGGGAAACCCCATTTATCAAATTCATACTGGCGATATTCCTATCCACAGCCTTTTTGCAATCAACATAAAAAATCCCACAGCTCGCTTCCCCAACAAAATGGTCATGTATCGCTCCTGGAGAAATAAAAATGATTATTCAAAAGCAGTGCAGGTTTTAACGGGATATGGAAAAGATTGGTTTAGAGCGAGCTTTAGAGAGTTTGGAAATTTTCAATTAATAGAAGATACCATTCCTCCAAGCATCACTGCCGTTGGATTTAAAGAAGGGATGAATATTAGTAAACAAAATCGCATTGCATTTGTAATTAAAGATGATACGGAAGAATTGGAAAATTTTACTGCTTTACTAGATGGCAAATGGATAAGATTTTCTAACGATAAAGGGGCTGCATTTATTTATCGGCTGGATGAACATTGTCCACCTGGTGAACATGAACTAAAAATAAGTGTAGCAGATTGTGTAGGAAATAAATCAGAAAGGACCTATCATTTTACCAGATAAGAGAAAAGAAAATTGAGTAATGAAAAATTGGGGGGAGCTAAATAAATTGCCCTTTGACCATTCACCATTCACCATTGCCCATTCACCCTAAACATTCAACAAAATAATATGAGCACATTAACCACAGGAAAAAAAGCCCCGGCCTTTAAAGGCCTTGATCAAAACGGAAACAAAATTTCTATTGCAGATTTTAAAGGCAAAAAGATCATCCTTTATTTTTATCCTAAAGACGATACTCCAGGATGTACCGCCCAAGCCTGCAACCTTAGAGATAATTATTCTGCCCTACTTAAAAAAGGATTTGCTGTGGTAGGTGTCAGTACTGACGCTGTTAAAACGCATAAAAAATTTGAAACTAAATATGAGCTTCCTTTTCCATTAATTGCAGATGAAGACAAGAAAATAGTAGAACAGTACGGGGTTTGGGGCGAAAAAAAATTCATGGGTAAAACTTATATGGGCATTACTCGTACTACATTTTTAATCGATGAGGCTGGCAAGATTATTCAGATTATCGAAAAACCTGATACAAAAAATCATACAGAAGAAATTTTAGCCGCATTGAAGTAGAGGTTATTTTTTGATACCCGATATATGTCTGATGGAAGGATGTATATGTATGATGTCTGATGTCTGATGTCTGATTTTTTTAAATTTGAGGATAACTGCTTCTTTCGAAGCTTTTGCTTTTATTTTTTATTCTCTTCAACAAATAGAACCCCGTCATTCATAAACAAATCAGACATCAAAAAATCATACATCAGACATTGAATATCGGACATCAAAAAATCAGACATCAGACATATATATCGGACCTGAAAAAATCAGACATCACTTAAATCAGACATCTCACATCACCCATTCCACCTCTCCAAAATCGAATCGCCGTTCTTGCTGAGCATCCATCGTTATTAATTGTCCGTAGGGTGAAACCCCTTGAATAGTGGTATCAAAATGTATAGGTCCCTTTTTTAAATGAACTTTTTGATTGAGGCCAAATAAATGTGCATTGTATTCAGCTAATAAAGCGTCGAAATTGTCTTTTTTAATGGAATCATATCGATCCAGTACATGATTTTTCAGCTCTTCGGCTAAGCTTTCAAGATCATGGGTTTTGCCCGTTATTTGCTTGAGTGATACGGGATTTTTTAAGCTAGGGTCAAAACTAGTCTGGTTGATATTGACGCCGATGCCGGCAACAGCAAAATTCCAATCGCTACCTTGAAATACATTTTCGATTAATACGCCTACTGCCTTTCTGTCACGCCAGTAAATATCATTGGGCCATTTAATGCTCGTTTCAGGGCCAGCGTATTGAACAAAAAAATCATAACAGCCCAAGGCTACCGACACCAACAATTGAAATTGTTGTGAAGCATTTAACATTTTAACCTCCAAGACAAGGCTAAGCGCAATATTAACGCCATTAGCAGTATCCCAATGCTTTCCTCGCTGCCCTTTTCCGGCAGTTTGAACCGTTGTAAAATAAGAATCTCCATGTTTCGCCATTCCTGCATGAACCTTTGCCATGGCATAGTTGTTGGTACTATCAACCTGATTTAAAATTACTAGGGAAGAACCGGTTTTTGGCATGTATCAACGATTGGTAAAGAAATAGTACTTTTGAAGATATTTGCAAGCTACCTACTGTAAACCAAAAAACAAAAGTTAATAGTAAACTGCGCGCCTTTATTAATGAGTGTCTATGAAAAGTAAACTAAAACAGCATATAATTTGAACAATCTCAAAATGTTAGCCAATCGTCCAAAAAGTACTATTAAAAAGCTAACTAAAAACAGTAAAATTTTCAAGGCCATCATCGAAGCCATCAAAGAAAAAAAAGGAGAAAATATCATAAGTCTTGATTTACGTAAAATACCTGAAGCTGTATCCGACTTTTTCATCATTTGTGAAGCTAGTAATCCCAATCAATTAAAAGCAATTGCTGATTTTATAGAAGAAGATGTCAAAAATAAATGTGGCGAGTCTGCCTACAAGCATGAAGGCCGTCAAGCGCAACAATGGATTTTAATTGATTATGTAAATGTAGTAGTCCATATCATGTTGCCCGAACCAAGGAAGTTTTACAGGTTAGAAGAAATGTGGAGTGATGCAGTCGCCACCGAACACAACGATTAAGTCGATTAAAATTAGCTATCCAATAGCATAAAATAAATAAATATTGTAAGCAAGCAGCTATGTCAGAAGATAAAAAATCAGCCCCCAACAAAAAATCGGGTACCAACCCGTCCGGAGACGACAACCAGTCAAAAAACAAAAATAGATTTAATATCTACTGGATATATGGAATTGTTTTTGCCGCCATCGTAGGATATAACTTTTTAAGAACCGCCACTGGGACTGGAGTAGAGACGAATCAAGTAAAATTCACTGAGCTCGTTAAGCAAGGGGATATTGAAAAAATTACCACTATTCGCAACAAGAAAATTGTTAGAATTTTTATCAAAAAAGATAGCTTACAAAATAAAGCATTTTACAAAGAAATTTTTGGAAAGCAATTTGACAATGCGGTGAAGATGCCCGCTCCTCAACTGTATTTCAGTATTGTTGATGACAAAACATTTGCAGCTCAAATGCAGGATTTTTATACCAAAAACCCTTCAATCACTCAGATACCAGATTCTCCAACAGAAGAAGGAGAATTGTTTGGTCAATTAATATCAACCCTACTACCCATCTTATTGATTGGATTGCTTTTCGTATTGATGATGCGCAAGGTAGGCGGTCCAGGTGGTGGTAGCGGAGGTCCAGGTGGCATCTTTAATATTGGCAAATCAAAAGCTACGCTTTTCGATAAAGCTTCTAGAGTAAATATCAATTTTGGCGATGTAGCAGGACTAGATGAAGCAAAGGTAGAGGTGATGGAGATTGTAGACTTTTTAAAAAATCCAAAAAAATATACTGCACTTGGTGGTAAAATTCCTAAAGGGGCATTGTTAATTGGGCCTCCAGGCACTGGTAAAACTTTATTGGCTAAAGCCGTTGCAGGTGAAGCACAGGTTCCATTCTTCAGTTTAAGTGGTAGTGATTTTGTTGAGATGTTTGTAGGGGTTGGTGCAAGTCGCGTTAGAGACCTATTTAAACAAGCAAGAGAAAAAGCTCCTTGTATTATTTTCATTGATGAAATTGATGCTATCGGTAGAGCGAGAGGAAAGAATATGATGATGAGTAATGATGAAAGAGAAAATACCTTGAATCAATTACTAGTAGAAATGGATGGTTTTGGAACCGATCTTGGCATCATCATTTTAGCGGCTACTAACCGCCCTGATGTGCTGGATGCTGCACTACTTCGTCCAGGTAGATTTGATAGACAGATCACCATTGATCGTCCAGATTTAGCTGGAAGAGAAGCGATATTTAAAGTTCATTTAGGCCCAATAAAAGTTTCGACTACCCTTGATATATTTAAATTAGCTGAGCAAACGCCGGGTTTTGCTGGTGCTGATATTGCGAATGTATGTAATGAAGCGGCTTTAATTGCAGCACGCAAAAACAAGGACTCAGTTGATATGAGTGATTTTCAAGATGCTATTGACAGAGTAATCGGTGGGTTAGAGAAAAAGAATAAAATCATCTCTCCTGAAGAAAAAGAAATTATTGCTTATCACGAAGCAGGACATGCTATTTGCGGATGGTATCTTGAGCATGCTTATCCATTATTAAAAGTAACGGTAGTGCCTAGAGGTACCGCAGCACTTGGATATGCTCAATACACTCCCAAAGAACAATACCTATACAATACAGATCAATTGATGGATCAAATTTGCATGACGCTTGGCGGTAGAGCAAGTGAAGATATTTTCTTTGGAAAAATTAGTACCGGCGCTAGCAATGATTTACAACAAATCACCAAGATTGCCTACAGCATGATTACGGTATATGGCATGAATGACAAAATCGGAAATATCAGTTACTACGATCCAAATCAGGAAAACGTTTTCACCAAACCTTTTAGTGAAGAGACTGGTAAAATGATTGATGAAGAAGTTCGCAAGCTAATTGAGAATGCTTACACTAGGACTAAGAATTTATTGACTGAAAAGAAAGGAGATGTTGAGTTGTTAGCGAAAGAGTTGCTTAAAAAAGAAGTGCTCTTCAAGAGTGATGTAGAAAATTTAATTGGCAAAAGAGCTTTCGAAGAAAAAAAGGCGTTGGATATTCCGTTAGATATTCCAGTAGCTGAAGAAGCGAAACAAGAAGAACCAGCTGCTGCATTACCTGAAGAACCTGTAAATCCTCCTCAAATCTAAGATTGCCTCATGGCTACTTCAGCGGCAAAAGAAAACATATTAAGAAGAATACGGCAGGCACTGAGTAATCCAGTGCCTTTGCCATTTCCGCAAAGTGAAGGAGTGTCTTCTCTATACCAACCTGCAAAAGAAGAATTAGAAATTTTATTTGCAGAAACATTTACTCAATTACAAGGAAAATTTGCCTATTGTGAAAACGAGGCCGACCTTTTATTACAGGTGCAACAACTCATCACTAAAAAAGAATGGACAAAAATATATTGTTGTGAAAATCGTTGGAATGATTCATTTAGCAACACGATTCATCTTGCTGGCTGCGATGCCTCTATTACTGGATGTGAATATTTAGTGGCCAGAACCGGTACCATTGTTATGAGTGCTGCACAACAAAGCGGCCGCACGGTAAGTGTATACGCTCCTATTCATATTTGTATTGCTTATACCAATCAATTAGTTTACGACTTGAAAGATTCTTTGCAATTACTTAAAGATCGTTATGCCGATCATATTCCGTCGCTGATAACTTTTGCTAGTGGCCCGAGTAGAACGGCAGATATTGAAAAAACATTAGTAACAGGAGTTCACGGGCCTAAAGAAGTGTATTTGTTTTTGGTGGACAGTACCAGTGCTAAAGGTTGATTTGATTATCTTTATTACTTTCTATAAAGAAGAATAGGCGATTGCTTTATTAAAACAAACGCATTTTTAAAAAATGACGACAATACCTGCAAAAAACATTTATTTCCTCTCCGATTTTCATTTAGGAACTCCGGATACTAGCAGCAGCCTTGCGCGAGAGAAAAGAATTGTGCAATTTTTAGAGGGTATAAAAAATGATGCTAAAGAAATATTTATTGTAGGCGACTTGTTTGACTTTTGGTTTGAATATAAAACGGTAGTCCCTAAAGGATATATTAGAATTTTAGGAAAATTAGCTGAACTAACAGACGCAGGAATTCCAATTCATTTTTTTGTTGGCAACCACGATATGTGGATGCGCAACTATTTTCAATCTGAACTAAATATACCCGTATACTTTGAGCCCACTGCCTTTGAATTTAGTGGTAAAAAGTTTTTGATTGGACATGGAGATGGATTAGGTCCTGGAGATGAGGGATACAAATTTTTGAAAAAAATATTCCGCAACAAAATTTGCCAATCTTTTTTTGGAATGATCCCACCTGTAATTGGATTAGGAATCGCAAATTACTTTTCTAAAAAAAGCAGAATAGCCGCCACGCGTGAGCCAGAGCGTTTTTTAGGTGAAGAGAATGAATGGCTCATCGTTTACGCTAAAGAGGTATTGAAGAAAGAGCCCTATGATTATTTTATTTTTGGACATCGACACTTACCCATTGATTTTGCGCTTAATGAAAAGAGTCGGTATATTAATTTAGGAGAGTGGATCAACTACAATAGTTACGCAGTATTCGATGGCCAAAATTTAGCATTGAAATATTTTAATTCGCCAAGCAATAAAACTAATCACTAACCAGAAATATTGGATGTTATGAATGATTTTAACATCTAGTAAAGTAGCCTTTTCAAATATTTTTTTAATTTTGCCCTGTATACCATTGTACTCCATTAAAATTTTTACATGAAATTTTTAGAAGAAATTTATTTAGACAACACGATAGGTAAATGGTTATTGGTAGCAGGCGTTATATTGCTAGCGTTGCTTCTAAAAAAATACGTGTCCCGTTATCTGGCTTCCTTACTTTATAGAATGGTTTATAAAACATGGAAATCGGTTGATAAAAAGAGTTTTATAGATTTATTATTAGCACCCTTACAATGGTTTGTTCTTACACTCATTGCTGTATTCAGTATTGATAAATTAAATTTTCCAGCAGTATTCTTTTTCAACCTATACCATATCAGCACCCAACTGATATTTGAAAAAATTGGCATTACAATAATTGTACTTGTTTTTACTTGGCTACAACTTCGTTTAATAGATTTTATAGCTCTCGTACTAGAATCAAAAGCAAGTTTAACAGAGGACAAAAGCGATGATCAGTTAATTGTATTTTTTAGAGATTTTCTAAAAGTGATATTGGGGATTATTGGATTTTTACTTTTACTTAAATTTACTTTCGGTCAAAATATTGGCAACCTATTAACTGGCCTTAGCATTGTAGGTGCTGCATTAGCCCTTGCTGCAAAAGAAAGTTTAGAGAATATTATTGCCTCTTTTATTATCTTTTTTGACAAGCCTTTTAAAACCGGTGACGACCTTAAAATACATTCCATATCGGGCAATGTTGAACGAATAGGATTAAGAAGCACTAAGATCAGGACTTCCGAAAAAACATTGGTAAGTGTTCCGAATAAGCAGATGGTAGACAGTATAGTGGATAACCTCAGTACAAGAACGGAAAGAAGGGCTGAAATAATTATCGAGCTTTCTCAAAAAACTAATTCAAGTGATATTAAAAAAGCTATTGAAGCAATACAATTAATTTTACAACAACAGCCTACAGACTTGATTTCTCAAAATGTTTATTTTAAAGAAATCACTAAAACTGGACTTCAAATTAACATTGAATACCTAACGCCTATAACGCCCATGATTCAATATGAATCATTGAAACAGAACATTCACTTGCAGATTAAAGAAGTATTAGAAGAGCTTAAGATTGAATTATCTTATGCAGCAGATAAAGTGAACTAGATTACGATTTTAGAGATTGGCTTTCATCTCTATTAAAAATTCCTTCAATTTTTTCAACGACTGGATGGTTGAAAATTTTTCAGTTGATTTTTTATTATTTTTAATAAAATCCTTAGCTCCTTCCATTGTGTATTTCCTTTCTCTCATTAAATGATAAATGAGCTGGATATTTTTGATGTCCTCTGGTCTAAATAAACGATCACCTTTTCCATTCTTTTTGGGTTTCAATACATCAAACTCGTTTTCCCACAACCTAATCAATGATTGATTAACCTTAAACATATCGGCCACCTTGCCAATGGTATAGTACATTTTTTGAAATAAGACATCATCTTCTGGCACCTCAATCAACGCGACTCCTTCACTCATTTCCTTTACACTCTTTCTACCTCTAGTTGACTTTATTTTTTCAGCAGCAATTTTAACTGCTGGTTTATTAGAAGAAGGCTTTGGAGAAGATTTTGGCTGGATAGGTACTGCTTGTCTTTCTAAAATGACATCCATTTCAGCCACTACTTCTAATTCAGGCAAAGGTTTTTGCTCAACCAATTTTTCTGACTCAACCGGCTCTTTTACTTCAGGAAGCAGTTCTTTTTTAGGCAATACTTTCTTTTCCGGAATTAAAATATTTTCCGGCTTAGGTTTCTGAGGTAAATCCCCAAAATCTAGTGCTATTTGTTTAAATGCCATGATTTAAAAATTAGTCAAAACTTTTAGCACTACCAGTGGCTGCAAGTTTAAGTAAGCGATCATATTGTTCTGCATTCAGGTCATTAAAGAAAAAGTAAACAGGGTCAACCGGTCTTCCAAATATATGAACTTCATAGTGACAATGAGGACCCGAACTAAGTCCAGAGTTGCCTACCCATCCAATAATCTGTCCTCTTTTTACCGATTCGCCATCTTTTGCCTTTATACGTACCATATGCATATAAACCGATTCGTATCCATAGCCATGATTAATAATTACATGGTTTCCTTTACCTACTGCATTACCTGCTGTAGTCACCCTTCCATCACCCGTTGCATAAATAGGCGTGCCTTGGCTAGCAGTAAAATCAAGCCCCTCATGCATTTTAGGGATACCATAAATAGGATGTATCCGATAGCCAAATCCGCTTGCAATTCTAGTCAAATCTTTATTACTCACCGGTTGAATAGCCGGAATGCTAGCCAATTTGTTTTCCTGATTATTAATCAGCTTTTCAATTTGCTTATAGCTATTAATCTGGTAAACAATCCTTGCGCTAATATTATTTAACGAAACTGCTATGTCCTTACCCAGCAAATCATCATTCATCACGTTTACCTTGTCCACCTCTTTTTTCTTTTCTGTCAGCTTAGCTCTAGCACTATCTGGCAATGGTTTTGCCTCAAAGATGGATCGATACACTTCATTGTCCCTCTTTTCTAAACCAGCCATTTGCTCCTGAAGTACTTTTACCTTTTCATTTAAAACGGCATAATTATCCTTCATTAATTCTAGCCTCAAATTCGATTCTTTATCTGACGGTCTTGGGATAAATTTAGTGTAAATCCATATCACTAGGGCAGAACTAACTAGTAGCACCGAAAAAAAACCAAATACCCTTAGTAGTAATACCCGGAGAGGAGTTACCAGCTTTTCATAGCGAAGCGTATTGGTATTATAAAAATATTTTATCTTTTTCATTGCCCCAAACTCGGAGAATTTGTAATTTTTTAGAAAGTTGAATTTACGTTTAATCTTTAAATAATCACGCTTCAGCTCATTTTATATGCCCCTTCATCAACTCAACACTGAATTCTTTACCTTTGCGCCGAGCAAATGTTTCACGAGCAAAGATAGAAGGAACTATTGCAAAAAAAATCCAAAAATTGATAGGTATATGTCCCAAAATGACGAAAAAAAGATAACTGCTTCAGTGAATAGCGATTTAACAGCAGCCGAAATACGGCAGCAATTCCTTGATTTCTTTCAAAACAAGGAGCATGCCATCGTTCCATCTGCACCCATTGTATTAAAGGATGACCCCACCCTTTTGTTTACCAATGCAGGAATGAACCAATTTAAAGACTACTTCTTAGGTAATAAACCTGCCCCTTTTAAGCGTGCTGCCGATACCCAAAAATGTCTTCGGGTAAGTGGTAAACACAATGATTTGGAAGAAGTGGGCGTAGATACCTACCATCATACCATGTTTGAGATGTTAGGCAATTGGAGCTTTGGTGATTATTTTAAAAAAGAAGCTATCGCCTGGAGCTGGGAATTACTGACTGAAGTATACAAATTAGACAAGGATAAATTATATGTAACCATTTTTGAAGGAGATGCAAAAGAAGGATTGCCTAAAGATGAAGAAGCTTTCAACGAATGGAAAAAATTTGTTCCTGAAGAAAGAATTTTATTAGGAAATAAAAAAGATAATTTTTGGGAAATGGGCGACACGGGTCCCTGTGGTCCCTGCACTGAAATTCATGTAGACTGCAGACCTGCAGAAGAAAGAAAAGAAATTGAAGGAAGTAAGTTAGTGAACAATGATCATCCTCAGGTAATTGAAATTTGGAATAACGTATTTATACAGTTCAACCGAAAAAAAGATGGAAGCCTCGAACCTCTTCCTGCACAACATGTTGATACGGGAATGGGATTCGAAAGACTTGTAAGAGTATTACAAGGTAAAACAAGTAACTACGATACAGATATTTTTACTGGTACCATCAAGGCGATTGAAAAGATAACGGGTAAAATTTATGATCCTACTTTAACTCCTGCAGATTCTTCTAAAGCCGCTTCCGGAAAGACTTCTGTTGGTAGTGGTTGGGAAGGAGCCGTAGCCTTTCGTGTACTCGCTGATCATATCCGAGCGATTAGTTTTGCCATTGCAGATGGGCAGCTACCCTCCAATACAGGAGCTGGTTACGTGATAAGAAGAATTTTAAGAAGGGCTGTCCGCTACTATTATTCTTACTTAGATTATAAACAACCGCTATTGTTTCAACTACTCCCTTTATTAGCGAAACAATTTGAAAATGTTTTCCCAGAGTTGATCAAACAATTAGATTTTGTAAGTAAAGTGGTGAAAGAAGAAGAAGAGGCTTTTTTAAGGACGCTTGACAAAGGATTAAAAAGAATAGATGAAACGATTCAGCAATCACAATCTACCAAAGTAATTGAAGGAGCTATTGCATTTGAACTATATGACACTTTTGGTTTTCCGCTTGATTTAACTATGCTCATTGCCTCTGAGAATAATTTAAAAGTTGATGAAGCTGGTTTTCAAAAAGAAATGCAGCAACAAAAAAATCGTAGTCGGTCTGCAGCGGTGCTTGATACAGAAGATTGGATTACGCTAGTTGAAAACACTGCGAATCAATTTATAGGATATGATTCATTAGAAGTTGAAACCTCAGTCATCAAATACCGCAAAGTATCTTCTAAGTCAAAGGAATTCTATCAATTAATTCTTGCTGCTACTCCATTTTATGCTGAAAGCGGTGGTCAAGTAGGCGATACGGGTTCTCTTCATTTTGGAAAAGAGACTATCGAGGTTACCAATACAAAAAAAGAAAATGATTTAATCATCCATTTTACCGATCAACTACCTAGTTCAATTAATGAAACGCTAGTAGCTAAAGTAAACGCAGCAAGAAGGAAATCAATTTCTGTGCATCACAGTGTAACGCATTTAATGCATGCTGCCCTTCGCAATACATTAGGTAAGCATGTGGCTCAAAAAGGAAGTCTTGTCAATGACGAACAACTTCGTTTTGACTTTTCACATTTTGCTAAAGTAACCGATGAAGAAATAGCGGCAGTCGAAAAAATAGTGAATGAAAAAATCAGGGAAAATGTTCCGGTAGTCATTCGCTCTATGCATAAGGATGAAGCCATTGCACTAGGGGCAATGGCATTGTTTGGTGAAAAGTATGGAGACACGGTAAGAGTAGTAATAATGGATCCAGAATACTCTATAGAATTGTGTGGAGGAACTCATATAGGTTATACAGGTGAGTTAGGTGTTTTTAAAATAAAGCATGAGACAGCGGTAGCAGCTGGTGTTCGCAGAATTGAAGCCGTTTGTGGATATGCAGCATCGCAGTACATTCATGAAACATTTTCAGAATTAAATGCGATCAAAACATTCTTAAAGAATCCGATCAATCTTCAAAAATATATTGAGAATCTAAGTTCAGAAAACAGTTCTCTTTCTAAAAAAATTGAAGGTTTAGAAGCAAAGCAATTAGTAGGCATTCGCAATGAATTACTACAAAGAAATGAACTGATTGATAAAATAAATTTTATCGGAGAAATTATAGAGGTTAGTAGCGCAGATTCTTTAAAAAAATTATGTGTAGACTGCAAAAATCAATTGCAGGATCATGTGGTAGTACTTTGTGCAAACATAGAAGGAAAGGCCTTTGTAGCTATTGGCATTTCTGAATCAGTGGTAGCTTCAAAAAAAATAGATGCTGCTAAATTGATCAAAGAACAGGTGGCCGGCTTAATACAAGGAGGTGGTGGTGGACAGGCTACGATTGCTACTGCTGGAGGACAAAATAGTAGCCACCTGTTGAAAGTAATTGAGACGATCAAATCTTTACTCTAGCTTGAAATAACAATACCTATTTTTTACCTGTTAAAACTTTTCAAAAAGACTTGCCTTAAAATAATTTTGAAAAAAAACACTGGTAATTTTAAAAAAATAAAAACTTGGTTATGAAAAAAATGCAATCTCTACTAATTGTGCTAATGGTATTCACCTTACTATCTTCTGGATTATATGCTCAGGAGCAAAAGAAAGAAATTGAAGTTAGAATTGAAAAACAGGGTGATTCCAAGAAGCAAGTATCAGGTGAAAGTTTGTCTGGAAAAGAAAAGAAAGAGCAAACAGTAACCGTCACCATCACAAAAGACAAAGGAGAAAAAGGAGAGCAAATAATTATCAATGGTTCTCCGATGGGCTCATTCGATAATATGAAATTTGACACCAGCATTCTCCAGACTATTATTATCAAAGGTGATGATGGAGAAGAAATCATTAAACGTCAATTTAATTTCAAGGACCTAGAAATGGGAGGTGATTTCCTTAAAAATTTCCAAGAGGAGAAAGAAGAAGTGACTCCGTTTTTAGGATTATTAACAGAGAAAGCTACCGAAGGAGCAAGAGTTTTAGAAGTTACAAAAGAAAGTGCCGCTGAAAAAGCTGGACTTCAAAAAGACGATATTATTACTAAAGTTGGAGAAGCCGATATCACTGATCCAGCAAAGCTTGCAGAGGTGATAGGGTCCAAAAAAGCAAAAGAACTAGTTAAATTATATTATACTAGAAATGGAAAAAAATCAACGGTGCAAGTAGCGTTAGGAGAAAGGAGGAGTATTAAAAAAACTATCACTATGAATGGATCTTCTGACATGGGGAAAGTGTTAGCCATTCCAAATACGAAAGGAAATCCGATGGAAAAAATGATCATTATTGAGGATGGGAAAGGAGGAAGAGATTTTAGTTCCCCTGGAAAAAAATTCGAATTAAAATTAGATAACCAGTCAACATACGCTATGCCTAATCAAAGAAAATTAGGGCTTAGAATACAGGATCTAGAAGAAGGGGAAGGAGTAAAAGTGATTGATATCGAAAAAGAATCAGCTGCAGAAAAAGCAGGTTTACAAAAAGGTGATGTTTTAGTTTCAATAGGGGGCGTTAAAGTTAATAATACAGACGATGCAAGACAAGAGCTTCGTCCTTCTCCCTCAAAAAATGGGTATACTATCAAAGCGAAAAGAGGGGGTAAGGAGATGACTTTTGAGGTTAAATATCCCAAAAAAATAAAAACGGTAGATCTGTAATCGCCTTCCGGTGACTCACCGGTGGCAGTGACTCACTGGTGGGGGCGACTCACCGGTGGGAGTGACTCACCGGTGGCAGTGACTCACTGGTGGGAGTGACTCACCGGCTTGAGTGACTCACCGGAGGGAGTGACTCACCGGAGGGAGTGACTCACCGGGAACTTCCTTACCTTTGTACTGCAATGAAAAATGATAAATACGAAGTAGTAATTGGCCTGGAAGTGCATGCTCAATTGCAAACGAATAGCAAACTTTTTTGTGGGGATAGCACCTCTTTTGGTGCAGCACCCAATACCCATATTAGCCCCATTACTTTAGCTCACCCCGGCACCCTGCCCAGGATGAATAAAAAAGCTATCGAATTTGCCATTAAACTGGGCTTAGCATTAAACTGCGAAATTGAACAGGAAAATTATTTTGCTCGCAAAAACTATTTTTATCCCGACCTTCCAAAAGGTTACCAAATAAGTCAGCATACCACTCCGATCTGCAAAAATGGTGTTGTAAAAATAAACATCAATAATCAGCAACGCAGTGTTCAACTTAATCGAATCCATATTGAAGAAGATGCAGGAAAAAGTCTACATGATGTAGACGAAAATTATACCGCCATCGACCTAAACCGAGCCGGTGTACCCTTACTTGAAATTGTTAGTGAACCAGATCTCCATAGCAGCGAAGAAGCATTTGCCTATATCACTGAATTAAGACGCCTTGTTCGCTGGCTTGAAATATGTGATGGAAATATGGAAGAAGGTAGTATGCGATGTGATGCAAATATTTCAATTCGACTGAAAGGTGAAAAAAAATTAGGCACCCGAGTAGAAGTGAAAAATCTTAACAGTATTCGCAATGTAAAAAAAGCAATCGATCTAGAAGTAAATCGACTGATTGACATTGTTGAAAGTGGTGCATCCATCATTCAAGAAACAAGGAGCTTTGATGCCGATAATAATACTACTTTTTCTTTGCGCAGTAAAGAAGATGCAGATGACTATCGCTATTTTGCCGATCCCGATCTTACGCCATTTCATATTACCGATCAGTTTTTACAAGCAGTAAAGGATTCGCTTCCAGCACTTCCAGAAGCTTTAGAGATAAAGTATAAAGAAGTGTTTCAACTTGCTCCATATGATGCTCAGGTGATTTGTAGTGACAAGGCTTTAGTAAACTATTTTGAGGAAATAATTAAATATACAACCAACTACAAAGCTGCTGTTAATTGGTTAATGGGTCCAATCAAATCCTATCTAAATGATCATTCTATTGAGTTGGAAGCCTTTCCGCTTAGTCCGGAAAAAACTGCTTCTTTAATTCAATTAGTGAATGATGGTAAAGTGAATTTTAGTATCGCCTCTACAAAAATTTTATCCGCACTCATTCAGGCACCTCAAAAAAATCCATTGGAGGTAGCTACAGAATTAAATCTACTTCAAGAAAGTAATAATGATTCTGTTGCTAACTGGGTTGATGAAGTAATCAATAAAATGCCTGATAAAGTAAAAGAATACCGAAGTGGAAAAAAAGGTCTTATCGGACTATTTGCAGGTGAAGTGAAAAAATTGAGTAAAGGAAAAGCAGATATGAACGTAGTCAATAAATTATTAGCCGAAAAATTAAATTAATTCTCGAAATGAAAAAAATTTTAGTACTCCTTACCAGCCTTGTTTTTTTATTTTCTTGTAGTCCTTCTGTTCAAAAAGGTCAGTTTACCGTTACTGGAGAACTAAAAAATACCCCTGACCAACAGATCTATTTAGAAGAACTATATTTTAGTCAAAAAGATCCTGCTGTGCTTGATACTGCTGAAATTAAAAATGGCAAATTTTCATTGACTGCATTAGCCCCTGAAGAAGGCCTATATCGTTTGCGACTTGAAAAAAGCCAAGCTGCCTTTATTTTTATCAATGATCAACCATCCATTCCGTTTTCTGCTGATTTAAATTCACTTTCAATCGAGAATGCAATGTTTAGTACTCAAGCGAATTATTTACTTAGAACATTCATGGCAGATATAGAAAAGCAAAGAAAAGAGCTGGAAGATAAAGCTTCCATTCTTCAACAATACAAAAATCCGCTACCATCCGACAGTATGTATCTAGCAATGCAAGGAGATATTGTAAGTAAACAAGCTAAATTTCAACAATCCATTCTTCGCTATTTAGATACAACTAGCAATGCAGTAATGGCATTATTTAGTTTAGGCTATACTCGGGATATTGAGCCTGAAAAAATTGAAATAGCTATTGGCGGATTAACTAAACGTTTCCCGACTAATCAAGCAATCGCTACCATCGTGGCTCAATACAAACAATTAATTGTCCAGAATAAATCATTACCTAAAGTAGGTGGAATGGCTCCTGAAATTACGATGGTAGATACTAGTGGTAAGCCTTTTTCTTTAAGCATGCTCCGTGGAAAATACGTACTTGTTGATTTTTGGGCAAGCTGGTGTGGTCCTTGTAGAGGCGAAAATCCAAATGTTGTGAAAGCCTATAATGAGTTTAAAAATAAAAATTTTACTGTCTTAGGCGTTTCACTTGATAAAGAAAAAGCGCAATGGACAAAGGCGATAGTAGAAGATAATCTTACTTGGTATCATATCAGTGATTTAAAATATTGGAGTAGTGCCGCTGTTGCTCTCTATGGAATTGAAGGGATTCCTTATAATGTTTTAGTTGATCCGCAGGGTAAAATTATTGCGACTAATTTAAGAGAAAATGATTTACACATCAAGTTGCAAGAATTAATAAAATAAATACTACCAATAATTTATTAATCCCCTTAGCTCCAGAATATTAAAAATATCAACCTATTTTTTTCGCAGATTTAATAATAATACAGGCAGTAAAACAAGGTTTGTAATCGTAGCTACCAATAAGGTAACTGAAGTTAGCCAACCTAAAGCAATGGTTCCACCAAAGCTGCTAAAACAAAATATAATAAATCCTGCTATTAAAACTAAAGAAGTATAAACAATACTAAGCCCCGTATTTTGAATCGTTGCCGTTACCGTTGCAGGAATATCATTTCCGTAGGCAGGTAACTCTTGCTTGTAATTTACTAGAAAGCGAATCGTAATATCAATGGCTATTCCTAATGCCACACTAAAGACTAGTACGGTTGAAGGTTTAAGCGGAACCCCCACCCAGCCCATTATTCCAGCAGTTATCACCAAAGGAATCAAGTTAGGAATTAAAGAGCAAAGTAAAATTCTTGCCGATTTAAATAAATAAAGCATACAAAGTGATATCAGCAAAAACGCCCAAGCTATACTCTCTTTCAAACCGCTAATAATAAAGCTGCTACCTTCTAAAAAAGTAATACTCGTTCCAGTTAACTGCACTTTAAATAAGCTAGTGTCAAATAATTGATTGGCTCTTTCATTGATACCATTTAAAACAATTGGTAACTGCTTGGTACCAAGGTCTGCCATATTCACACTGATACGAGTGGTTTGTCGAGCGCTATCAATAAAAGAAGATAGCATCTTTGAAAAATTATTTTTTCTCCCACTATCATTTTTGTTTGGACGTAAATACTCTCCTACAAAAGCACCGTCAAAGCTATTGGGTAATCGGTAATTCGTAGAGTCGCCTTCATAAAAAGCCTGCTTAGCAAATTTTAATCCTTCAGCAAGACTTAGTGGCCGACTCATATCTTTTTGAGCAGCTATATATTGGGAGAAGGAGTCAACTTTTTCAAAAACTGAAAGCGCGCGCATCCCACTTAATCCATTTCGCTTTTTTGTATCCACCACAATCTCTAATGGCATTACTCCCTTAAAGTTTTTTTCAAAAAACTTCATATCCGTATATATTTTATCCGTCTTCGGTAAATCATCGACAATAAAAGCTACTGTGTTTAACTTAAAAATTCCAACAATAGAAAATGCCACTACAAATCCTGTAATAATATAGACTGGCTTTTGATGATGAACCACCCATTTTTCTATTTTCAATAAAAAACTAGTCAGCCATTTATTGTCAAGATACTTAGTATGTGCAGGCTTAGGAGCTGGTAAATAACTCAATGCGGCGGGTAATAAAATAAAGGAAATCACAAAAATCAACATGATGCTAATTCCCGCTACCACTCCAAATTCTTGCAATACAGCACTTTTAGTAAGTGCAAAAACTGCAAATCCAATAGCTGCTGAAATATTACAAAACAAGGTGACCACTCCCATTTTACTAACCATATCTATTAGTGATTGGTTTTTGTCTCTGCTGCTCAAAAAGGAACTATGATACTTATTGATAAAATAAATACAATTGGGAATTCCGATTACCACTACCAGGGGCGGTGTTAATGCCGTTAGCAAACTTATTTTATACCCGCACAACTGCAATACCCCTAGACTCCAAATTACTCCGAGTATCACCACTAATAATGAAAGCAGCATCGTACTGAAAGAACGAAAAAATAGTAATAAAATTAAAGCGCTTAATAATAAAGAGCCAATTAAAAATATTTTCATTTCTTTTTGTAATCTATCGGCTACTACCGTTCTTATTAGCGGTAGTCCGCTGAGATGAACTTCGATTTTAGTATTTTTTTCAAAATCATTAGCTGCCTTTGTAATATCCATCACAATTTTTGAGCGCTTTGGAGAATTGAGCGAATCTCTATTAATTCTTACCCCCATTAAATATGCATGGGTTTGAGTATTGTATAAAAGAGAATTATAAAAGGGGAGATTCAAAAATATTTTACTCGCAGAATCAAGTGCTGTTTGAGTTTCAATACCATCTGCAAATATTTTAACCGCATTTAACTTCTCGGTTACCGAATCTTTTTGAAGATTAATAGAAGTAGGAACACTCAATACATCCTCTACATCTGCTACTTTCTTTAATTGCTTTTGTAAAAGATTGTAAGCAGAAAAAGTATTCAAATCAAAAAAATGATCGGTTTGAATACCTAGGACTAACACGTTACCATCATCACCAAATTTTTCTCTGAATAACTTATACTCCTGGTATTTGGGATTGTCAATTGGAATTGCTTTAGCAAATTCATAACTCAGTTTAACTTTACTAGCAAAAAATCCCATTATGCCAGTAACAACAAATAATATTATTAATAAGGGTAATCGGTTTTTAATTACTAGGGTTCCTAAGCGTTTCCACATATTTAACTGATTGGTGATATAGTTTTGCAAAGAAAAACTATTTAATTGAATTGATTTAAATGGATTTTATATAGAATTCTTGAATTTGATTATTAGTCTGATAAAATATTTAAAAGAAGCCGGCATTTGCTAGGTTATTTGATGGGATATTTTGAAATTTTTTCATAATTCCAAAAAAACGCTGATAGTGTCAAATTCAATCCTTAAAACCTTAGGAATTCGGACTAATTAAATCTATAATCAATTATCCTATGAGCAGAGCAGCTGAATGTTTCCTATTTTTACTGTCGATTAAGATCACCCAATCATAAAATTCTGCTGAAGATTTAGCGCCATGACGCATAAAACAAAAGGAATCGTTTTAAGAACCATCAAATATGGTGAAACAAGCTTAGTAGTAACGGTGTTTACCGAGCTTTTCGGCCTACAAACCTATATGGTAAATGGGGTAAGGACTGCTAAAAAATCTTCTGCCAAAGCAAATCATTTTCAACCTGGCGCTATTTTAGATTTGGTGGTTTACCATAGCGATCAAAAATCGATGCAACGAATAAAAGAATTTAAATGGGACTTTTTATTCCAAGAAGTCTTGAGTGACGTTATTAAAAATAGTCTTGCCCTCTATATTGTAGAACTGTTACAAAAATGCTTGAAACAACCAGAACAAAATACTTCTCTATTTCATTTTTGCGAAGATATTTTAATACAACTAGACTCGGCTGAAAAGGAAGTGACTGCGAACTTTGCTTTGTACTTTTCACTTCAATTGCCACAATTTTTCGGATTCAAGATGAATGACAATTACGAAGACGAATTAACCATTTTAGATTTAGAAGAAGGCAATTTCGTGGCAAGAAATCCAGAACATCCACATTTTATTGAAGGAAAATATGCTGAAATTACCTCTCAGCTTTTAAAAGCAATGCACCCGGATGAATTAAATCAGTTTAAATTTCACCAGGATACAAGAAGGGCCTTATTAGCGCATTACCTCATTTACTACGCTCTCCACATCACCGATTTTGGACAAATGAAAACACTGGCGATTTTACAAGAAGTTTTTTAATGCTATACTATTCGTTTGGCGGAGGACTGTTGATTTAGCTGAAGCGATTGACTATTTTCTATCAAAACAATTCCAGGCTTTTTGCCTTTTTCAAAACTTCCTACCAACGAATCAAGTTGCAAGGCCTTGGCACCATTGATGGTTGCCCATTGTAAAAGAGTAGACAATGGAATATCAAGATTACTAGAAAGCTGAATGGTTTTTAGCTCTTCTAAAATATTCAACTGGTGATTGCTTGCAAGACTATCTGTACCTATGGCAATATTGCAATTACTATTCATCAGCATTTGAATGGGAGGAGTTTTTTTCTCGATATACTGATTGGCATTTATACAAATGCAATGACTAAATAATGACTGTTGATTTTCTGAAAATTTATTCAAAAAATCAAGATCGCTTTCATTGGTAAAAGTATTATGAACTGATAATATCGATTGTTGCTTATCAAAATACGGAAGCCAACTTTGAAAACTCGATTTGCCAGTAGGCTCAAAAGAAGTAATATCGATTCCGAAATTTTTATAGAGTGATAAGAATCCGCCTTCCTTAGCTAAATAAAGTTGATCCTCGGCAGCACATTCCTGGTTATGAATGGTAATTAACTGCCCTGCAGTATTTTCATTAAGCAAATGAAATAGATTTTTGGAAACACTGTAGGGTGCATGAGGAGAAAGGGTTGCAGGATGAGAAGGGAGTTCATTTTTGAATTGTTCAAATACCAATTTCATCGCGTCTAATCTAGAATTTGCCGCCTCACCTACAAATCCGCTTACCTCGATAAAATTATGCCATAAGAGTTTGCTTGATTGCTTTACAGCAATAGAATCCATCGAATTGCAAATGTCACCCACCGCTACAACGCCCGATTGGTACATTTTCCTATCTGCTTCCTCCATTGCTTCCAGCTGCTGCTCATTTCCCTTAGATCGACCAGTCATTACCTGCTGTACAAAGTCTACCAGGCCTGTATTTTCTGGAATCCTTCCTTTTAAATGACTTAATTCAAGATGACAATGCGCATTTACAAAACCAGGACTAATCATACCGTTTAATTCCTCAATTCCATCGCCGGCATCTTTGGTATTTACTAGGTCAATAATAACGCCAGACCTATCCGTAATTAACACAGCAGGCGCTGAAAGTATTTCATATCCGGTAAAAATATAGTCTGCTGTGAATTTTCTGTACAAAATGATTCGTTGATATAATGTAAATTTGCGGCTAATTATAAAAGCAATGCAATTTATAATTGCTAAAGTTCTTAAATAAAAAATAAAAAGGCCAATAAAGATTAATAAAAATAATGGGGGCAATTGAATGAATCAGCTGTCATTTTTATTAAACGATTCAACCTATTAAGAAGATTTTTTAGCTCCTATTGTTAGCGCATAGGATTCAAAAATATATTATGTTAGATAAATTAGATGCGATAAAAGGACGTTTTGACAATTTGGGAGTGGCATTAACCAATCCTGAAATTGTAAGTGACAATAAAAAATTTACTTCCATCAGTAAAGAATACCGCAGTTTAGAAAAAATTGTTCAGGCTAGAGATGCCTATGTTCGTTTATTGGACGACATTGAATTCAACAAGGAAGTATTGAGTGGTGACGATGCAGAAATGAGAGATCTCGCCAAACAAGAATTACCAGTGTTGGATGAAAAGAAGGAAGCATTAGAGAAAGCCCTGCGCAATATGCTTATTCCAAAAGATCCTTATGATGAAAAGAATGCCATTTTAGAAATAAGGGCTGGCACTGGAGGTGATGAAGCATCCCTTTTTGCTGGAGACCTATTAAGAATGTATTTAAAATATTGTGAAAAAAAGGGTTGGAGAACTGCTTTACTTAGTGAAAGCGAAGGAACCGCAGGTGGCTATAAAGAAGTTCAGGTAGAAGTAGTAGGCGATGATGTATATGGTACTATGAAATTTGAAAGTGGTGTTCACCGGGTTCAAAGGGTACCTGATACTGAAGCCAGTGGTAGGGTTCACACGAGTGCGGCAACTGTTGCAGTAATGCCCGAAGCGGAAGAAGTGGATTTTGAACTAAAAGAAAGTGATGTAAAAATGGAAACCGCTAGAAGTGGTGGAGCGGGTGGTCAAAATGTAAATAAGGTGGAAACAAAAGTGTTTTTAACCCACAAGCCAACAGGTATTGTAGTCATGTGTCAAACTGAAAGGAGTCAGTTGGGTAACAAAGAAAAAGCAATGGACATGCTTAGGACTCGTCTGTATGATGAGGAGGTTCGTAAAGCAGAGGAAGCTATTGCCCATAAAAGAAAAAGCTTGGTAAGCACCGGTGATAGAAGTGCTAAAATTAGAACCTATAATTTCCCTCAAGGCAGAGTGACCGATCACCGAATTGGACTTACGGTTTATAACTTAGATAATGTATTAAATGGTGAGGTTCAGGAGTTCATTGACGCCTTGCAATTTGCTGAAAATGCAGAAAAAATGGCAACCCCTAGTTAAATTAGGGAGTCCAGGCCTTTATTGACCGATCTTAGACTAACCCCAAGTTGTCCTAAAACTTAGCCCTTTTTGCAAAAAGTATGCAGTCAACTGTAAATTTTTGTTAAAGCCAAATAAAATTTACAATTCTAATCCAACAGTTAATTGAAAATATTAACTTTATATCCATAGAATAAGAATTACATATATATTTTAATCTAAATATATTGTTTAATTTCCTTATTTATAATAATATTTTAATTCAACTTTTTCACATAAGCAGTTAGTTTTGGTAAACGGCCCTTGTTTCTACAGGGGCTGATTTTTTATATAGAAATAATTGATAGCGCTTCTCTTATTTGAATATTACTACTAATTCATTCTGAAAAAATTGATAGCTCGTCTTACTAAAACAGATCATACTTCAGGTAATCATTAAACTATCTAGCTTCATTACATGGAGAAATACAACATTAAAAAAAAATGTTATGGAACTTATATTAATAGTTGATTTTGCTGATTTTATTAAAAAAGTAGTTGCCTGACAATCTATTCCTACAATGGTAAAAGAGTTTTACCTTTAACCCAATTTTAGAATCGAGCAATAAACATAGTTTATAATATATTTAATTTATTGAAGTGGCTACAAGTGCATCAGAAAGAAAATCTTTCTTTAAAAGAATAAGTGGAAAGGAAAAAAATGAAGAGGAATCAGAAATGACCTTTTTTGACCACATTGAAGAATTGCGTTGGCATATTATGCGTTCTATCATTGCCTGGTTAGTAGCAGCTATTGCAATTTTTGTATACATCGATTGGGTATATGATAATATTATTTTAGCTCCCGCTAATAAAGACTTCTTTACTTATGGAGCCCTTTGTCGCTTTGGTAACTGGCTTCACCTAGGAGATAGTCTCTGTATGCCTCCTGTTAAAATTGATTTTCAGGTTACCACTGTAAATGGAACTTTTACCTCTGCCATCTCCATTGCGATGATAGGAGGAATCATTGCAGCCTTTCCCTATATATTTTGGGAGGTATGGCGCTTCATAAAACCTGCTTTATCTCCCAAAGAAAGAAGATACGGCACTGGAAGTATTTTTTGGGTTTCCCTATGCTTCTTTACTGGCGCAGCTTTCGGCTATTTTTTGTTAGCCCCTTTTACCTTTAACTTTTTAGCCAGTTTTTCTTTAGGGAAAACTGGTATGATTGTCTATCGCCCAGCAATAGATGATTATATTGATAGTCTCACTAACTTAATGTTAGGTTGTGGAATTGCTTTTGAATTGCCTGTACTATCCTATGTACTCGCAAAAATTGGATTGATTACGGGAAGCTTTTTAAAAAAATATTTCAAATTCGCTTTCGTAATCATACTGGTAGTAGCAGCGATTATTACCCCTTCTCCAGACTGGACCAGCCAATTTTTAGTGGCCCTTCCGCTATTGTTACTTTACTGGATAAGTATCCTTTTAGCTACTCGAGTGGAAAAGAAAAGAAAGAAAGATGAAGAAAAAGAATGGAGCTAATATTAAATAATCACGAATAACTAATTTATAATTATAAAAAAATGGCTTTTAATTTAACCCTACCCATTGCAATTGGTTCAGATCATGCTGGCTTTGAATGTAAAGAAAAATTGATTTCAATATTTAAAGCAAAAGGCTTGCTATTAAAAGATTTGGGTTGCTATTCAGCCGATACGGTTGACTACCCCGATTTTGCTCACCCCGTTGCGCTGTCTGTTGAAAAGGGAGAAGCTGCTTTTGGAATTTTACTCTGTGGTAGTGCTAATGGTGTTGCGATAAGCGCAAATAAACACCAAGGAATTAGAGCAGCCCTCTGCTGGACAGAAGAAATTGCTGAGTTATCCCGCAAGCATAATGATGCGAATGTTCTTTGTATACCTGCTCGCTTTGTTACTGTAGCGGTTGCTGAAAACATGGTGGAACTTTTTATGAATACTCCTTTCGAAGGAGGTCGTCATCAAAGTAGGGTGGACAAAATTTCTTGCTAAAATTTAGGCTTCTATTAATGAAACAAATCAACGCTATCTTAAGAAATTAATATGCCTCAGAATTGACTTTGCTTAATACCCTACTGTATTCCTGTTGTAAATTATTGACGTCCTTAAAAAATTAAATTCAAATTTCTCATTGTCTTAATAAAATTTTAAAAATGAAAAATCTACTCTCGTTTATTCTTGTATTGATGAGTACCCCTTTTATTGGTTTCACTCAATCAAACAATGCAGCCAAATATGCTGCTACAATTACGACCAAAGACTTAAAAAAACACCTAACTATCATCGCTAGTGATGAAATGGAAGGAAGAGAAACAGGGACACTTGGTCAACGCAAGGCTGCAGCTTATATAGAAAAACAATTTAAATTATTGGGCCTAAAGGCTGCGCCTGCATTAAAAAATTACCAACAAATGTATCCTCTCTACCAAGATAGTCTTGTTAAAAGTGAATTGACTATTGACGGTAAAACAATCGAGTTCGGAAAAGATTATTACTGTCAAGCCAATATTAGCGAAACCGGCACATTTACAAGTAATAAAATCATTTTAGTAGGATACGGCATTGATGATAAAAATTATTCTGATTATACAGGAAAGGATGTGAGTGGAAAAATAGTTGTTTTCTTTTCAGGTGAACCAAAAAAAGATGGCAAATACTTTTTAAGCGGAACCAACCGCATTTCAGAATGGACTTACCCTGGAACAGAAAAAAAATTAGCAGTTGCTGCGGCAAAAGGAGCTGCAGGCGCATTCGTCATCAGTTCTACTCAGGCTAGTTTTATGGCCAGAACAATTGAGTCCAATATTAAATCGAATGTTTATTACCCAAGAACTTCCGCTGATGGGAAAAAAATAAATCATGCCATTCTATCGCATGCATTTGCTGCTAGCATTTTCAACAATCAATTTGATGCAATGCTGAAGATTGCAAAATCTGGACAAGCATTTGACCAAGGAGCTAAATTTGAAAAAGATATTGCTGCCTCATTAAAATATACTAAAAAAAGAACCGTAATCAATGCAAGTAATGTAATTGGTATAATAGAAGGCACTGATAAAAAAGATGAATTTGTTTTTTTAACAGGTCACTATGATCATCTTGGAAAACATGATGGTAAAATATACTATGGTGCTGATGACGATGGTAGTGGAACCTGTGCCGTTATTGAAATGGCAGAAGCTTTTGCAAAGGCAAAGGCAGCAGGAAAAGGCCCCAGAAGAACAATGGTTTTCATGACGGTTAGTGGTGAAGAAAAAGGATTATGGGGTAGCGAATATTATGGCGATCATCCAGTTTTCCCATTGGATAAAACATCGGTCGATTTAAACACAGACATGGTAGGAAGAATTGATACTGAAAGACAAAAAGATGATACACTGAATTATGTTTATGTAATCGGTCATGACAAACTCAGTAGTGAATTACAAGCCATTAATGAAGGGGTAAATAATCAATATACTCATCTAGTATTAGATTATAAATATGATGACCCTAATGACCAGAATAGAATATACTATAGAAGTGATCATTATAATTTTGCAAAATTAGGAGTGCCTATTTTGTTTTATTATGATGGTATGTTACAAGCTGATTATCACAAACCAACTGATACCGTAGAAAAAATTAACTGGGAATTGTATGAGAAAAGAGTAAGAATGATCTTTCACACCGCTTGGGAAATTGCTAATCGGGATGAAATGCTAAAAAGAGATATCCCCTTAGGGACTGGCACAAGATAAAAAAATAGGCTTCCAAAATGGAAGCCTATTTTTTTTGTACTACCTATAATTCTACCAGCCCAAAATCCATGCAAAAATTAATGGACAAACAATCGTAGCATCACTTTCCACAATAAATTTGGGTGTATGAATATCTAGTTTGCCCCAGGTAATTTTTTCATTCGGTACCGCTCCGGAATAAGAACCATAAGATGTGGTACTATCACTCACCTGGCAGAAATAACTCCAAAAAGGAACATCATGCCATTCCAAATCCTGGTACATCATCGGCACCACACAGATTGGAAAATCTCCAGCAATACCTCCTCCTATTTGAAAAAAACCTACTCCCTTGCCACCTGAATTATTTCTATACCATTCCGACAACCAAACCATATACTCTATTCCCCCTTTCATAGTGGAAGCTTTCAATTCCTTTTTTATAATGTAAGAAGCAAAAATATTTCCCATCGTACTGTCTTCCCATCCTGGAACTACAATTGGAATATTTTTTTGAGCAGCCGCCAACATCCAACTATTTTTTGGATCAATTTCATAATACTGCTCTAATACCCCGCTCAACAACATTTTGTACATGTATTCATGCGGAAAATAACTTTCACCTTTATCGTCTGCATCCTTCCATATTTTATGAATATGCTGTTGAAGTCTTCTAAATGCTTCTTCTTCAGGAATACAAGTATCCGTAACCCTATTAAAATGATTTTCAAGTAAATCCCATTCTTCCTGCGGACTTAAATCTCTATAATTAGGAACCCTTTTGTAATGGCTATGCGCCACTAGATTCATAATGTCTTCTTCTAGATTAGCACCCGTACAACTGATGATTGAAACTTTATCCTGACGAATCATTTCAGCAAGACTTAAGCCTAATTCGGCAGTACTCATTGCACCCGCAAGTGTAATCATCATTTTACCCCCCTCATCTAGATGGGTAACATATCCCTTAGCAGCATCCATTAAGGCAGCGGCATTAAAATGTCGGTAATGATGCTCAATAAAATTAGAAACCGGACCTTTACTCATATTCAAATGTTTTAAACTTCAAAAAAATCTCTCGGCTAACTAAATCTAAATAATTATTTTTAGCCTCAAGATTGCAAAAGTAATTTTTTTTATGCATCAAAAAGCAGTAATTGCAGGAAGGTTAATCAGCTATTGCAAAATAATAAATATAAAACAGCCATGAATCATATGAAACAGCTCATTTTTATTTGTCTTTCATTTTTATTCCTAGAGGGTCATGCTCAAACTATTATCCACCGCGATCCTGAAATTGAAAAAATGATTAAAGAAGTTTCTGCAGACTCTTTACAATCCTATATCAAAACCTTAGTAGCCTTTGGTACAAGAAATACCTTGAGTACACAGACCGATGCACAACATGGAATTGCTGCTGCACGCAATTGGGTGTTAGGGAAATTCAATGAAATGGCTAAAAAGTCTGCTGGTAGATTGACATCAATTATTGATACTACCACATTACAACCCGATGGAAAAAGAGTAGACAAGGTGTTGGTATTAGGGAACGTGATGGCAACCTTACAAGGAACCGACCTAAATGACAAACGACTATTTGTTATTAGTGGCCATCTTGATAATATGAGAACGAGTGTAATGGATCGAGTAGGCGATGCTCCTGGCGCCAATGATGACGGAAGCGGTGTAGCTGCGGTAATTGAATGTGCAAGAGTAATGAGTACACGAAATTTTCCTGCTACTATTATTTTTGTAGCAGTAAGCGGTGAGGAGCAAGGATTGCTAGGGGCTTCCTACCTGAGTGAAAAAGCAAAAAAGGGAAATTGGAATATTGAAGCTGTTCTTAACAATGATATAATGGGAAGCAATAATAGCAACGAAACTAATATCATTGACAATACAAAAGTTCGTGTATTTAGTGAAGGATTGCCAGCTTATGAAACTGAAAAAAATGCTTCCTTAATTAGATCGCTTGGATTAGAGAATGATGGTAAATCTCGACAACTAGCTCGATATGTAAAAGAAGTGGGAGAAAGATATGTTGATAATCTTCAGGTAGTAATGATTTATCGAAATGACCGATTTCTTCGTGGTGGAGATCACACACCATTTGTACAGCAAGGGTTTCCTGCGGTTAGAATTACTGAAATGAATGAAAATTATACTCGGCAACACCAGGATGTGAGGATGGAAAATAATATTCAATATGGTGACTTGCCTGAATTTATCGACTTTGAATACTTGAGAAAAAACACCTGCATGAATCTTTCAAATTTAGCCAACCTTGCTAAAGCACCTTCGAGCCCAGTAGCAGTAAAATTGGATGTAAAAAAATTGACAAACACCTCCTATTTGTTTTGGCAAGCACCTTCCACAGGAAAGATAAAAGGATATTATATTTTACTAAGAGAAACCACCAGTCCATTCTGGCAAAAAAAAATATTTACGACTGATACTGAAATTCGTTTACCTTATTCAAAAGATAATTATTTTTTTGGAGTACAATCTGTTAATGAAGCTGGTAACGAAAGCTTACCCATTGTGCCTGGAGTAGGTCGTTAAAAATTCACTCTTGCCATTAAAATTACGACTGCATTTTAACTAGCAGGATTAATAATCTTACCTTTGATCTTCAAAAAATGGGTAGGTAAATTTTCTGCTTCATCTCCTTAATTGAAATGCGACTGCTGTAATGAACTATTTAGCCCATGCCTATCTGTCATTTAATGAGCCTGAGATTCTTGCCGGCAATATGATCAGCGACTTTGTAAAGGGGAGAAAAAAATTTGATTTTTCATTGACCATTCAGCAAGGGATAGCTTTGCATAGGGCGATTGATCAATTTACAGATTTTCACCCAGTAACCCAAGAAGCCAAATCCTATTTCAAAAAAGATTATCGGCTTTACTCAGGAGCATTTGTTGATGTAGTATTTGACCACTTTTTAGCCAATGACAAAAATGAATTTTCCAATGACAAAGCATTAAATTCCTTTTGCCAGTCTACTTATATTAATTTACAAAACAACTCATCCGTTTTTCCAGAAAAATTTTTACAGTTGCTTCCTTACATGAAGGAGCAAAATTGGCTTTTTCACTATGGTTCTAGGCAAGGAATCGAGAAAAGCTTTGGAGGTTTAGTCAAGAGGGCAGTTTATTTATCTGAATCAGCGATTGCCTTTTCTATTTTTAATGACTATTACCAAGAATTAGAAAAGTGTTACCAATTATTCTTCCCTGAAATAAAAAAATTTTCAGCTCAATATGTAAGTGAACTAAATAACCAATAATTCGTTTTATATTTATAACAAAAAAAGTATATGAAAAAAATATCAACCTTAGTTTTATTCCTTTTAATAGGATGTGTTGCATTACATGCTCAAACAAAATTTCCAAAGGTGGACAAATCTCCAATGGATATGGTTTATTACCCAGATGCTTACCCTCATTTAAAAATTCAAAACAAACTGACAGAACCATTAATTGCAAGAGTTATTTTCAGTAGGCCTCAAAAAAACGGCCGAACAATTTTTGGCGAATTGCTAGAATACGGAAAGGTTTGGCGCCTAGGTGCTAATGAAGCAACCGAAATTGAATTTTTTCAAAATATAAAAATTGGAAATACAAAAATTAAAAAAGGTCGTTATACCCTTTACTGCATTCCCATTGAAGATAAATGGACAATAATTCTTAATAAAGAAACAGACATCTGGGGTGCATTTAAATATGATCAAACTAAAGATTTAGTAAGAATAGATGTTTCAGTACAAAAACAAACTGAAATTTTAGAAACACTCGCAATGACTTTTGAAAAGAATTCTACTGGTGCTGATTTAGTAATCGGTTGGGATAATTTTAAAGTGGCGCTGCCCATTGTTTTCTAATATAATGAATTGATAAAAGCTTTGATTTAGATTTTGTAAATCAATAAAAACAGTTGTCATAAAAAGGCTACCTACTTTTTAAAAATGAACATCCAATGAAATTAGCAACAAAAATAATTCATGCAGGAGCAGAGCCAGATCCGACTACTGGAGCTATCATGACACCTATTTATCAAACGTCTACTTACGTTCAAGCTGCTCCAGGTCAACACAAAGGATATGAGTATGCAAGAAGCCAAAATCCAACTAGAAAAGCATTAGAAGACGCATTGGCAATTATTGAGAATGGTAAATATGGACTTGCTTTTTCAAGTGGTGTAGCTGCAACAGATGCGGTAATAAAATTATTATCACCTGGTGATGAAGTGATTGCAGCCAATGATATGTATGGAGGCACTTACCGTCTTTTCACTAAAGTGTTTGAAAAATTTGGCATTAAATTTATATATGTTGATACATCAAAAGTTAGTAATGTAGCGAATGCGATTACCAATCATACCAAATTAATTTGGATAGAAACTCCTACTAATCCGCTGATGAATATTAGCGATATTTCAGCAATAGCATTAGTAGCAAAAAATGCAGGTGCTTTATTGTGTGTAGACAACACCTTTGCTTCTCCTTACTTGCAAAACCCTTTAAATGAAGGAGCTGATATAGTAATGCATTCTGCTACAAAATATTTAGGAGGACATAGCGATGTCATTCAGGGAGCACTTATTATGAATGACAGTTCTTTAAGAGACCAGTTGTATTTCATTCAAAAAAGTTGTGGTGCTGTTCCTGGACCAATGGATTGCTTCTTAGTTTTAAGAGGTATAAAAACTTTACATGTAAGAATGCAAAGGCATTGTGAAAATGGAGCTGCTATTGCTCATTATTTAAGAAGTCACCCTAAGGTTGAAAAGGTTTACTGGCCAGGATTTGAAGATAATGAGGGTTATGCAATTGCAAAAAAACAAATGCGTGACTTTGGAGGGATGATCAGTTTCACTTTAAAAGATGAAAGTATTGAAGCCGCTAATAAAGTGCTTTCTTCCACCAAGTTATTTTCATTGGCGGAGAGTTTAGGAGGAGTAGAATCTTTAATTAACCATCCCGCAAGCATGACGCACGCTAGCATACCAAGAGAAGAAAGAATCAAAAATGGCCTAGCCGATGGTTTAATCCGTTTGAGCGTTGGTTTAGAAGATGCGAACGATTTAATAGAAGATTTAAAAACTGCAATCAACTAATTAAGTAACTTGAGGATGGCTAATCATTTCTATTAATTAGAAAAATTAATCAACACTCATCATAAAAAGTTTTTGTTTGCTATTTTATTTTAATAGCTGTTTTACTACAGTGGCTATACTTGCTGGCTTGCTAAAGAATCGTTTAACCTACATGATATTACAGCATTGAAAAAATTCTGTAATCAGATTGCTTTAATTGTCTGCAAGGTTGTCTAAAATTTCAATGGTAACCAAACATCACTCAACTTATTTCTAGGGTATTCAAAAAAATATTTACCAATTATATAAAAACCATGAATAAGCATAAGATTGTAAGCTTGCCGACATTTTTAGGATTAGGTGTTTTAATAATTATAGGATGTAGTATCCATAAATTGCAACAGCAAAATAAAATAGCTGCTATCGCTGAAATCAAAGTAGCCACTTCTGCTGATGATGATAGCCTTTATAGCGGTGCTTTATTCAATGATAATATAAGATCCACTTCTGCACACACGCCTGAAGAAGAAAGGCTAGGATTTAAACTTCCCCCAGGTTTTGAAATACAGCTTTATGCCGCTGAGCCAATAATTGGCAAACCCATTAACATAGCTTTTGATGCCAAAGGCCGTATGTGGGTGACTCAATCTTTTGAGTATCCTTTTCCTGCTCTATCACCTAACAGAGGTAAAGACCGTATAACTATTTTAGAAGATACCGACCATGATGGAAAGGCAGATCATTTTACTCATTTTAATGATACCTTAAACATACCCATTGGCATACTGCCTTTAAATGATGGAGCGATTGCTTATAGTATTCCTAAAATTTCAAAATTTACCGATTCAAATGGTGATGGCAAAGCAGATACTGAGAAAAAATTATTAGGTGGCTTTGGAAGTACCGATACACATGGTATGATCAACAACTTCGTTAGAGGCTATGATGGTTGGGTGTATGCTGATCATGGTTTTACCAATACTTCAACAACCGCTGGCACTGACGGACACTCCATTACAATGGTTTCTGGAAACACCTTCCGATTTAAAATTGATGGTAGCCGTGTTGAACAAAATACCTATGGACAGGTGAACCCTTTTGGTCTAGCCTTTGATGAAAGAGGATATTTATATTCTACGGATTGCCATACTTCTCCGCTCTATCAGCTGATTAAAAATGGCGACTACCCTAGTTTTGGGAAACCAACAAGAATGGGTTTTGCACCCGATATGAAGCGTCTGCAAAATGAAGCCACCGCACTTGCAGGATTAGCTTATTATGGAGATGTACAATTTCCAGAAGAATACCACAATAGTTTTTTTATCGGCGATGTAGTAGCCTGCAGAGTATATAGAAATTCATACAGCAATAAAGGCTCGACTCCCATGGGGAAAAAAGAAACCGATTTTGTAAAAAGTAAAGACCCATGGTTTCGACCAGTGGATGTAAAGCTTGGACCAGATGGCGCATTGTATGTTGCTGATTTTTATAATAGTATTATTGGACATTACGAAGTACCTCTTGATGATCCACATCGCGATAGAATACGTGGTAGAATTTGGCGTATCACTTACAAAGGCCAGCATAATGAGGTGAAAGACTGGACCACTGCATCTATCAACGAACTGCTATCAGCACTTGATGTGAAAAATATTGCTGTAAGAATGACGGTGACCGATCAGCTGTCTGATAGAATAGGCATGCAAGCGATTAAACCATTAAAGGCATTGCTTAATAAAAAATCAACCAGTCCTACTTCCTATGTTCATGCATTATGGGTTTTGCATCGACTGAATGCTTTAACAAATAAAATTATCAGTAGTTCTGCAAGCAATGCAGATCCTTTGATTAGGTTGCATACCATTCGTATACTTTTAGAACAGCAACCTAATGAAGAAAATTATCAACTCATTTTAAATGCAATAAAAGATAAAGATCCACATGTAGCAAGAGCGGCAATAGAAAACTTGGTAAAATATCCAAACATTCATTCGCTAGAAGCAGTGCTTTCAGCTCGAACAGAGATACCTGATTTTGATACTCACTTAAATTATACTGCTAGACTTTGTACTAAAGATCTTTTACTGAATAAGGATTTAATGAAGCAGGTTTTAGCAAAAGATTGGAAGCAGCAAGATGCTGCAAATATTGCCGATGTTTTAGTGGCTGTTCCATCCGCTGAGTCTGCCCTGTTCCTTGCTCATCATATTAGTAAATACCCTATTCCTGGTAATCCGCAAATTACCTATGAGCAAATCGTGCAATACATTCCTGCCAATCAAATAGATGGAGTGATAATGAATGCAAGAAAGAAAATACCAGATATAGCAACTGAATTTATACTATTCCAGGGGATACAACAAGGAATGGCAAGACGAGGAGGAAAAGAAACGCAGGAATTAAAACAGTGGGGTATTCAAATTGCAGATAATTTACTAAATAAATATCCAGCAGGAAGTACTGGAAAATCTCAAGAAGTTTTAGCAAAACAAAAATTCGCATTTGGAATAGCCGCCAATTATAAAGTGCAAACGCTTGCACCGAAAGTGAAATTATTTTTACAGCAAGGATTAAATATTGATCAGGATACCAAGGTAGAAGCGTTAAGAACCTTATTGAAAATTGATCCAGAACAAAATGCTGAGCTTGCTGCAAAATTATTCGAAGACCCTACTTCAAGTTTAGATTTCAAAATTAAAGTGGCCAATGTATTGGGTGACCTTACAGGCGCTTCAGGAGGAAGCATCAATAAAGTTTTAACCAATGTAAATCGTGTATTAAGTGAAGTTCAAAATGCTCCACCTGCTTTACAATCTGCCATTGCAACATCATTAGTAAGTTCTTCAGAAGGAAAAGACATTGTTTTTAGTAAGGTTAGGCAAGGTCAAATATTTTCTCGTGTATTAATTGAACCTAAAGTAAGTGAAAGGATGTTGTTAAATATTTCATCCAAGCAAAAATTACAATACGACGAGTTAACCGCTAATGTAGAACCGGTAAATAACGAACGAAACAAGGCGATCAGTATGATGACTGGCTTATATAATACTAGCTCGAAAAATAATAGTTTACCCACACTAGATGAGGGGTATAAAATTTATATTCAAAATTGTTCTCCTTGTCATAAAATTGGAGCTGAAGGGGGAAATATAGGACCAAATTTAGATGGCGTAAGTAAATGGGGTCCTAATGCATTAGCTACAAAAATAATTGACCCCAACAGAAATATTTCTGAAGCCTTTAGAAATTATACTGTCAAGCTAAAAGATGGAAATGTTTTAGCAGGATTATATCGCAGAGAAGAAGGCGCTATTGTTATATTTGCTGATGCTACTGGAAGAGAATTTTCTATTGCTAAAAATGATATAGCAGAACGTATTCCCTCCAAGGTTACGCTCATGCCAGATAATTTTAGAAATAGTCTTTCCCAAACTGATTTCAATGCGATCATAAATTATTTGCTAAACCATAAATAATAGTTTCTCATGAATAAGCTATCCATCTATTGTACAATACTACTCACTATTGCAAATAGCTTTTGTTATAGTCAAATTCAATTTAAAAAACATACCCTTACCAATGATTTTATCTCTGAAGGAGTAGCCGTTGGAGATGTCAACAAAGATGGTAAGATAGATGTGCTAGCTGGGCTATACTGGTTTGAGGCCCCTCATTGGAATAGGCATGAAATTGCACCAGGTAAAACTTATAACCCAGCAAAAGAATACAGCACTTCTTTTTTGAACTATAGTATGGATGTTAATCAAGATGGATGGATGGACCAGGTAATCATAGGTTACCCTGGCACACCAGCTATATGGTATGAAAATCCAAAAAATAAAGAAGGGTATTGGAAAATGCATACCATTTTAGATATAGGTGTAGGGAATGAGTCCGCTAGTTTTGTTGATATGAACGGCGATGGGCGAATAGATATACTAGGGGCAGACGTTGCTGCTAAACAAATAGTCTGGCTTAGTCCACCAATAAAAAAAGGGGATACTGCTTGGACTCGCTTTCCGATTGGTGCACCCAATAGTGCTGGCACAGATAGGTATTCACATGGAATTGGTTTAGGTGATATTAATGGAGATGGCAGAAAAGATGTTATTATAAAAGAGGGTTGGTGGGAAGCGCCTGTAGATAGAAAACAACCCAACTGGAATTTTCATCTTGCTAACTTTGGAGAAAGTTGTTCTCAAATGTATGCCTATGATGTGAATGGCGATGGGCTTACTGATGTGATCAGTTCATCAGCCCATCAATATGGCATTTGGTGGCATGAGCAGGTGATAGATGCTCAAAAAAACGTTACATGGAAATTACACGAAATCAGTAAGGCTTTTTCCCAAACCCATGGGTTGGCCTTGGCAGATATGAATGGAGATGGCAATCCAGATTTAATCACTGGTAAGCGTTTTTGGGCACATAATGACACGAATACAGATCCTGGCGCACATGATCCAGCAGTAATTTATTGGTATGAATGTAAACCAGGGAAAGAACCTATTTGGATACCGCACCTTATTGATGATAATTCTGGCGCAGGCTTACATGTTGTTATTCAGGACATCAACAAAGACAAATCGCCTGATATTGTCATCTCAAACAAAAAAGGAGTGTTCATTTTTGAACAATTAAAAAAATAATACGCTTCTTATAACCATAGAAAATAAATTTCAAGCTCCATCATTGCTGATTGGTGGCTTGAACGCATTTCGAGGGATATTCACTCGCTAGTTCATCGCTAATTTTCACAGATTTTCTATGGGCAATACGCTTTTTGCTAAAGAGCCGATTGGCCCCAGCCTTATTTTTTACCTTCTTACCCCTTAGAAAATGAAGATTTGGGTACTGTTTAAAGCCCTTTAACATTATTTTAACATTTTAATTTATAGGTGAGGGTTATATTTAACCCTTTAATCGAACAATCCAATCTATTGGTTGTTATTTAATTGTTAATTTACCCTTTTCACCAAAACAAAAAACGTAATTATGAGAAGATTACTCTCGATCTTTCTATGCATGGTTTTGGCATCTTTTTCCGTTTTAGCTCAAAATAGGACTATTACTGGAAAAATAAGCGACGAAACCGGCAAATTGTTAGAAGGTGCTTCTATTCAGGCCAAAGGATCCAAAACTGCAGTGTCAAGCAAGTCAGATGGATCTTTTTCTATTCAGGTAGGCCAGAATACGAAAGCCATTATTGTATCCTATGTAGGATCTGAAAAAATGGAAATTGCTTTAACCGGCCAATCCGCTTATGCTGTTTCCCTTAAGAAAAAAGTAGATCCACTAGAAGAAGTAGTGGTAACTGGTTATCAAGTCCGCAAAAAAAGGGATGAATCAGGTGCTATTTCCTCTATCAAGGCTTCACAAATTGAAAACCAGCCCAACGCATCCTTAGACAAAGCGCTTCAAGGTAAAGCTGCGGGTGTATTGGTACAAGCCAACAATGGTTTGCCTGGTGGTGCCATCAACGTGCGTATCCGTGGTCAGGGCTCTTATCTAGCTGGTAATGACCCGCTTTACATTGTGGATGGTGTTCAAATCAACACCCGTTCTGATGGTAACTTTACTCAGAATAATCCATTGGCTTTCTTAAATCCAGACGATATTGAAACAATTGATATCTTAAAAGATGCGGCTTCTGCTTCCATCTATGGATCTAACGCTTCTAATGGTGTGGTAATTATTACCACTAAAAAAGGTAAAGCAGGAAAAACCAAATTCATCGCCAACGCTTACATGGGTTCAGTGCAGATGATGAAAAAGCTGCAAATGGCTAACTCTAATGAATATTTTAGGATGAGGTCTGAAGCTTATGGTAACGCAAACAATTTACCATGGGATAATTTGGCAGTGTTGCAAACCGTGTTAAATGAATTGCGTGTACCAAATGCTGCTACACTTACCCAAGAACAGGCTTTGACTATCGGCCTTACCCACTTGTCTACTTATGACTGGCAAGACGCATCATTCCGCAATGGTTCTATAAAGAATTATGAGGTGAGTTCAAGTGGTGGTAACGATAAAACAACTTTCCGTATTGCAGGTAATTACTCTGCACAGGAAGCCAATATTACTAAGGCCGACTTTAAACGGGCTGGAACACGTTTTGATATTCAAAACAAAGCTACGGATCGTTTAACCTTAGGCGCAAGTGCAAACTTGAGCACATTCAATCAGAATAACCCTTTTGCAACCAGTGGTTCTTATTTAGGAAGCCCTGCTTTCTCTGCAACTGGTATCATTCCTGTGAACCCAATTTTCAATCCTAATGGAACTTATTATGGGGTTCCAGGACAAGTACCTGCTAACTTGATTGGAACTTTAAATCAGAACATTATTCAAGTTAACGACCTTAATAGTGGTTACCAACGCACCAACCAATTAGTTGGTAATCTAAATTTGGATTACAAAATCAACAACTGGTTGTCATTCAAAACATTGGTGGGTATGGACTATCGCCTAACTCAAGGTAAAAACGTACGTGATGCTAGAACTCCTGATGGCTATAACTTTAAAGGTAACGTAAACGTTCAGAGCAACTGGAATACCAATATCAATACCTACCAAACCTTGAATTTCAACAAGACATATGGTGGAAAACACAATCTAGATGGATTGGTTGGTTTTGAATATAGAAGAGAAAATAACGAAAGTATTACTGCTAATGGTCAGGGATTCCCAACCTATCAGTTTACCTCATTGAACAATGCTGCTACTCCTGCATCTGTTGGTGAGTTCTTTACTGGGTTCCGCAGAAACGGTTTTTTTGGTAAAATCAACTACGGTTTTGACAGGAAATATTTGATTTCTGTTACTTTCCGCCGTGACGGTTCTTCTAGATTTGGTGCTGACAACCAATACGGTATTTTTGGAGGAGTTTCTGGTGCTTGGAATATTGACCAAGAGAATTTTATGAAAAATTCTACCCTAATCAGTTCTCTAAAATTACGCGGTAGCTATGGTAGCACCGGTGATGACCAAATTGGCAACTTCGACGCCCTTGGCTTATATGGTGGTGGCGGTATCTACAATGGCGGATCCGGTATCTCTTACTCTCAGTTGGCTAACCCTAACTTGAGATGGGAAAGAAATATTACTACTAACTTAGGCCTTGACTTCGGCTTGTTTGGCAACCGTGTAACGGGTAGCTTAGAAGTATATAATAAAGAAACCAGAGACTTACTGATTTCTCAACCAGTTCAAAGTTCTACTGGATTTAGTTCTATCACCTCTAACGTAGGTAGATTAACCAACAAGGGTGTTGAATTAACATTAGGTGGAGATCTTATCAAAGCAAGAAAACCAGGTGCATTTAACTGGAATGTAGCCTTCACCTTTGCATACAACAAGAACGAAGTAAAAGAACTCTATGGCGGATTAGACATTCTACCTGGAGACAACTCTGTTCAAGTTGGTCAACCTTTGGGTGTATTGTTTACCCAGAAGTTTGCTGGTGTTAACCCTGCCACTGGAAGACCTATGTGGTACGATAATTCAGGAAATTTAACTTACCAAGTCTTAGCAAAAGACCGTAAAGTTATTGGACCTCAAAATCTTCCATTGTACCAAGGTGGTTTGAGAAACGGACTTACTTATAAGAATTTCTCACTGGATTTCTTCTTCCAATATGAATATGGCAGGTATACTTCTGATGGACAGGCTAACTTCCTGATTGAGAATATTGCTCGTATCAATGTATTGAAGGAAGCATATGATAAAAGATGGACTACCCCAGGACAGATTACTTTCTTTCCTCGTTATCATGTTTCAGGTACAGAATCAAAAGGTTCAGGTGCTCAGAGTGGAACCAGAACTTTCTTCAAAGCTGATTATGTTCGTTTGAAAAACGTATCACTATACTACAACCTGTCTCCTTCTTTAGTGAAGAAAGCTGGTATGAGCAGTGTCCGTTTTTATGTTCAAGGTACCAACCTTTGGACTGCCAGCGATTGGTTCAGCTATGACATTGAATTCGTAGGTACAGCCACCGGTATTGTTCCACAAACAAAGAACTACACCGTGGGTGTTCAAGTTGGATTCTAATATTAACAACACAAACGAATAAAATATGAATACTAAAAAAATATTTAAAACAGGATTAGCGCTGGCTTCCTTGCTGTTTGTTTTTTCCAGTTGTAAAAAACAATTGGAGATTTTCCCAAGGCAATCCATAGAAGCAACCACTGCGCTTTCTTCAAAAGATGCCATTGATGCATCTATCGCTTCCATTTATGCTACCTATAAATCTGCCCGTTTATATGGTAGAGATTTAATAGCTATCCCAGAAGTGTTGGCTGATAATGGTTTTGCAACCAACAAATCAGGAAGATTATTGAATGAAGCAAATAATGTGCAAGGTGCGCATTTTACCACTTCAATATGGTCTGGGGCTTATGCAGCCATTAACCAAATCAATAATACCCTTGCCGCAATCAATACGGGTGGTATCACTCCAACACCTGTACAAGCAGATTTAGACCGTTGGACGGGTCAACTGTTATTCTTAAGGGGGTTGTTCTATTTTAACCTCGTAGAAGTATATGGTTATATTCCTGGCGCAGTAGTAGCTGCCAATGACAAAGGTGGTGTTCCACTATCCGTTTCAGGTATTGCTACCTCTCCAGACGCTTTAGGTTGGAAGCCTTCTAGGGCTCCTTTGGCCGATGTATATGCGCAAATTATAACTGACCTACTTGCTTCTGAATCTAAATTAGCCTACCCTGGATTAGGTGCAAACCTTGCAAACAAGGCGGCGGCCCAAGCTTTATTGTCTCGTGTTTACTTGTATAACAAAGACTATACTGAATCTAAGAAATGGTCTGATGCAGTCATTACCTTGGCAAGTAGCAAATTGGCTACTACAACTAATTATGTGGCTCAGTGGAGAGGCGATACTCATTCTGAAACTTTGTTCCAAATACGTTTTGCAACTCCAGCAGAAAATATTGGTGTAAACGAATCCTTACAAACTTCCTTTACCACCTTAGTTACTCCTGGTAATCAAGCAAGTACTGGCGGATTTGGTGACGTTGTTCCAACCATCAGTATGTTGAATGACCTAGGTATTACACTAACAGGTGGTAACACTACAACTGTGTTTGCGTTAACCCATACTGTAGCTACCAGATCTACCGATGTTCGTAACCAATTGTATGAACCAGGTACTGCCGGTAGAGGTAATATTAAAGTGGAGTGTACCAAGTACATGGGCAAAAATGGAGCCATCAATTTGGACAATGTTCCTGTGTTACGCATTTCTGAAGCGGTATTAAACCGTGCTGAAGCACAAGCTACTGCTGGTTCTGCAGTATTGAACCTGGCGGGCGCTTTGGCAGATTTAAAAGTAATTAAAAGCAGAAGGTATACAGATTATTCTGGCTCTGCTCAAGAAACTGCTGATAACGCCATGACACAAGCTCAATTGTTGGAAGAGATTTTGCGTCAACGCAGAATTGAATTTGCTTTTGAAGGACACCGTTTCTTTGACCTGAAACGCTTGGGTAGGGATTTAGTAAAAGGACCGCATTATAGTAACGTGGCCTTCACTGATATTCGTATTCTTCCTGCACTTCCACAAAGTGATATCGACGGAAACCCGAATTTGAAACAAAATGCTGGATATTAAAATATAGAAACATGAAAAAAATACTCACATCCTCCATATTGTTGTGCATCCTGTTCCTAACTGGTTGCGTTAAGAATGAACTTACCGTATTTACTAGTTCAGCTGTTGAATTTGATGCAGCTACATGGAATGCCAATGCAGCCGGTCTTACCTATCCAATGATGACCCGCGTACCAACATTTAATGCAGCAACACCAACTAGTCAGCCTACTATAACAAGGACTACTTCTTCTGTAACCTTGCGTGTAAATTTAGTAGGTGCTCAGAGCAACTCAGACATTAATTTTAGCTATATAGTTGTAACAGGTGAATCTACTGCCGAAGCTGGTACTCATTTTACACTTCCTTCTGGTGTTGGAACCATTCCTGCTAATAGCAGCTTTGGGCTAATCAGGATTGATATAGTGAATACAGGGGTGTCTTCATCCACTCCAAAAGATTTGGTTTTGCAGTTGACTGACAATTCAAGCATTAGAGCTAGTAAAAACTATGCGAAAATTGGTTTGAGGATTTCTCAACTATAAGTTAGCACATACTATTCTATTATAGCCGCCCTTCTAATGAAGGGCGGCTTTTTTTTTAATATCGACCGATGGTTTACAAAAAATATATTCATGCGACTGAGCGTACGGTTTTTCTATTTTAATTGGTCGACTATCAAAAATTCGATTTAGGCTGTTTGAAGTAATAGTTGTTTGAAGGCCCTCGAATAAAAAGTGCTAGAAATAATAAATATCAGCCGTAAAAAATCACGCACATTAAAGTAACGCTTTGTCCTAAACTTAGCCTTAATATAGTTTATCCCCAAAAAATTGTAAATGCAAGTTCTGCGACGCCCTCGAATAAAAAGTGCTAGAAATTGTAAATATCAGCCGTTAAAAAATCAAGGCTGTTTGAGCCGGCACACTCTTAAATGTAACTTACTCTACCGGCGAGTTCCTTGATTTTAGGATGATAGTTAATATTTCATCCGCCGAGGCGGATTGATTTTTTTTGTTACTTTTTTGCATCAAGGCAAAAAAGTAAAAGCACTCTACTCCGAAGGAAATTTCAGAACTAAATACAGGATTTTATAAAAAAAATATTGTCTATTTGGATTAGAGAATTCCTTGCAAGAAGGAAGGACCCAGGACGCTAAAATTGATTAAAATTTCTCGATTACACCTAAGCCAAATAAGGCAAAATCATATTTTACGGGATCTAGTGGATCAAAATTTGATAAGACTTTATCTAACTCAATAACCGCCTTTGCATCATTCTGATTGCGAGATAGTATGCCAAGTTTTCTTGCCGTATTGCCAGAATGAACGTCCAATGGACAGGATAATTTTGAGGGTGAAATATGCTTCCATAAACCAAAATCTACCCCTTTATTATCATTTCTTACCAGCCACCTCAACATCATGTTAATCCTTTTTGCAGCAGAACCACTCATTGGGTCAGATACATGCTTTACTGTTCTTGTCTCATGCGGTAATTCAAAAAAAACCGCTTTAAAATGCCCTATAGATTCTTGAAGGGTATATCGTTTGGACAATTTGTTAAATACGATTTCAAGTCCACCATGATGTTGGTAAATGTTTCTAAGAGAATGAATAAAATAGATAAAATCAGCACCATTAAATGTGCGGTAATAGAACTCGGCAGCTTTAATAAGTTGTTTTTCTTTTGCGCTCATCACAAAATCAAATGGGCTTTCTCCCATTAGAAGCATCATCTCATTAGCAGCCTTTAAAATAGCTTTACGGTTACCCCATGAAATGGTTGCTGTAAGAAACGCTGAAATTTCAATATCTTCTTTAGCAGTAAATTGATGCGGTATACTAATGGGATCTAAATCGATGAATGCAGGCTTATTAAACTCCTCCACCTTAAAGTTTAGAAAATCTTTAATTTCATCATTTAACATCATTCCCCTTCTATTTATATTATTTTTATTTCCTCGATTGACCCTTTCAAGTTATTAAATATTTAGTTATTAAATTAAATGTTAGGGATATATTGTAGGATATCTAATAACAGAAAGTATAAATATACCCCTGCCACACCAAAGAAGTTGGCAAAAGAAATTAGTTATTAAACAGGACATACTAACTATTTGCGTAAATTAGATAAAGCAGATCCTATAAAATAAGACTTTGCCTTATTTGGATTGGGTGTAATGGAAAATAATGAATGGTAAATTAATTGAGCTAAAATGAAAAATGAGGAGCTGGTAAAAGAGATCAATAAAAATTTGGCAATCCTTTTACCTAATGAAATCTCTCTAGACGAATTGCATATTCGGCTGAGCGAGTTTTTGAATGAACTGATTCAAAAGGATTTTCAAAAATTAATTAGGCTACTTTATCGAATAGATATAAGTGAAGCTAAATTAAAACAATTACTTCAGCAGCCGCCAAAAGAAGATGCAAGTAAAATCATTGCTGAATTGATTATTGAACGGCAGTTACAAAAAATAAAATCTCGTAAACTTTATCGGCCATCCCATGATAATTTTACAGAGGAAGAAAAATGGTAGCTTTTGATCAGCAACTATTTTAAGATGGAAGCTTTATAGCCTATAGAATTTTGAGAAAGCAAATTTCAGTGCTGTTTAAGGGTTCAAAATATAGCTATCAATTAACCTTTCCTTGGTTATTGAAGAATCGGTTGCATATGGTATCTTCGTAAAAATTTTCAGTAGCAGTATGAGCACACACCATTTATCCGAACAAGAGATTATTCGCAGACAGAAATTAACAGAATTAAACAGTTTAGGAATTGATGCCTATCCTGCACCTCTTTTTCCAGTAAATACCACTTCGGTTTATATCAAGGAAAATTATAAGGGAGACTCGCCTGAAACCAAAGAGGAAGACAAGCAATTATTTGCCGACGTATGTATTGCAGGGCGTATAATGAGTGTTCGTGATATGGGTAAGGCAAACTTTGCTGTATTGCAAGATGGAGTGGGTAAAATACAGTTCTACATTAAGCAAGATGACATTTGTCCAGATGAAGACAAAACCTTATACCAAACTGTTTGGAAAAAATTGGTAGATATTGGTGATATCGTTGGCATCAATGGCTATGTCTTTACTACTAAAACTGGCGAAACCTCTATCCATGTAAAAAGTTTTACGCTACTTACTAAATCACTTCGTCCGCTGCCGATTGTTAAAGAAAAAGATGGCGAATCATTTGATGAAGTAACCGATCCAGAATTTCGATATCGTCAGCGCTATGCCGATCTTATAGTTAATCCGGGAGTAAAAGAAACCTTCATTAAGCGTACTAAAATGGTGAATGCTATTCGAGCATTTTTAAACGAACGAGGTGCCTTAGAAGTTGACACACCAGTATTACAAAGTATTCCAGGAGGTGCCGCAGCAAGGCCGTTTAACACACATCACAATGCCCTAGATGTGCCAATGTATATGCGTATTGCCAACGAGCTCTATTTAAAAAGATTGATCGTTGGAGGCTTTGAATGGGTCTATGAATTTAGTAGAAACTTTCGCAATGAAGGAATGGATAGAACCCATAATCCTGAATTCACCGTATTAGAATTTTACGTCGCCTATAAAGATTATGAGTGGATGATGGAAACCACCGAACAGCTGTTAGAAAAAGCTGCATTGGCTACCAATGGAAGTGCTAGCGTGTTAGTGGGTGATAAAGAAATTAATTTCAAAGCTCCTTATAAAAGAATCACCATGTATGATTCTATTGCTGAATTCACTGGATTTGATATCAGCGAAATGGATGAAAATGGAATTAGAGAAGTATGCACAAAATTGGGTATACATGCAGATGCTAAATGGGGTAAAGGGAAACTAATTGATGAAATTTTTGGATCGAAATGTGAGGGCAACTACATTCAACCGACATTTATCACCGACTATCCAGTAGAAATGAGTCCGCTCACAAAAAAACATCGCAGCAAGCCTGGTTTGGTGGAGCGTTTCGAATTGATGTGTAATGGAAAAGAAATTGCTAACGCCTATTCTGAATTGAATGACCCAATAGAACAAAGAGAGCGATTTGAAGAACAGGTAAAACTGATGGAACGCGGAGATGATGAAGCAATGTTCATTGACCACGATTTTTTAAGAGCCTTAGAATACGGTATGCCTCCTACTAGTGGAATTGGTTTTGGAATAGATAGAATTGCTATGTTGTTGACCAACCAGCACTCTATTCAAGATGTGCTCCTTTTCCCAATGATGCGTCCTGAAAATTTTGAATAATTTGTATTAAAAAAATAGGCTTTATACCTTCCCATCAAGTAATACTTGATGGGATTTTTTTTAGTTTTGCCATCTATCCATTTCGTGTTCAAATTTCGATCAAAAAAACTACCTTAGTTCTTCACTATAAAATACAATCCTATATGCTGCCAAGGTTCAAATTTTTAAACACCCTTTTTTTATTAGCAATAATCAACGTTAGTGTTCAAGCGCAGAAAAAAGAGCTGGGTAACGACCAGTATTTCAAAAATAATTTTACTGGTATCATTCAGCCGCTTCCAGTTTTCAATAAATGGATTGATGATACACATTTTATTTTATTAAGAAAGGGCAGCCGATTCACAGTCGATGCTCGAACAGGAGAAGAAATAGCAACAGTAGATGAAAGTATCTCCTCGAAATCAATTGACACTATAAAAGGAACTATTTCCACCAAAGAGGGCAATCTGTTTTTTAAAATCAATGGAAAAGAAATTCAATTAACCAACGACAAGGATAAGAAATCAAATGCTACCCTTAGTCCTGATAATAAATATGTAGCCTTCACTAAAAATAATGATCTCTATACCATTGAAATAAATTCTAAGAAAGTAAATCGTCTAACCTCAGACGGTAGTAAGTTAATTTTAAACGGTTATGCAAGTTGGGTTTATATGGAAGAGATATTGGGTAGAAGTAGCCAATATCGTTCTTATTGGTGGAGTCCGGATAGTAAAAAAATTGCATTTTTCAGAAGCGATGATACCAACGTGCCCTTATTTGTAATCACGAATGCAAAAGGATTGCATGGCGAAGTAGAATATACACATTATCCAAAAGTGGGTGACCCAAACCCTTCTGTAAAAATTGGCATCATTAGTCCAAAGGGTGGCACTACAGTATGGACAAAAATTAATGAAAAGCAAGATCAATATTTTGGAATGCCTTACTGGAAGCCGGATGGAAGCTCATTACTTATTCAATGGATGCCTAGAAGCCAAGATCAATTAAAAATTTATGAGGTAAACCCAACAACAGGAAATATCAAAGAGTTTTATTCTGAAGAGCAGAAGACTTGGGTTAAATTAACGGATGATGGAGAGAGAATCTCGTTTTTAAAAAATGGGAAAGGCTTTATTTTGAGTAGTGACAAAACAGGCTGGAAACATTTGTATTACTACAGTATGAATGGCAAACTAATCAATCCAATTACAACAGGAAATTTCACTGTTAATAAAATAGAATTTGTAGATGAAAGCAATCAGTTAGTTTATTTTTCAGCTAGAGGAAAAGAGAATACTGCTCGTAAAGATTATTATAGTGTAAGGTTAGATGGTACAAATCTTCAGCGATTAACTTTTGGAGAGTACAACCATTCCTTGATTAGCTTATCTCCTACTGCTGCATATTTTATTACTACTTATAGCAATTCATCAACACCTGAAAAAATGGCCTTAGTGAATAATCAGGGAAAAATTATTAAAGAGTTGGGTGATAGTAAAGCTTCTAGCTTTGATGAAAACAATATAGCTAAAACAGATTTCCTTCGTGTAAAAAGTGATGATGGTTTATTCGATTTACCGATGAAGGTAACTTGGCCTATTAACATGGATCCAACAAAAAAATACCCGGTACTTATTTCAATATATGGTGGACCAGATGCAGGAACCTGCTGGGATAGTTGGACACTGACCGGCGCACAACAATGGTACGCAAAAGAGGGATTGATTCAAGTGGTAATGGATCATCGTGCCAGTGGTCACTTTGGTAAAGTAGGAGTCAATTATATGCACCGTGATTTAGGGCATTGGGAGTTAGTAGATTATGATACCCTAGTAAAGTGGTTGATTATAAATAAACAAGCAGATCCAACAAAAATTTGTATTGCTGGATTTAGTTATGGTGGATATATGGGAGCGCTCGCTTTAACAAAAGGAGCGGGAGTATTTACGCATGCTTTAGTGGGTGGCCCAGTTACTGATTGGACCTTATATGATTCACACTATACTGAAAGATTTATGGACCTGCCATCAGAAAATCCAGCGGGATACAAAACAGGTAATGTGATGAATTATGTAGACCAATACAAAGGAATGATGCAAATTGTGCATGGCGAAATAGATGACAATGTACACATGCAAAATAGCCTTCAGCTAATTAGTAAATTACAAGATGCCAAAAAAGATTTTGAAATGATGGTTTATCCTGGAGGTAGACATGGATGGCCAGGAAATAAGGCGATGCATTTTCAAAATTTAAAGACTCAATTTATCTACAAACATTTATTAGAAAAACCTGTTAACCCTTTACTACTAAAATAATAGCTTGGCCTAAACAAATAGATCTGTATACAACTTTGCGCCAGGCACAACAGAATATTTACCCAAATCAACAATGCCTTCGCTAGCTAATACTTCTTCATCAATAAAAGTATTACCTGTACATTGGGTGGAGGCTTTTGATAGAATATAAAAAACTGCATCGGCCATTATTTCAGGCGTGCGACTCATGTTCATTAGCATTTGTCCACCTAATAAATTCTGAACAGCAGCCGTTGCGATAGTGGTTTTAGGCCACAAGGCATTAGCAGCAATATTGAATTTTTTTAATTCTGCCGCAAGTCCTAATGCAATCATCGTCATATTATACTTACTCATGGTATAGGCTAAATGATTAGAAAACCATTTCATATCCATATTTATAGGTGGCGATAAATTAATAATATGTGGGTTAGCCGCTTTTTTCAGAAAGGGTATACAGGCTTTGGAAACAAAAAAAGTTCCTCGCACATTGATATCATACATCAAATCAAAACGCTTAGCTTCAGTTTGCTCTGTATTGGTCAATGAAATAGCTGAAGCATTGTTTATCAACATATCAATACCTCCAAAAGTAGCCACTGCTTTATCAACGACATTTTGCACTTGGTCTTCAAATCGAATATCGCATTGTACAGCAAGGGCCTTACCTCCAGCGGCTTCCATTTCAGCAGCGGCAGTAAAAATAGTGCCCCCCAACTTAGGGTTTTCTTCCACACTTTTTGAAGCAATAACTATATTGGCCCCCTCCTTAGCAAGTCTTAATCCAATTGCTTTACCAATTCCCCTTGATGCACCCGTAATAAGGACGGTTTTATTTTGAAACGACATAAACGCTATTTTTAAATTGAATAGATATACTTAGGTTAAAGGTACTAATCATTTAATTGACAAAATACTATTGAATACCGTTTTCAAATTCAAAGAAAGATTTTATTTTAATTAAACGTTTGTTTAAATTTGCACCCAAAATAGAAGGCTGAATGGATTTGAATGATAAACAAATACAAATTATAGAAATAGCAGAGCGGCTCTTTGCTGAGAGGGGTTTTGATGGAACCTCCGTAAGGGACATCGCCCATGAAGCAGGAGTAAATATTGCTATGATATCCTACTATTTCGGATCCAAAGAAAAGCTGATGGAGGCTTTACTAGAATGGAGAGTAGGAGAAATAAAAATTAGAGTAGAAAGTTTAATACAAGACAATCGTTACACGCCACTAGAAAAAGTGAATATGCTTATTGATGAGCATATTGATAGAGCAATGCACAAACAATCTTTCCATAAAATAATGGTAAGTGTTCAGGTAACCAACAAAAACCCTTCCATCTTAAAAGCAGCCAACAAAGTAAAAATTCGTAACGCAAAAGTGATTGCTGAGCTGATAAAAGATGGACAAAAAAAGGGCGTGTTTAAAAAGAATATTGATCTGATACTAATGTTAAACACATTAGTAGGTACCGTTAATCAAAACATGATGAGTCTTGACTATTATCGAGCGTTTAATAACCAGACCGCTATGACGGATGAGGCGTTTCAGTTAATCATTAAAAAAAGATTAAGTGTTCATATAAAAAAATTATTCAAAGCAATGTTAACCAATGAATCATAAATTGAAATTAGTAGTAACTGCCTTTTCGATGCTAACGCTTTTATTTGCAACGAAAACTCAAGGCCAAGAAATAAGGAGAATCACTTTACAGGAAGCAATTGATTTAAGTATCTCCAATAGTCATTTACTGAAAAACAATTCAGCTAAAATTGACGAAGCGGTAGCTGCTGTAAAAGAAGCCAATGAAAAAAAATTGCCTGATTTCACCATCAGTGGCACATGGCTTTATCTGCCAATAACCCCTAATATTAGTTTGAAAACCAATTCAAGCAGTGGTGGTGGAAGTAGCCCCAATGTATCACAGGCTATGTATACTACTACTGGCATCTCTTTGCCGCTTTTCACTGCAGGGAGACTTAATTACGGTATTGAATCGGCTAAATATTTAGAAAAGGCTGCTCGGCTAAATGCAGATGAAAATAAAGAAGCCATTATTTTTAACAGCATTAGCGCTTTCAGTAATTTATACAAAGCAAGGGCAGCTGTTGAATTAGTGAAAGAATATTTAGAACAATCTAATAAAAGAGTTCAAGATTTTTCTAATCTAGAAAAAAATGGTTTGTTGGCAAGAAATGATTTGTTGAAAGCTGAACTGCAATCTTCCAATATTGAACTTACTTTATTAGATGTAGAAAATAATTTACAATTAGCCGGCGTAAACATGGCATTAATGTTAGGTTTGCCTGAAAAAACTATTTTAATTCCTGATTCTGCAAGCCTTATAAAAGCAGTCAAAGCAAAATCATTAGAGGAATATGAACAACAGGCCCTAAAAGAAAGAAAAGAAATTAGCTCTCTAGCACTTCATAAAAAGATTGCAGAGATAGGAGTAAAATCTATAAAAGCCGATTATTATCCAGGCTTGGCTTTAACTGGTGGATATATTGCAGCAAATGTGCCTGGTTTTTTAACTATCACCAACGCAGTGAATGTAGGAGTAGGAGTTAAATATTCCCTTTCTTCGATCTGGAAAACCAAAACTAAATTAGCAGAAGCAGGAGCTAGAGTTCAGCAAGTTGCTGCTAATGAATTAATGCTCAGTGATCAAATTCGCTTGCAGGTCAATGAATCCTATCAAGCTTATCTATTATGTCAGAAAAGGATACAAGTATACCAAAAGGCATTGGCTCAATCAACAGAAAATTTTAGAATTATCAAAAACAAGTATGATAACACTTTGGCTACTGCCACTGATTTATTAGAAGCCGAAGTAACTCAATTACAAAGCAGACTGATGGTAGTAGGTGCCACTGTAGATGCAATTGTTGCTTACAATAAATTATTACAAACCACCGGAATTTTAACTCCCTAATAAAATTACAAACAATAATAAAAGATATTTATGCAACAGAATTCAAAAGAGTCAACTATGCAAGCTGAAAAAGTAATAACAGAAGCACCCAAAAAGAAAAGCAAAGCTTTTGCAATCGTACTAACCCTATTAGTGGTTGCTGGAGGATGGTTTGGTATTTCAAAATACCAATATAATCTTCATCATGAAGATACAGATGATGCACAAATTGAAGCGAATATAAGTCCTGTAATACCTAGAGTGGCAGGGTTTGTGAAAGAGGTGCGAGTAAAAGATAATCAGCAAGTTCAAAAAGGAGATACTTTATTAATATTAGATGACAGGGATCTTGCGCTAAAATTACAGCAAGCTGAAGCTTCCTTAGCAACAGCAAAATCAAATTTAGTAGCTGCTAAAAATTCAACCAGTGCATCAAAAGCCTCTGTAGTTAGCAGTCAGTCTGGCATTGCAACGGTAGATGCACAGATTGAAGCGGCTAAAGTTACTTTGTGGAGAGCTACTCAAGATTTCAATCGATATGATAACCTAATCAAAGACCACTCAATTACTCAACAGCAATATGAGCAAGCCCTTGCTACCAAACAAACAGCAGAAAAACAATTGCAGATTTTAGTACAACAAAAAAATCAGGTGTCAAAGCAAACAGCTGCAGTAAATTCTCAAAGCAATGCTACTTCATCGCAAGTAGATATTGCAGGGGCTATCATCAAACAACGCGAGGTGGATGTTGCCGATGCTAAATTAAATCTTTCTTATACAGTAGTATTTGCGCCAGCATCCGGATTAGTTTCAAAAGTAAATGTGCAGGAAGGTCAATTTTTGCAACCTGGACAATCGCTGTTCAGTATTGTATTAAGTAAGGATATTTGGGTCATTGCTAACTTCAAGGAAACACAGTTTGAGAAAATGAAAGTGGGGCAAAAAGTAACGGTAAATGCTGACGCATTTCCTGGCCACTCTTTTGATGCTGTTCTGTCCTCTTTTTCTCCTGCTACAGGTTCTAGATTTGCACTATTACCTCCGGATAATGCTAGTGGAAATTTTGTAAAAGTAGTGCAGCGATTGCCTGTTAAAATTGAGTTTGCCAATCCATCTGACTCACTCGTAAAACAATTGAGACCAGGGATGAATGTAAACGTAGATGTTCATCTGTAAAATATTTTTTTCTTTACCTACTAATTAATAAAAGACAAAACAAAAAGTTTTAAAAATTTATTATCACTCCCCTAAAATAGGAGTTAAATATATTGTATGCAACAAATGGATTCTTTGGTAGAATATGGATCAAGAAGGGTAATCATTACCATTACTGCTATATTCTGTGCATTGTTAGAAATTGTAGATACTACAATTGTCAATGTTGCTCTCAACGATATGAGAGGAAGCTTAGGGGCCACCTTAACTGAAGTTGCTTGGGTAATCACTGCGTATGCAATTGGAAATGTAATCATCGTTCCAATGACGAGTTGGCTTTCTCAACAATTTGGTCGTCGAAATTATTTTGCTGCATCTATTATTCTTTTTACAGTCTGTTCTTTTTTATGTGGTAACGCATCGGGCATATGGGAATTAGTACTTTACCGTTTCTTACAAGGTATTGGAGGAGGAGCTTTATTAGTTACTTCTCAAACTATTATAACTGAAAGTTATCCGCCCGCTAAAAGAAGTATGGCACAAGCTATTTACGGTTTAGGTGTTATCATTGGTCCTACACTAGGTCCGCCATTAGGAGGATATATTGTTGATCATGCATCATGGCCTTATATTTTTTATATCAATATTCCCATCGGGGTTATTGCTACCTTACTAACGCTTCAGTTTGTACGCAGTCCGAAGTATGGAGAAAAAAGTATTTTAAGTGAAATTGATTGGTTAGGCATCGGCTTATTGGCAATCACTGTTGGCTCACTACAATATGTCCTAGAAAAAGGGCAAGATGATGATTGGTTTAATAGCAGCATAATTGTATACCTTACTGTAACTGCTATATTGGGTTTGTTTTTTTTCATCTGGAGGGAAACCAGTTTTAAAAATCCCATTGTAGAATTAAGAGTACTAAAAAATAGTAATCTCCGAATAGGCACCATCCTCTCCTTTATTATGGGTTTTGGTCTTTATGGATCTACTTTTATCATACCCTTATATACACAATCTATTTTAGGTTGGACAGCCCAGCAAGCTGGAATGCTAATGGTACCAGCAGCATTAACTACTGCATTCATGATGCCAATGATTGGAAAATTATTACAAAAAGGAGTTCCTCAACAATACTTAGTTGCAGGAGGAATGGCATTGTTTTCACTGTTTACATTTTGGGGGTATTTTATTGTCACTCCCGACACTGACTCAGATTCTTTTTTCTGGATGTTAATCGTTCGAGGTATTGGTATGGGTATGCTTTTTATTCCGATTACTGCTTTATCACTTTCTTCTTTAAAGGGACAACAAATAGGACAAGGTGCAGCCTTTACTGGAATGATGAGACAATTAGGAGGTTCTTTTGGAGTAGCATTAATAACCACTTACATGGCGAGGCAAAACATGGTTCACAGAAGTGCGCTGGTTAGCAGATTGGATGTTAATAATCCTTCTGTTCAACAAAGAGTTAAAGCCATCCAGCATAGCTTTATCAGTAAGGGGATTAATTCAGAGGCAGCTTTAAAAAGTAGTTACTCAGCGATGGATCATATCGTCTCAAAACAGGCTGCAGTATTATCTTATATGGATGTGTTCTTTTACCTTGGAGTTATATTTTTGGTCTGCGTGCCATTTGTTTTAATGGTAAAAGGAAATAAAAAAACTGCAGGCGCCTAGTAATAATAATTATAGTTTAAAGTAGTCCTCATTGAGTCCGACTACCAGTTTGCCATTCATTTCTATTACTGGCCGCTTTATTATGCTAGGATATTGTATCATCAATTGAATGGCTATTTTTTCGCTTTTTACTAATTGTTGTTCCTCAACTGATAAACTTCGCCAGGTAGTACTTTTTTTATTTAGTAAAACTTCCCATCCTACCCAATCACACCATTCCTTGAGCTTTTCGGCTTTTATGCCATACTTTTTATAGTCAATAAAATCAATCTGGATATTGTTTTTCTTATACCAATCCAGCGCTTTTTTTACTGAGTTGCAATTAGGTATTCCATATACGGTAATGGTAGACATTCTTTAAAAGGTTGTACTATTTACAATAATCAATTTTCTAATTTGGAAACTGAGCAGCAGGAACTTTTAAAAATCCTACTGGTTGAATAATATGCCACTCCGTAAAATCTTGCTTTGCTTCCATTCCAATTCCGTCAATAATTTGAGTTCGAGTTCTTATGCGGACCGGCTTATCGGTATAAAACTCCGAACCAGTTCTTTTAAGATCCCAATTTAATTCGTTGCAATAAAGGGTATCACCCAAAACATTAATTACGCGAACACTGTCTTTTAAAAAAACATTGCTCTGACTTTCTTTGTATTTGGCATATTTAGCATCTAGCTTACTTTCTACCATGCCTTCTGCATTATAAAAATCAACATGAATGGTAGTAGGAAATTCAATATATGGAACCGCTTCTTGCACGCGCAACATCAATGGACTTACTAAGATGGCTTTCTTTCTGCCGCCTAGTGAGTAATTAACAACTACCTTTTTAGCTTCTTCAACCCCTACTTTTTTAGCATCTAACTCTTTAATCGCTTTCATGTCATTCTCACAGCTATATAAAAAAAAGCAGCCCATAATTAAGGCTGCTAAAAATTTTATATTAGAATGAATGGGCATGTTATAAAGAAAATAATTATTGATATTTAGCTCTTCCAAACCAAAGATCACTTAATGAAAAGCCTAGAGAAAAGCGAACAGTGTTTTCACGGAAATTTGTTTTACTGTCACCGCGACTTCCAAATTCAATGGCTGCATTTAAAATAGAGTTTTGCGTTTCATAATAACTTTTTCTCAGTTTTAAAGGAAAAGCACCACCAAATGATAACCCGAATTCTGGAAGCGTGTTGTTTACTTTTATGTAATCTGGGCCATAATAAAAACCAAAACGATATCTCACGAAATTGAAATACTTTTTAAAGGGAGTGTTTTCTTTTAGAGGAAAATATTCAGTTCCTACTCTCAGCTTCCAACTTTTTTGTACAGATTCGCTCTGGCCAAAATATCTATAATCTTGCCATTGAGTATTTTCGAAATCAAGTCCAAACAACCAATTCAATGTTTGGTAAGTAACGCCCACACCAAGCGACGCTGGATAAATCACTGTACCATTGCTATGTTTTTCATACACACTGTCAATAGTGAATTTTTCTCCATTAGGATCAAAAAAAACTGTTTCAGCCATCACGTCTTTAGTAGCTTTCAATGATTGTTTCAGATTACCATAAGCTCCAAAGCGAAGAATACTTTCACGCTTCGTTTTTTTATTCTTTAATATAAATTCATATTGAATACCCCCATTAGCAAATAACCCTTCGAAATTAGAATTAGTTTGGGAGTTTGACTTGGCATACTGAATTGAGTCACTAATAAAGCTTAATTGAGAGCTGTAATTTTTACTGCCAAACATATAGCCTGCATTGGCGCCTATGCTAAAATGTTTAATGCTCAATGAAGTGCCTAAATAAACTTGATTAAGTCCACCCGTACCTTCATAAATCTTTTTCAGACTATCTAAGCCAGGTAATTTTTGTAGCTCAGAAATTTTATAATTTACTTTAGATACTGGGCGAAGACCCATATTCATTGCCCAAAAAACACCTTTCTTATTAGCATTTTTAAGTTTTATAGGGAACCCTAGTTGAATGTAAGATATAATTGTATTGGTAGCAGAAAATCTTGCTGCTGGAGAAATGCTTTTCAATGTTCTCGTATCCGTTTCTAATGCGAATTCAAAAATGGTCGTCTTTAAATTACTATAACTAGCTGGATTGATAAAGTTAACGCTCTGATAGTCAGAATAAGCTGCTGCAATTCCTCCCATTCCTCGAGATACAATATTTGCTTTAGGAACGATATCTCCCAAGCCATAGCGAGAATAAGGTGAATTTTCTTGTGCAAAAACCGCATGCTGCAAGCCACAAGCCACAATAAGTACGGGTAAAATTTTAGTCATTGTTAGTTTCGCTAAGTGCATACAGTCCTTTGAATAAGAAATTTAAGTCCGCAAATATCCTATTTTTAAGTTGACGGGCAAAATAGCCAGCATCCCCGCCGGTTAAAACCACGTTAAAGTTGTCATATTTCTGGGCGTAAAAGTCAATGAAACCGCCTATTTCAAAGGTAATTCCTGCAATTACACCACTTTGCAAATTAGTTTTGGTATCGTAGCCAATTACAGGGAAATTCCAGTCTTTTTGAACCAATGGCAACAAGGCGGTATGTTGATTCATGGATTTAAACCGCATCTCCATCCCGGGAGAAATACCCCCTCCCATAAATTCATGGGCTTGATTAATGAAATTATAGGTAATGCAACTGCCCAATGCCACTACTAAATTATTTTTTTTTGGGAAATAATGAACGGCCGCTGCTACCAATGCCAATCGATCCGCCCCAATCGACTCTGGCTTACCCACAGGAGTAGTAAAATTAACCTTTGTTAAATGAGATAATTTATGATAAGAAGTCTGCTCGGAAAGCATAGTTTCAATTCCCTCATTGTGCTTTATTACTGAAGATAAAATAGATTTCTGAGGCTTATATTGATCTAATAATTTTTTGATCGTTTCATTACTATCATCTGCTAACTCCAATTCTACTTTGAAAATATCATCTTCAAAAATAGCCGCTTTTAATCGGGTATTTCCAAAATCAAGACAAAGGGTTTTGGTCATATATTAGAAATTGAATATTATTTTATGATTCAAAATTAGAATACGCTTCAATAAAATAATTTCAAGAAGCTTCCTTTATAATTGAATCAAATTTTGATTTAAAAAACATCAGAGATCAAAGCCACTTAAATTTTTAAAATGTCCATTTAACTGTATTCTATCTTTTAATGTTTCCATTTCTGTTACCACTGGTAATACTCTTAATAAATGTTGTCTTAAATATTCCTGCCTTTGTAATTCTTGCATTATTTGCAATAATTCATACTCTTCATTCAAGGACAATCCTGCATGATGCGCTACATCATAGCTCCAAATAGCCTCATCCGATTGTTTAAACACTTTATTAACTTTTAAAATAGCATGAAGTTGTCTAATTCCTTCAATAACTTTTTTCATTAAAACCCTATTGCCATTATTATAGTTTTCAAGATAATTTACTATTGCACCTCCATACAATTTATCAGGTATCGATTTAACTAACTCTAAAATTCGAAACAATTTAACCCCTCTTGTCTTTATATCCATTTCCCCATTATCATATACTTCTTTTATTTCCACTAATTCCATCAGCGTGCCAATTTCACTTACCTGGCCTGCGATGACGGAAGGAATACCAAAGGGTTTTTTGTTTTCGTTTATTTCAAGGATTAACTGTTTGTACCTTGGTTCAAATATGTGTAGGTTTAGCTCCTCGCCAGGATAAACAACTATTTCTAGCGGAAAAATCGGTACAAAGTTGGTCATTTAGTTCAGCTAAAATTTTATCGAAGATAATACTCAAAATTCAAACAATTTTGAATGAAATAGTAATCGCAAAATAATTCATAACCGGTAGCTAAATTGAGTTTGTAAAAAGGTCGCTAATTTTTTATTTAAAACTTGAAACATCTTTTTGGAATTTGATTTAATTACAAGCAATTTTGTTTGATGTGGCAGCAATACCTCCAACAAATTCAACAAGGCGATGTGAAAGCATTAGCCCGGAGTATTTCATTGGTAGAAAATGAAGTGGCTGGATATGAATTACTATTGCAATCTCTACCATCCAACTCAAAAACTGTCATTGGAATTACTGGACCACCAGGCGCTGGCAAAAGTACCTTAACAGATTTACTAATAGGAGCAATAACACAAGACGGAAAAAAAGTAGGAGTGCTTTGTATTGACCCTTCTTCCCCCTTTAATCTAGGTGCCTTATTGGGTGACCGAATTAGAATGAGTAACTGGTATAATAATCCGAATGTATTTATTCGGTCGCTCGCTACTAGAGGAGCTTTAGGTGGACTACATCCAAAGATTATTGAAATTACCGACTTAATAAAAGCAGCACCGTTTGACTACATCATTATTGAAACAGTAGGAATAGGTCAAAGTGAAATTGACATTGTTGGTTTGGCAGACATCACCGTTGTAGTGGTGGTGCCAGAAGCAGGAGATGAGATTCAAACGATGAAAGCGGGGTTAATGGAAATCGCAGATATATTCGTTGTGAACAAAGCAGATCGTCCAGATGCTGATTTATTCGTAAGCAATCTTTCAACCATGCTTGCACCTGCTTTTCATTCTAAAAATACAATCATTCCGATCATAAAAACGGTGGCATCTGCCAAAGAAGGTATCGACGAATTATTCGCTGCTATTTTGAATCAAATCGATCATCCAAAATTGAATGAAAAACGGTCATGGCTGCTTGCTGAAAAAGCCTACTATTTAATCGGGCAAAAAAGAATGAAGGGGATAGATAAAAATGAGCTAAAAGATAAAATCACTAAAGAGGGGAAAGATTTTAATTTGTATGAATTCATTAATACCTATTGTGAATAAGTTCATTCGCTTACTCTTCCGTCGCTTTGTTTTGTTTCCACCAGCGAAAACCTATAAAACCCACGATAGCAAAAGGCATCATCATTAGGTACAAAATACCACTATTCATTCCCTGGGCAGGTTTTTCTCCCATTTGTTGCGCAGTTTTTGTACATAAAGAACACTGAGCTTCCACGGTAAACTGCGAAACCAGCATAATTTGTAAAAAGAATAAAATAATAAGGGCGCTCTTTTTCATTGATGCACAAAGTTAATAACCTTTTGATAATAAGTTTCTATTTAGCAGTTGATTTTAATTTTAAATTTGGACCCTATGAATAATCGGTAGCTCAATATAATAACCAATCAACCCATTCACAAGGCATAGTTGATATTTTTAACTGCCGTTTTATCTACCTTTGTAAATATATATTTTTTATAAAAATTTTATAGTTATGCCTGGTTTTGAATTTTTTGGTGATGAAGAAAGAAAAGAAGTAAATGATGTACTAGAAACTGGTATCCTTATGCGATATGGTTTTGATGGTGCCAGAAAAGGAATTTGGAAAGCAAAAGAAATGGAACAAGCTGTTTGTTCCACCTTTGATTGTAAGCATGCACAACTAGTAAGTAGCGGAACAGCTGCATTGACAGCTGCTTTAACTGCACTTGGCGTAGGCTATGGCGATGAAGTGATTATTCCATCTTTCACTTTTGTTGCAAGCTTTGAAGCAGTTCTTAGCGTAGGAGCCATTCCCGTATTAGTTGATGTAGATGATACGCTTACTCTAAGTCCATTGGCTGTGAAAAATGCGCTTACCCCTCAAACTAAATGCATCATGCCAGTTCATATGTGTGGAAGTATGGCCGATATGGATGAATTAATGGCTATCTGTAAAGCGAACAATTTAGTATTGCTTGAAGATGCCTGTCAGAGTATTGGTGCTACTTATAAAGGAAAAAAATTAGGTACGATTGGCGATGCAGGGACTTTTAGTTTTGATTTTGTAAAAACAATTACCTGTGCTGAAGGTGGCGTGGTAATGACTAACCGAGAAGATGTTTATTTGGCCTGCGATGGCTTCAGTGATCACGGCCATGATCATAAGGGAGTAGATAGAGGTGCCGACCTTCACCCTTTTATCGGTTACAACTCACGCATCAGTGAATTACATGCTGCAGTTGGACTTGCGCAAATAAAAAAACTTCCTCAATTTTTATCTACTCAAAGAGCTAATAATAAAGCATTGAGAGCTATTTTATCTACAATACCAGAAATATCTTTTCGTCGAGTACCGGATGAAGCAGGTGATAGTTGTACTTTTTTAAGCTGGTTTTTGCCTTCAGCTGAAATTACAAAAGCAGTAGTAACCGAAATGAGATCGCAGGGAATTATGGGAGGACATTTTTATTGGTTTGATAATAACTGGCACTATATTAGTAAATGGGAACATTTAAAAAAATCAATCACCCTGAACAAATTACATCCCGAACTTAAAGCCGCAGTCATTCATCATGCAAATAAAGATTTTTCAGCTAGTGATGCGGTGATGAGCCGATGTGTTTCCACCCTTATTAGTTTATTGTGGACACCTGAACAAATACAAGAAAAAGGCAGACTAATGACCACTGTGATAAAAAAGGTTTTGAATGACCACGCTGTAACCTACTAAATACTGAACTAAAAACTACTTCCTAGTTAACTGCAATTAATAAATAAATGATTTCAATTGATAGCGCAACAATAGAGGATTACAAAACAATTGTTGATATTGGAAGGGTGTCTGTAGAAGAAGCACACCGAGATAGCAGTCCAGCAAAAGACTTGAATGAATTTCTAGAAAAGAATTACAACTACGAAGCGATTAAAAGCGAGTTAAGCAATAAAAAAAACATTTACACTATTATTAAAGTAGACGGTAAACCAGCTGGATTTTCTAAGCTTATTTTTAATTCAGAACATGCGAATATTCAGCAAAAAAATGTTGCAAAATTAGATCGAATATATTTACTAAGTGAATTTTTTGATCTTAAATTAGGGTATGAACTTTTAAAATTCAATATTGATTTATCGAAAAAAAATAATCAAAAGGGTATTTGGTTATTTACCTGGATAGGCAATAATAGAGCGATCAAATTTTATCTAAAAACTGGTTTTGCCATTATTGGAACTCATAACTATCAAGTTTCGAAAACACATTCTAACCCTAACCATCAAATGCTTTTGAAAATTGTTTAGATTAAAAATGTAGCTCATTCTAGGTTGAGAGGCCGCGCTTTTATTGAAACAATTATACTTTACTAATTTTTCTGAAATTTTCCCTCCAAACGATCACAATCAGCGATACTACCCAAACGAAAACGTAGGGGGATTCTGGTGTTTTTTTCAAATTTTATCTCCTGCTTACAAAAATATCCTAAGCCTTCTGTATAATAATTAGGGGGAATTACCTGCATTGCAGCAGGAGATAATTTTAATATTGGTAAGCCATCATCTATCAGAAGAGAAAGCCTTTTATTCAAACTAGATGGGTGCACTTTAGTCTCGATATTTCGAAGCTGTTGTGAAAAAACATTCGTCACTCCTAATACCATGCAAAAAAATATAATTTTAGCTTTTTTATTCACCTTTCATTGTTGATTGTTTGTAAATTTACGCCAAATTAGAACACTGCATCATCATGCAATCGACAATTGATAAAAAGAAAACTATCGCTTTAAAGAGACTTCTAAAATAATTATGGCTTTAAGTCAAGGTTTATATCAAAGGCAATTACAAAAATTATCTCCTCAGCAAATTCAATTAATGAAATTACTGCAGGTGCCGACTGCCTTATTGGAAGAAAGAATTAAAGAAGAGTTAGAAGAAAATCCTGCT
>CANCRO010000004.1 GCA_947380605.1 Chitinophagaceae bacterium
AATTTTTAATCCATCAATTTTAAATAGACCAAATGAAAGTTTTATTTTCTTTTTTCTTATCCTTACTCTTGCTGAAGCTAAATGCTCAATCAACTAAAAATATTGTTATCCAGTTTGATTTTGACAAGTCTATACTTGCCGATTCTTCTAAAGAGCAGTTGAAGAATTTAGTAAAAGAGGTAAAGAATACCGCTTCGGCTAATGTCCAGCTTTCAGGACATTGCGACTCTTCTGGTTCTTCTGCATATAACGATCGCCTTTCAATGAAGCGAGTAGAAACAGTTCATCAATTTCTTTTATTGGAGGGAATAATGGATTCTATTATTCATTCAAAGAAGGGCTATGGTGAAAGCAAACCATTGAATAATAATACCACCAAGGAGCAAAGATCTTTAAACAGAAGGGTTGAAATAATTGTTTCAATGAATAGCAATTCATCTGAAAAAACATTGACAGTTGAACAAGTTTTATCAGGAGCTAAAATCAATACAGGGGATAAAATATCGCTTAAAAATATAAATTTCATTGGAGGGTATCATTATTTTGTCAATGAATCTTTACCTACCTTAAATGAATTATTAACGGTGATGAAGTCGAATTCTAAAATGGTTATTCGTGTAGAGGGCCATATTTGTTGTGGATCTGCAGATGAAGCCGATGGAGTGGATATGGGAACTGAGTTAAAAAATTTATCAGTAGCGCGGGCAATGGCAGTAAAGGAATTTCTCGTTAATAATGGAATTGAAGCTAACCGCATTAGCCATGCAGGCTTTGGTCATAGTCGACCACTCTATCCTTATCCCGAAAAAACTAGTGAGGAAGAGTTAGCTAATAGAAGGGTAGAGGTGGTAATTATTTCGATGAAATGATCTAATCCAGAGACAAAACAGTATAAGATAACCTTTTAATAAAAAAGAAAAGAAGATAAATAAAGTTAAACTAAATGAATGCGCTTTAGGATCTAAAGAAAGCTAACTATTTTAACTACTTCACGACATTGATTTTTCTTAACCCCTAATTACTTCATCCTCCGCCGGTAATAATCATGCCTTCATTTTAGCTTCTTATGTTGGATCAAATTTTCTTATTAACTTAGATAATATTTTATTGAATAGATAGCTAGAATCAAAGTATACAAAGAGTTGCTGATTGCTATTTCAGCTATTTTTAATAGCTAGCTGAATGGGAAATTTCTCTTGAGAATTTTCAATTTAGCTGTTATTATAAACTAATGATTTTGAGTAAATCAGGTCCTCTAGAAAGGATATTCTATTCAACTCAATAATGGTCCTTGTGAGTCAATAAAATAGACATTTTAGTGCCAACAGTAAAAAGTAAAAAATACCAATGAACGAGATTAAATGCCCAAAATGCAATGAAGTTTTTAAGGTTGACCAAGCAGGTTTTGCTGACATCCTCAAACAGGTAAAAGACAGTGAATTTGATCGCGAATTAAAAGTGAGATTAGACCTAGCAGAAAGGGATAAATTAGAGGCTATAAAATTGGCAGAAGCTCATCTCAAAAATACTCAACAAGCTGAACTTGCTGAAAAGGATAAATTATTAGCCGAGCTCATCGCTAAATTTGACAAAGCAGACACTGAGAAGAAACTGGCAGTTAATGAGGCAATACAAAATGCAGAAAAGGAAAAAGAGCTAAAAGATAAAGAGCTAATGCAACTGAAGTTGGACAATGAAATTGCTTTGTCGACTCAGTTAGGAAATAAAGACAAATTATTAGCTGAGTTAAAAGCAAAACTTGAAAATTTAGAAGTGGAGAAGAAATTAGCTATAGCAGAAGCTACTAGGCCATTGGAAAAGCAACGGGATGAATTGGCTAATGAGATTAAGACAAAAGAATTAGAGAAACAAGGCTTAGAAAATTCACTTAGACAACAATTCGCCTCTGAAATACAAAATAGAGATGCAATTATAAGATACAAGGAAGATGAAATTGCCAGAGTAAGAGATATGAAACAAAAGCTTTCAACTAAAATGCTAGGAGAAACGCTAGAACAACATTGTGAAATAGAGTTTAATAAACTTCGTGCAACTGCTTTTCAGCATTCCTATTTTGAAAAGGACAACGATGCAAGTTCCGGCACAAAAGGAGATTATATTTTTAAAGAAACAGACGAAGAGAATAATGAAATCATTTCGGTAATGTTTGAAATGAAGAATGAAGGAGATGAAACTAATAACAAAAAAAAGAATGAAGATTTTTTTGACAAGTTGGATAAGGATCGAATAAAAAAGAATTGTGAATATGCAGTGCTGGTTAGCCTTTTAGAGTCAGACAATGAATTATATAATTCTGGAATTGTTGATGTATCTCATCGTTATCCTAAGATGTATGTCATCAGGCCGCAATTTTTTATACCAATTATTACTTTTCTCAGGAATGCTGCAATGAATTCATTGCAATATAAAGCAGAGCTTACTAAAGTAAGAAATCAGAACTTAGATATTACCAACTTTGAAGAGAAGTTAAACAAGTTTAGAGATGGATTCTCTAAAAATTATTTATCAGCGCAAAGTCATTTCCAAGAAGCTATCAAAAAAATTGATGTGTCAATTGCAGCAATGCTGAAGGTTAAAGAAGAACTAACAACCAGTGAAAATCAATTTCGTTTGGCAAATGAAAAAGCTGAAGATTTAACTATCAAAAAACTAACCTACGGCAATCCAACAATGAAAGCAAAATTTGAAGAGTTTAAAAATATAGAGTAATTAATTACGAGAGGTTTTTTATAATCAATCCGAACTTTTAAATCCTATCAAGCATTTGTATTAAATAGTGTATTTCATTATAAGTTCTTCCTGTGCAGAGATTTATATTCTGTTAGCGTAATTTAAAAAACTGAAATACTATAACTAGTAATATGGCGATAACAGATGATATACATAGACAGTTTGCTGAGTATTTTGAAGAAAATGCAATATGGCCATACGCCTATCTTTTATCGCAGAGACTAACTGAAGGTAATATTTGTATTGATTTAGACGACATGCCTTCTAATTTAAATACCACTCCCTATACAAATGCAGTATCAGCTAAAGACTTATTGAAGTACTCAAATTTAGTTTCAAAAGAAGGTGTAAATACTACCCCCTTCATACTTCATAATAATAGACTTTATTTTCAACGTTATTTTAAATATGAAACTAGCATTATACAAAAATTAAAAAGTTTAATAGCTGCAGAAAGAACTGTGATAGCCGATAGAATGGAACAGTTGAAGACCAAGCAAAAATTAATACAATCCCTTAATGCTGACTACAATGTTAATGGGCCAACTAATAAGGAGCAAGTGGATTGGCAATTGGTTTCCGTAATGCAAGCGCTCTTAAATAATTTTAGCATTATTACTGGTGGTCCAGGTACCGGAAAAACTACTACGCTTGCTAAATTACTTATTGTGTTGTATGAATTGCAGCCAGACGCAAAAGTAGCGCTTGCTGCACCAACAGGTAAAGCATCTATGAGAATGTTTGAATCTTTAAAAAGTAGCACATTGCCATTTTCTGCGGAAACGAAATTGAAAATTGACAAATTAAAGCCAAGCACTATTCATGGTTTATTAGGGTATAAAAAAGAATCAGTTAATTTTAAATACAACGCAGAAAACCCTTTGCCTTATAATTGGGTGGTAGTGGATGAGGCATCCATGATTGATGTTCCAATGTTTTCCAAGTTGCTTGAAGCTTTGGGTAATAATTGTAGAATTATTTTATTAGGAGACAAGGATCAATTGGCTTCAGTGGAAGCGGGGAGTTTGTTAGGTGATTTATGTCAGACCTTACCAAGCTTAAATATTTTTTCTAATCAGGCTGCATCTTGGATCAATGAATTTATTACAGACCCTGAAAGAAAAATTAAACCTGAGTTTATTGGAGATCAAAAACCATTATTATCTAGTCATATTATTGAACTAAAATTTAGCCATCGTTTTAATAGTCAGGGAGCCATTGGTAAAGTGAGTAGGGCCGTCATTGAAGGAGATGTAAAAGGACTTACCAATTTAATAGAAAACACTGCTGGAAGTAATGTAAAAGTAGACCATCTGTATACTCCTGAAATAGTAGAATCTTTTGTGGAAGGGTATGCCAATTATATTCATGAGCTAGATATTAAAACGGCTTTAAAAAAACTAAATGAACGTAGAGTTTTAGTAGCAGTAAGGCAAGGTCCAAGAGGCTTGTACGCAACTAACAAATTTATTGAATTACATCTTCGTAAAAAGGGTCTTTTAAAACCAGACGGCGAATTTTATGAAAACAAGCCTATAATGGTCACCCGAAATATGCATGATTTAGGTTTGCTAAATGGAGACACAGGGATTATGAGAAAAGATGACAAGGGTAATCTAAAAGTTTGGTTTGAAGATGGGCTTGGTGGAATAAAATCTATATTACCAGCATACCTCAATTATTGTGAGACTTCTTTTGCAATGACGATTCATAAAAGTCAGGGTTCAGAATTTGAACAGGTGCTAGTCATATTGCCTGAAGGAATATCCAATGCCTTATTAACGCGTGAACTATTGTATACTGGTATTACAAGGGCAAGAGCAAGTATTACCATTCAAGGAGAAATGGATACCATTAGGCACTCGGTGGAGTCTTGTGTTCAAAGGATTTCGGGTATCACAGGAAGAGTTGATCAATAATAATTAGAAAAGAAAGTATGAGTATATATTTGAACGTTTCAAATTCATTGCAGCCATTGTCTGTTAGACTGGCAAGTGATTTACAAGCAACCGATCAAAATGCTTTTGTGAAACAGTGGGTAGTGACTCAAACAGAGGGGATGAATAGTTGGTTAAAGCAAAATATTGCAAAGCAAAACGGAATTGCAGCCAATATAAATTTTTGTAAACCCAATGATATAGTTGCTGAAATTTATAGGAAAGGCTTAAAAGTAGGGAAGCAAATTATAAATACCGAAAATATACGTTGGTGTATATATGAGTTATTAGATAGTGCCATATTTAAAACTACCTACACTGATATAGCTAGCTATTATCTTAATAATGACATCAAGCGGATTGCTTTGAGTGATGAGCTAGCGGATTTATTTGATCAATATCAAGTATATCGACATGAAACAGTACAAATTTGGGATGATCGATTAACTCATAATCAGGTGGCAGAAGATTGGCAGGAATGGATTTGGCATCAGATTAAAATAAAGCTAGGAGATGCTTACCAGGATAGAGTAGAAATGGCCAAATTGCTGGTCGACGGTTTACTGATTGAAGAAGTGCAAGTGAATATTAAAAATAAAATTCCTGCTTTACATCTTTTTGGTATTGCGGTTATCACTCCTTATTATTTACAAATCTTTCATGCGCTTGCAAAATTTATTGACATTCATTTGTATTTGGTGAATCCATGTCCAGAACAAATTTGGATGGATGACCATTCTGAGCAGCAAATAACTAAATTGCTTCAAAAAAGAAAAAAGCAAAGAAAAGACGTGGATCATTTGCTAGTGGGAAATGATTTATTATTGAATTGGGGAGGTATTATAAAGGAGTCCTTTAAATTATTAATGGACAATGATGATTTTGTTAATGTATATAATGAAGAGGATGCAGTACCTATTGTTGAGCCTAAAACGTTACTTAAGAAAATACAATATGATATTTATAATAACTTAAATAAGCAATCTCGTAAGCTATTGACACCATTGGATTATAAAGATGGCTCCATCACTCTAACTGGAGCTTTTACTCCAGTTAGAGAAGTAGAAATTTTATATAATTATTTGGTAGCGTTAGTGGATAAAAGAAATCTACACTTATCACCAAAAGATATTGTGGTTTTAGTAAGTGATATTGAATTATATGCTCCATTCATTCACGCAGTATTTAGCAATTCACCGTATCAATTTCCCTATAATATTGCAGACGAAAGTTATTCGGCTGGGAATAATATGTTTACAGCAATTCAAGACATTTTATCATTAGATGCTGAAACATTTAAGGTAGAACTTGTTTTAAAGCTATTGGAATCTCCTTATATCAGAACTCGATTTAAAATTACAGACGAAGAAACTTTAAGAGCGGCAGCTAGACAAGCAGGAATTATATTTAGTATTAAAGGAAGATATGAAGATGATACGTGTTACATAAGTTGGGAGTATGGGCTAAAGAAAATCATGTATGGTATTTGTATGAGCGGGGAGCCCAATGTAAATGATGGACAGGAAGAGTTTATCCCATTGGATACTGCGGAGGGAGCCGAAGCCATTGAACGCGTTCGATTAATGTATTTTGTAAAAACACTACAACAGAAATTAGCCGAAAGAAATCAAAGTAGAACTATTTCTCAGTGGGCTGAATATCTTCAATCGCTTGTAGAGGATATGATTTTTCAAGCGGGCGAAAAAGATGATGAGGATTATACCAAGCTTATTCAATTTACTGAGCAAATGTCTTTGTTGGAAAAGAATGCGAATGTTGAAATAAGTTTTGAAGTATTCAGGCATAGCTTCTTACAAAGACTTAGTCTAGAGAAAAAGGCAGGATCTTTTGCAAAAGGAGGGATTACATTTTGCTCATTGGTGCCCATGAGAAGTATTCCCTTTAAAGTAGTCGCCATGTTGGGAATGGATTTCGATAAATTTCCACGCAAAGAAACTGCATTAAGTTTTAGTTTATTACAAAATTGGAAACCAGGAGATAGAAATGTAAAGAACAACGATAAACATTTATTCCTTGAAACCGTAATGTCGGCAAGAGAATATTTATACATTAGTTATACTGCTGCGAATCCAAAAGATGGCGCCAAATTACCAGCTTCTTCCATGGTGGACGAATTAATTGATTATGTAGCCAGAGGCATGCAACAAGATACGGAGGTAATTAAAAATGACTGGGTTACTTTACATCCCTTGCATAGCTTTAGTAGTAAGTATAACCCTTCCTCTTCAGCTGGTTTAATAAGTTATTTAAACGAGTCTAGTTATCAAACTGGAATAAAACCTGAATCAAAAAAAAATGAAGACAAGATATTTTCATTTATCAACGTTACTATTGATGACCTAGCTAGATTCTTACAAAATCCGGCTAGGTTGTATTTGCAAAAACAGTTTAATATTTTCTATACTGAGGACGATGTTTTGTTAAATGATCATGAATTGTTTGACTTTGATCATCTTACAAAATGGAATATACAGGATAAGATTATGTTGTTGAATAGTCAAGAAATAGAAGACTATTATGAAAAGCAGAAAAAAACTGGTAAAATTCCACTTCACAATATGGGCAAGGCTTCCATTGGGGAAGTGATAGATGAAGTTGCTCCATTGCGCGAAAGGTTTAATTATGCTAAGGGTAATACGGCGCCCCAAAAGGTTGACATTAATTTTACGATTGCTAACACCCAAATAATTGGGAAAGTTGAACCAGTATTTGGTGACAAATATATAAGCATCTGTAATTCTAAGCAGCAGTTAAAATATTTATTAGTAGCCTATGTTAGGTACTTAGCAATGCTTGTACAAGGAAAAGAAGTAGAGTTTGTATTTATTTCAAAATACATAGATGGATTTCAAAGAATACCTGCAGGAAATATCACTCAGCAAGAAGCTATTGATACGATGGCTCAGTATTTAGAATATTATAAATATGGACATCAAGAATATTTCCATTTTTTTCCTGCGATTGGAAAAAACGAAATGGAAATGATTAGTGATGATTTCGATACATTTTTGGATATTTATGAAGACGCCAAAGAAAAAGAACTAGATTTTACATTTGAAGATGATTATTTAAATAAGGCAGTAGAACATGGATTTTTTTCTGAAAAGGCCTATTCAGAAATTCAAAAAAATGTAAAGGCCATTTTTGAACCTATCAATAAGCACTTGCCCTTAGTTTTTAAAAAAATTAAATAACAAAGAAACAAGTATAAATAGATTACTCAATGCCACAGAACACGTATAAAAATTTTGATTCCGAGACTGTAATTCTTGAAGGAAGCAATTTAATTGAGGCAAGTGCTGGCACTGGGAAGACCTATTCAATTGCCTTACTGACGCTGAGACTCATAATAGAAAAGAATATTCCTATTGAAAAGATTCTGATGGTCACATTTACTAAAGCAGCAGTTGCTGAATTAGAAACCAGAGTGAGATCTTTTGTAAGATTGGCTTTAAAAGTAAGCAGGCGCGAGGCAATTGAAGACAAGACTATTAAAAGAATGGTTGAAGGTCAGGTGGCTAAAATGACACCTTCACTAGTTGAGGAGAGATTAAATACTGCGCAATTATTTTTAGACGAGACTTCGGTTTTGACTATTCATAGTTTTTGTCAAAGAACATTATCTGAGTTTTCCTTTGAAACCAGTCAAATTTTTGGCGCTGAGACTATTACTCCGGATGAGTTTAATCAAATAACGGAGGATGCTTTTAATGAGTTTTGGAGAAAACGTATTACCACCATTAAAAAAGAGCTACTCGAATTAATGTTAGCCTCCGAACTTAAGCATGAGGAAATTTTAAAATTAGCAAAACAGGCATTGGCAGGGAAAATGCTCGCTTCAACTGTGTCAATCCCTAATGATTTTTTGAATCAAAGCTATCAAGATAGCGTATATCAAAAACTATTGAATGATAATAGCGCGATTGCTAAATTGACAAATACAGTTATTGACAAGTTGATAGCTAATAAAGCTAATTTATTAGAAAAAATTAATAGTAGTGAAAATCCTAGAAAGGCTTTTTCACTTTCTTTTAAAGAGGAGAATTGGCAGGCCGTTATAAAAACTATTTGCGAAATGAGCACGACAGATTATGTTACTAAAATATTTGTAGAGGTTATAAACGATATAATTGAAATTGTAAACCTGAGAAAAACTCAGAAAAAAGAATTTGATTTTATAGTAAATAATATAGCCATCGAAGCTATAGTTACTATTAAAAATGATATACTTGATGTAAAAAGAAATAGAGGAATTATCACTTTTGATGATATGATTATGCTTTTGTATAAAGCAATAATAGAAGGAGATAACAACCAAAAATTAGTAAGGGCATTACAACAAAAGTATGAAGCAGTATTCATTGATGAATTTCAGGATACGGATAAAGAGCAATATGCTGTTTTTGAAAAGCTTTTTGGCAAAGAAAAAATACTGTTTTATATAGGAGATCCTAAACAGTCAATTTATGCATTTAGGAAGGCGGATATATTCACTTATTTTAAAGCCAAAGAGAATGTATTGAATTTACATGAAATGAATACCAATCATCGTTCTACAGAAGCATATATAAAAGCGATGAATGAGTTTTTTCAACCTGTAGCTGATTTTGATACATTTAGTTTTAAAAATGATCCAGATATACCCAATGCAATTGAATATATAGAAGTAGGCTCTCCTAACCCCAATACAAAAGGTGAATTACTTTGTAACGGTAAAGTAATCAAACCATTAAAAATTTCAAGTCATTCAAATAAAAAGGCATTAAAATTAGCGGTAAAAGGAGTTATTACAGATTTATTTACAGAAGGAAAATATACTATTGTTAAGGATGAAAAGACAAATCCAATCAAGCCTTCTGATATTGGAATATTGGTAAGATCGAAAAGACAAGCTAGAGAGATGAAGGCATTATTGGCTTCTTTAAGAATTCCAGCCGTAACAATTGACGAGACTAGATTATTAGAATCAGAAGAAGCAAACCAACTCTATTATATATTGAGTGCAGTCAATGAAATCTCAACAGCACAGGTGAATAGAGCTTTGCTTACTAATTTAGGAGGCTATAATAACAAAAGTTTATTAGGTACTGATGAAGAGGCGATATTAGCTCAATTTAAAATTTATCAAGAAACCTGGAAGGAAAAAGGAGTGTATTTGATGTTGAGACAGTTTATCTCAGATCATAAAGTAAATGAGCGTTTATTTGATCCTACTGCTGAAAATCCTGAAAGAGTAATTTCAAATATTCAACAGTTAATAGAGATTTTGCATAAAATGGCTGTCCGAAAAAATTATGAACCTAAAGAACTTATTCAATGGTTAAAAAAAGGGATGGAAGGCGATACTCGGGAGGGTGATGAATTTGAACAAAGATTAGAAAATGATCAGGATGCGATACAAATTGTAACCATCCATAAGAGTAAGGGATTGGAATATAATATAGTGATTGCTCCTCATTTAGATTTATTGAAAGATGAGTCTTATATTAAGAACTGTAGTTATAGAGATCCTGAAGATGGAGAATACTATGTAGTTAAAAAGGACTTATGGAATGAACGACAAGAAAAATTATATAAAGATCAAAGTGAGCAAGAAAACCGACGTTTATTGTATGTTGCCCTAACAAGAGCCAGATACCAATGTTATATAACAGGCAACGAGGCGAACTATTACAAACATTCAACGTTAAGAACTTTTAGCAATGCATTGAATCCTGTTGCTAAAAATTTAAATCAAGTTGAATTTTGGATACCTCCAGAGCCAGTTCGCAACTTTAGATATAATAATGTATCTGCCACCATTCAACCTGTGTATGCTGTAGCTAAAAATTTTTCTTTACAAAATGTAAACTGGATTAAAACAAGCTATAGTGGCTTAAATCCGGAACATGATTTAGTTCCAGCTCCGAAGTCCTCCAATTCAATTGACAATGAGTATGATAAATTTACTTTTCAGGATTTGAAAAAAGGGGCACATACTGGTAATTTATTACACTATATTTTTGAGCATATTGATTTCTCAAATAGTGATCATTGGGTCAGAGTGGTTGAACAAGCGATGAAGCGTTTATCGGGATCTGCTAATGAAGTGTATAGAGATAATATCATTGAATTATTGCATCAGGTAACATCGGCCATTATGCCTGGAAATAATTCGTTTACGCTTAACCAAGTAAGCAATGACAAAAGATTAAATGAGCTTGAGTTTGATTTCTTGCTAAAACCATTCAACACAGGAAGTTTGGAAGCGCTTTCAAATAAAACTCATCCATTCAGAATTCGTTCTATTGCAGAATTAGAGGGCATTATGAATGGTAAAATGGACTTATTTTTCGAGCAGGAGGGCAAATTTTATATTCTAGATTGGAAGTCAAATTTCTTGGGTAATTCTCTTGATTTTTACAATGAAGAGAATGTAAACGCTGCTATGTATGAGAATAACTATCACCTTCAATATTTAATTTATACGGTGGCGTTAACTAAATACCTAGCCTTAAGAATACCGGGATTTGATTATGATAGAAATTTTGGAGGGGTTATTTATTTGTTCCTTAGGGGCGTAAGAACAGGTGCTCAATCAGGGGTGTTTTACAGTAAACCGGATAAGGCATTAATTGAAAAAGTGAAGGCATTGATAACGGATTAGTAGTTATTTTTTTGAGATAGCGTTTTGCGGGGAGTTATCTATTGATTTTTGTTTCTTCTAGTATTTATATAAATTATAATTAATATAAAGGAAGTCTTAAAATAGTCATGAGGCCTCAAAAAATACTACAAATGGGGTATAGTAAATACGGTTAATAATTTTAAATTGCGTAATATATTTTATAAAAGAGTCTAGTAATCTGTCAAATTGGAGGTAGCTGAAAAGAGATAGAAGTATCCTATAGTGGACTCACTTATAAAATGTTTAGCAACTAGATTGAAACTTAGAGTTTGAGATAAATTAGTGACTGCTATGAGACAAAGAGTTCAATTTTAAAGCCATTTGATTTAAAATAATTTAATCTATTCAAAATTATGCGCTGATATTAAAAATAGTGAATGGACTGATCAATTTTTTAGTCTGTTAGAGCTATTAATTGTCAAATTTAAGAACTAATAAAACCAAATGATAAGGGCAAAAAGAAGAAAAGACTTTTGATATTTCTTCACAATTATTATGAATTACTGACAATTAATATTATTTCCCCAAAAGTTGAGACTACCAACAACTTTAAAAAAAAGGGCGAAACATAAAAGCTGAATGAGAAGGATAATTAAAATAATATAAAATATGGAAAATTCACCAAATGAAAATGTATTCCCGATACCTTTATGGGCTGGCTGGGTAGTTAATATGGTGGGATGGGTATTGTTTGTATCAACATCGAGCCATCCCTTAGAAATCCTTACTGCTCTATTATGTGGTGGTTGCGTTTATGTTGCTTACAAGCACAAACTTGCTGGAACTTCACCATTCTTAGGTATGGAACAATTAAGTGCCAATAATCTTATATATTCATCTGCATTTGAAGCCATTTGGATGCTTGCATGGGGTTCAGGCTTTTTTGGCAGGTTTTAATTTTAAAATTAGTGCATAAAAAATAATTTTGGTCTGTGTGTTATGGTGGGCTTAATAGTAATTAAATAATTTTGCTTCTAATTAACCATAGTCGTAAATTGAATATTCAGTGAACTTAATTTCGCCAAATTGCAATTCTAAGAATCTGTATGAGCAAGTTTTAAAAGAAGGCAGTCAAAATAATGGCATGTTGAATATTTTTTCATTTAAAATAAAAGTGGAGTCCAGATACCATTTCAAAAACGGGGAAATTTAAAAAAAAAATTATGTTAAAGTTATTTATCAATTTATTTGGCTGGGTTCCATTTGTAGGAGTTTCTTTAAAGATGGCCTATATTTCTGGAAGAGCACTGGAAGTTGTAAAAAGAGTTAAGGTGGATGATTCAAAAGCAGAATTGCACGGAGAGGAATTAGAAAAATACATATTTGATATGTCTACAAATGCTTATCATGAGTTTTTAAGGCCAGAAGTGGAAGGATTAGGGCTACCTGGTTTTGTAACAAATAGAGCTAGCGAAAAAGCTATCGATATTATATCTAGAAAATTGAAAGAAAAATATATTAATAAGACAACAAATTAAATTTAGTTGTCAGGAAAATTGAGATAAATCGACGTTAAAAGCATGTTAGGAGCAATGGCGGATTTAGCGGTTAGTTGAGAATTTTTACTACAGATAGTCTTTATTAGTAAACTAATCATTCAATTCTATTGAGTCCGTCATTTTGTTATTATGCAAAAATTTATCACTAAAGATGAAAGATAAAACAAATGCAAAGGTGATGCTGGGTAATCTGCATCACCTTTGCATTTGTTTGAAGACGATACATTGATCAAGCCTTATAAGGGAATTGAAAATATAGGTAGACAGATTATAAGATTTCTAGTATAATTACTAATTCTTGAGTCCCTAAAAAAAGTTCTGCTAGTGTTTACAAAGTGTGTATTTGGTGAAACCTACATTTTTTATATACAAAAAGGCCTGATAAATATCAGGCCTTTAAAGTGGTGCGAGCCGTCGCTGAACTCACTTTAAATGCCCTATAATCAATGAATTATGATCGTCAGCTGAAACCATTGTGAATAAAGGGTTTCAGCTATTTTTTTGTAACAAAAAAACGATTTTACTGCTTCAAAAAGAACTCATCACTTTGTTATGTTCTCCGCAAGTGCTCAAACGGTATTTTATTTTGTCAAAAATACGATGAATTTTTTAATAAAAAAGTATGTGTGTTTTTGATTTGAAATTTTTACTGATAGAAAGATTAAAAACTGATTTTTTAGGTTATTTAACTGTTGCATTTATTTTAAGCCAGCAAGTTTTATCAATTAATAATTGTGCTCTAAAAATGAATTGTGAATAACAAGCTAAATCGACCTTCTGCACCAAGTTCTTATTTAGATACCTAATTTAACAAACAATCAAAATTGTTTAGTAAATTCGACAATATAAATTATTTACTATGGGTTATGAAATCAAGGTATTGAGTATAAGAGAGATTCAGGATAGAGTTTCAAGTGAAAAAGTAATTCCTTCTCTTTTTTGGTTAATTCCAATTGGCGACGATTGGGGCCAACACGAACTTGAAACTCCATTTTATAAATTTAATAATCCAAGAAATAAAACTAGAGTTAAGCTATTAAGTAATTTTTTTGTCAAAGGAGACCCAGATGCTGAGCCAAGCAAGAAAAGAAAAAAGGCATTGTCGATGTCAGACCAGTCAAATGATATTACCAAATTATTAGGCACAGGTGTAAAATTTAAAAAATCAATACGTATTATATGCAGTAATTTTCCTCATCCTGGATGGTGCATAGATGTGAAAGTTGATGATTTAGATAGCGTTTTTGAAAAACTTGAAACAATATTGTCTGATCCTAAGTTTAACCACCTAGTTAAATTGTCTGAAGAAATGTATGATTCCTTTTTTATATTAAAGGAGTTTAAAGATAATTTACAATTAGAGTTGAGTAAAAATATTTCTAATTCCGCTCAACCAAATATTTACAATGAAAAACAAATAGAACTTCAAAAGCGCCAGGATGATTATTACCCGACTTATAAACGAATTGCAAATGATTTAGTTGAAGAAGTAATGAAATTTTCTGCTATTGCATTAATAGAAATAGAAAGGTCTGGGCTACTTGAATTACAAATTATTGCTATTGACCAACCTAGAATGATAGGTTGGAAAATTGCAAACTCAATTTCTAGTAGATTAAGTACAATTTCATTTGCTGAATACTTAAATAGAGACTTTGGTGCTGATATTGAATTAAATGAAATTAATCGAGATGACAAATTGGATGGTGATGTTTTTACTGACTATCTGCATCATATTTTAATTAACAATACTTCAAAGTATGGAGACAAGAGAAAGGTAGCTGAAAAGTTAATGTATTATTTTAATTATGATCAACGAAGAGAAGTGGTAGATTTCTTTAAATTGACCAATGAGCATATAACTGATAACAGTAAATTATTAAATGGACTTGGCTGGGCAGAACGAACACATGATTATTTTGACACTAGTCTTATTAGTTATTTTGAAAAAAACGCTGATGGCAATTATTATATTACTAATCCAAAAAAAGAATCTTATAGTGGTTTAAGAGAAGGACTTGAAAGCTATTTAAAAGATTTAGTGAGAATTATAAAAAAGCATCTTACAAGTGATGAAGATCAATTACAAAAATTAATATTATCTAAATATCCTCATTTCATCAAACCTAAAAAGCTTACATCTGGGCCGTTGTGTATGATGATTCATGCATTAGGTCCTATATGGCAACACAATTTAAATTGGGATGAATACAATAAAATCATTTTCACACTCAATATAATTTTAAATGAGGATGGCAGAGTACATCATAATGAATTAATAAGAAGAGAAGACGAAGTGGCGAGGTCGTTAAATCCACTTTTTAATGATTTGTTTAAATTCACGAAAACAATTTTTACAATTATGCCCTGGCATTTTAGGCCAACTTCAAATTTCATGAGTAATTTATATACTGGAATGGCATGGTCGCACGATGTTAAAGAAAAAAAAGAGATTAGAGTTTTGGTTTGGGAGAATGAAGATGAAATTGAATTTGGGAAGGAAATATTAATATGGAACCCTTCGAAGATTAATCCAGTAATGACAAATTATATTAAATTATAAGATAACAGGGTATTCAATTTCACCCTAATCCTGCTTTCCTTTTTTCATGCATTTAATTAATAATGTCAGGAACGAGCATGTTGTTAATTTTAATTCAAAATTTTATCTGAAAGGTTTATTCATTTAACCTGCTTATTCCTATTGCAACAGGTTAATTAAATCATTCGAAATAATTGATTTTAATTCTATTCCTATTTATTCTACTTATTCTATTTCACTCTAATTAATTTAATCTTTGTTATTATTTCATTGTTCTTCTCTGTTAAGCAATTAAAAAACCCACTCCTCCAATCCCTTGAGGTCTCCCCAAGTAAGTTTGTATAATAAATACAAACCAACATGATTTACAATCTACCCATCGCCGATGTCTTACATCAAGAAACCCTTTTGTCCGACGACTTCAACTCTAATTTCGAAGGCTGGGAAATTGTTGACAACGAGGATGAAAAGAGCTTTGTTAAGGACAGCCATTTTTGGATGGAAAACAAAACTGCTAGCCGCTGGATGTTTTACCATAAAAAAATGCCGATTAAAAAAGGGGAGAATTTTATCATTCAGGCGGAGATAGAACTGCTGTCGCACCGGGGATACGGACAGTTTGGACTGTTGTGGGGCTTTGACAAACCGCACGAGGTGCTGAATCGTTTCACTGTTTCGGTAGACTCGAACCGCTTTTCGGTTTGCCGCTTTGAAAAAAATTATGAGCGTCACCATCACCGTTTTAGCACCAAGTTTGAAAAGGACAAATACAGCGGTATCAAGCAATTCTTTTCCATAAAATGTATCCAAGACTACTGCTATTTTTTTCTGCATCCGCAGCAGCCACCGGTTTACATCTGCCATAGAGCGCATTTGTTAATGGACGGTCAGCGATTTGGTTTTTACGTGGAACCAGGGATTATGATGCGATGCGACAAGATTGCCATCGACCGACTGATTGTCAATCAAGAATTTGACGGAAGGCCGCCAATGCAGGCGAGTATTGAATTTATGACGGGTAGTTAAGCGTCATTGCATCAATCATTTCCTTGATTTTTTTACGCAAAGAAGCAGGCTTGTTCACCGTGCAATGAGCGCCAAGAGATAAGATTTTAGCATAAAACTCCTGGTTTTCAAATACGGTGATGCTCAACTTTATTTTGCCCGCTTGTTGATTAGTGATTTTTTGTGAAGGATGCAGCGGCTCCAACAAAACTAGTTCGCTAATGGGATGCTGAATGGTAAGCTGCACTTCAGAAGGCTTGTCGGCGCCTTTCATAATGCCGGTAGCATATTCAAAAAACTGGTGTGCGTTGAAATCTGATCTGCGTTTATGCTTCTGCTCAATGATGACTAGGTCGGTGAGGCGGTCTAGGCCAAAAGTTGCATATTGTTGAATGTCTTCCCGCCAACCGATGATGTACCAACGGTTACGATGCTCTTTGAGCAGATAGGGGACCAGTTTGTATTGCTTGGTTTCTTTTTTATAAATATTGTGGTAAGTGAAAGTAAAAGCAAACTTGTTTTGGATGGCTTCATACATATAATTAATCCACTCCATTCCTTTGGTGTCAACGGAATGTTCAAATTGGATGAACGGATCGGTGATGGGTTCATCAGGCGAAAAGCCGAGAGAAAATCGGGTGTTGATTCTTTCAATGGCATTTTTGAAATTGGCAAATATTGGAACTTCCTTATATTGGTAAAGTAGCTGTGCAGCAAAGTTCAGCGCCTCCCATTCTTCATTTTGCAGATTAAGTTCCTGTATGGAAAAACCCTTTTCACTATATACATAGCCCTTTTCAATTTTAGAATATACGATCGGAGCATCATATCCAATGGGGTATTGTTGGCGCATGGTCGCAATGTCCTTTTCTATGGTGGAAGGAGAGATGCTTCGGTTCAAAATTGCTGAACATCTATCAGCCATATACTGAAGGGTAGGAAAGGGCTTACGCTGGTTAAGTATACAATCATTGATGATGCGGTATCTGCTGGCAGCTAGTTTGTTTTCAGACATGGAAGGGGACTTTTTTTAGGGTTTTATTAGGAACTAAGGTAATAGAAAAACGAACCACTCAATTTTAAATCCAATAATTGTTGAAAATTTTTTACTCCTCCAATAGCTTAAGGTCTGACATTTTATCTTGCTATTGATTTAACAAGCAGCCAGCATTTGAGATGCAGCTCGCCCATTGAGCCACCGCTAAAACAGTTAAAAATATGAATGAGAAATTTGAACCAAAAAAATCGATGAATGTACACATTGATGATGACATTTTATGGAAGATTAGAAATGAAGCGAATCAAGAAGCTTGTACCATTGTGCATTGTACCTATGTAGCCAAAATGAAATATGTAAATGGCGGTTGGATAAATATCCACGCTAAAACAGTGTTGCATATTGCGGAAGGGTTTATGAAAAAGCCAGAGCAGCTAGAGCTTTTGCATGCCTTCAATATACCGATTGCACCCGCCAAACATTATTTTAGCCAAGCGGGTGATGTAATTAGATTTACCCTGTATTTTCCGCCACTACCTAGTGATTGGACCTCTTTTACATTACTCGAGGATACCGAATACTTTGATGGCTTTGCTGCCTGCGGAATTCCTCGAAATAGTACAGGGATTTATGAAGTTTTTTTGAGATAGTACAAATAAATAATCAGACCTCCAATCCTCTGCGGTCTGGGCCTTTAGCTTTGAAAAATAAATAAATAAACCATGGAAGAAAAAAATATCAATTCGCCTTACCTGCTGCAAAAGATTGCGGAAACCAGCTGGAAAAACCGTAACTATATCAACGACCTAATAAGTTTGGAACGCATGATCCAAAGAGGCCCACAAGGATTTGCAGGCGGACAAATCTATTTTCTACTGCGCCAAAAATATCCTGTAGAATTCTTGGAACTGCTAAAAGAGGCTAGCCCCCAACGTTATGAAGAAGCGCTGGCCCAACAGCAAGAGGCGTTGATAGATAAAGCCAGCGCTGAAGAAAAGATTGCTGCCGCCGCAAAACAGGAAGCCGAAAAGAAAAAGAAAGCCTATGAAAACTGGATCGCCCTAGGTGGTAAACCCTAGATCTAAAAGAGTCAACAGACAAACCAATATTATAAAACAATAAATTTTCAAACCATGTCATCATTTACCGCCTCCTTATTTGCCACTATGCCCCTTCCCAACGGACATCGCCTCAGCGCCTATGCGCTGCTTTTTGAAGGTAGCCGCCCCACTTGGGAAATCCATATTGGATCAAAGGTATTCCGTTTCAACCCGCATCCCGATCATATATTGGAAGACGGCCTCTGGCAGCTCAATTTGTATTGCCAAATACCCCAAGCCGAGTACAAGCATGATGCGCATAATACTCCCCCACTCACCTTAGAAGAAGAGTTTGGTGAGGAAGCCTGCCAGTCGGTGAGAAAAAACTTAGCAGCAGACCTGCTGAAAACGGGCTTTCATTTCCGCCTCCTTACCTGGCCGGGTGTATGGATGCCCAATAAAGAAACCCAAATTGCCGATTGGCAAAAAGCCGGTGTGCCCATCAATACTCAAGCTGATGAGAAACTCTTTCAAATGCAAAAATTTGTAGACAGCCTGTCTAAGGCGATTGATGAGGAGGGGAAGTGAAGAGATAGTTTGACTTAATATGCTCTAAGATGTAATATGGTTATGTTGAATAATTTATTCATTTTGATTTCAATTCTAAGGTAAATGCATTAAAAGTTACTTGAGCGGCTTAAGCCAGTGGGGTATTATTAAACCATTAATACATCATTTAGGGTATAGGAAATTCAAGATAAATAATTAAGTTGTGTTAGGTAGAGGAGTTTTTTAGATATCCGGTCACTTTTTGGTAAAAAGCATGCATGATTTGGGAGAATTGGAGTCATTTGATGGCTGGTATAAGCAAGTTAAGTGCGACCATAATAAGCCATAAAACTGCTTGGGTAAATCGACAAATAATTAAATCATACGCTAGAAATTACCAACAATAAAAAAATGTTTCAAATTATTCTTTTTTTTTAGAATTTTTTCCCAATATTTGCATACTATAATTAGCGAAAAAATAAATGAATACTACGGAACTGATACTTGAGCATTACCTTAAAAAAAATGGCGTAAATATTAAAGTTGCTGATTATGTGAAAGTCATTCCCGTAAATAATGAATTTTATGAAAATCTGAATGATGCTTTATTTGATAATATAATTGTTGACGGATTTAATGGTTTTTCTGAGGACGTAAAATACATTTCGAGCTATGTCACTGACAATTTTAAAATCTTCTATGGAAGAAGGGAAAAAACTATTATTAAAAAAGTCCTAGATTATGAATGTTATGAATTACTATCTTCAATTAATACTAATTCAATAAAAAAAATTGATTTAAAAAAAATAATAAAAAATCAACGTTCTAATAGTTACGAAAAACTTATTTCTTGTAAAGTAGATTATTTTGATAATCTTAAACGAGAAATATCAGAAAAAAACATTGATAGAATATCAGATTACATTAACTTTTTGTATTCCAAAGCATTAATTCATAATGAATTCAAAAAAAGAAGCGTTTATGAAATATTTTGTGAAAATGAAGCTGTTTTAATAAAAGACACAAATAAAGAAAACTTAAAACATTTTAAAAACATTTGTCTAAAAAACAAAACGAAAATAGTTTACACAGCGGCAGTTGAGTTATTTAATAAGTTATATCAAAAAGAAATATTAGATAATGGTGCAAAGTTAAACGAAGTAATTGCTATCAATTTAGACCAAAAAACATTTACCTCTTTTAACTCAAAAGATGAATTTATGTCTTACGTTTTGGGTTTATTTAGCAATATTTATAAAGAACTTCAAAACCACAGAACACTTATTATTAAAATAGAAAATATAATCTTTAAAGGAGTAAATATTAAATGGGAATTATATTCATATTTAACTATTTATGCAGAAAACTTTATCCACTATTACGAGGATCGACAATATTTCAAGCCAGAAGAAATATGTCTTGATTTTATAGAACACAAATATAGGGTATTGCCAACAGAAGAAATTAAAGAATTATTAAAGAAATATTTTAAAGGCGGATTGGAATTCAAAGCACTCTCAGAAGTAATTAATTTAAATATACCTAAGAGCGAAATTGACTTTTTTAAAAAAGTGCATAATGGCTTTCAGTTTATTGATTGTTTAATAATAAAATCAGAAAATATTTTCCCGAATTCTGAAGAAATAAAATTCATAGAAAACAAAAATGAATTATTATTAGTTTTTTCAAAGCATGAAATTGACGACAGAAAAATACCTTGTCCTGTTTGTGCATCTCTTAAGATATCCGGTAATTCTTATCCTTCAGTTGGCATTAAAAGCTGGGAATGTAAGAATGATTTATGTTCCGAACGAAGCAAGACAAATAGGGGGAAAAGATATTCTTCTAGAAGTAATGATATGCAAACAGGAGTTTCTGAAGAGAATGAATATAATTTAATTAGTAAAGATTTAATTGCAAAATGGCGTAAGGATATTATTTCAGAGACTTCAGCTAAAACTCTTTTCGAAATGACAATCAAATATTTTTCATATCAAGGGGGTAATATTTTATTTTTGAATTTCAATCTTAAGTCATATGAAATACCAAATGATTTAAATAAAAGCAGAAACATTACTTTTAATAGTTTATTAGAAAAATACCCGTTTAATGAAATTGAAAAAAACACCTTTTCATTATTTCTTAAAAGTGAGTTACTGTCCAAATTTATATATAATAACGACATAGAAATAAAAAATAAAAACATTGATTTAAATAAAATTGAAAAATATAAAATTGTCAATTCTGATTGTTTATCGTATTTAAGAACATTACCTGCTAATTCTATTGGGCATATGGTTACTTCACCACCATATTATAATGCACGGGAATATTCACAGTGGAAGAACTTATATAATTACTTAAATGACATGTACAAAATATGTTTAGCAAGTTTTGATGCATTAAAACCAGGCGGTGTATTTTTCTACAACATTGGTGACATATTTGACAATCCAAATACAATAGTTAAATCTAAAATGGGTGAAAAAAGATTAGCACTTGGCGCATACTTAATTCTTTTGTTTAAGAGCGCAGGTTTTGAACTATTAGACAACATTATCTGGGATAAAGGAGAAACCCAAAGTAATAGGCATAAAAATGATGGGAATTTTACACCGTATTATCAACGCCCGGCAAATTGCTACGAACATATGTTTATTTTTAAAAAGCCCGGCAAACTTTCAGTTTCCACTTTACCATTTTTAAATGAAAACATACAAAAATTTTCTCCTGTAATAAAAATAAATAGCAAAGGCGAAAACCTATTTGGCCATACAGCTCCTTATCCGCCAGAACTTCCCTTCATTTCAATAAAAACATTTACGAATGAAGGCGAGATAGTTTTTGATCCTTTCTTAGGAAGCGGTACATCTGTTTATACAGCCGTAATAAATAAACGAAAAGGTTTAGGTACTGAAATGGATAAAGTTTATTATGAATTATCAAATAAGTTTATAAAAAATAGAATTAAAGAAGCTGTACAACTAAAATTATCAGTCTGAAATCCTTTCTCAAATAATATTCTTTATCAATTTTGACATGCTGCTATACTTATACTCAATTTGATCAATTTTTAAATCTGATGTAAGTTCTGTAATAAAAGCATAAACAAGTTCATTTATATCAATATGTTTTTTTAATATTAAAATATCTCCAAAATCAAAATAACTATTAATCCTTAAATAATAGTCTTTAAAATTGGTTTCTTCATTATCATTAAAGACAAATATCTTAAAAGAACGGTATGTGTTTTCAGGTGATCCACATTTTATACAATACATTTGCGAAAGTGATTGGGACGAATCTAAATCAAAAACACCTTTTTCAGTTATTGAGAAAGATTTTAATACATCATCTGTATTAGTTAGGCATTCCTTATTAACGCATGCTTTAATCAATTTAGATTCTGAATCTTTACAAGAACATTTAATAGTTGAATTTGTAATTGAATATTTTTTTCCACATGATGTACATACATAAAGATAATAATTTATTTCCCCACAAAAATAACATTCATTTAAAGATGTATGCCAAAAAGCTTTACATGCTGCACATACTAACTTTTCTACAATAAAGCAATCTTCATCGTTGTCAGGGAAATAAACATTTACATCCTCTGAAATAAAAGCATAAGCGATTGATTTAATATCTTTACTCTTCATTAAATGATAGGCCTTTAAATTTTACAAAATATCCTTCTTCAATACTTTTTCTTAATGTATCCGTAGTTTCAGAAATGATTCCCATACGTGAATTCTCTCTATTTGTAACTATATTCCTTTTACCACTAGAATTAATTGAAAGATTTTTAATAACATTTTCAAGTATAATATTTTTAATAGATATCTCTTTTTCAGAATCAATATTATCATTTCTGCCACGACTATAGTTGTAAAACAATTCAAATTTTAATTGCTGAGTCATTGTTACAAAAGAACCTAATTCTAAATCAATTTTAGGATTTGTAATTCCTCTTAAACCGATTTCGTTTAAAAAGTTATTAAATGAAATACCTGACCAACTCCATTTGTTTTGTTCATCTCTCTTTAATGAATTTTGTTTGTTATTTCCTTTTCTGAAAGATGGTGTACTAAAATGTGACTTCCCAATATTTTCATTTTCTGAAAATAATTTTAAATATTCATATGTATTAATAAAAAGAAAGTCTTTAGAATAATCTGAATACAACAGAAAAACATGCCTTGGATCTGTCCTAATATCTTTAGATTTTAAAGTAAATCCAAATGAACTATTATTTTCATCTCCTTTTATTTCTCTAGTTTTTACTTGAATAAATCTTTTAATATAAACAAGATCTGAATTACATTTTTGACATTTAGCTGATGTTTGCTTATCATATAAATCCTCAAAGCATACTTTACATACTGCCTTAGTCGCTATTAAGTCAATTCCTGTATCATTAAAAGGTCTATATACATTCCAACCCATTTCTTTCATGTTTTCTGTTACAAAATCTTCTGTAACATTTTTTTTATTGTGTTTTGAAAAATATTCTCCTTTGACATCTTCAAAAACATTTACTGGGAATGTAACATTTTTATAATCCATCAAATAAAGTTTTTAGATTAATATTTAAAGCCTTTGCAATTTTCTCAATGTTACTTAATGAAATATTCTTTTCCGCCCTCTCAATCATTCCAATATATGTTCTGTGAACATCAGCTTTATATGAAAACTGCTCTTGCGAAAGCCCTTTTTCAAGCCTCAACTCTCGAACTCTTTTACCGAATTTTATATTTATATTTGTCATAGAGTAAAAAATGATAATTATAGTATGTAAATTTGATTACTTTTTATTATACAGGCAACATACTATAGTTAGCAAATATTTAGAGTGTAAGATGGCAGAATCTAACATGGGTTTTGTAAAATTGACGGTTCAGTGCTACGCAGACATATTTGTGGTTAATCAAAGTTTGGTTCTCCTCATCAACATTTGCGGTAAAAATCTTCACCTTCGCCAAGTCCGAAAGTGTAAAGTGTAATCTATAATTTAATAAATATCCACCCCAAAGATCACCCCCTCCAATCCTTTACGGTCTGCCTACCTATGTTTGTAAAAACATATACCCATGGCAGTTAATTCATTACCAGAACTAGTAAAGCAAGTATTTATTGATAATGCAGTAATCCCCGAAGAGCTGGGCGAGATTGAAATCAACCATGGACTGAGGCTTCAGCGAATAGCCTGTTCAAGGTTTGATAGAAGGTGCGAATACGCAAAAGCCGGAAACACTTGGTTGTTGAACGAGCCACTAGGCTGGGGTTCCAGCTCCTTTACCGAAGCGGAGTATCCTCACCGTTGGGATATGCTCATTGATGGCTCAATGCTTTGTTTCCAACACCAATTTGTAGAAATGGTCTTTTATACGGTAACCCAAATTGGCAGTAGCGAAAGGGCCGCCTTGCAAAAGCAACAGGCCGATCAGTTGGCGGATAATTCGCTAAGCGCTGAACTATTGCAGCGACTCACCCAAGTATTGATTCACAAAATGTACCCCTACGGCAAACTGTTTTCCGGTGAGCTAGAAACTGTATATGGTGTTCACCTCAAAGAGATTAAAAGGGGAATGCATATGAATATGCCCTTTAAACCCGGCTATGGAACAAGGGCCTGGGTGAAGGGGAGACCGCTATGTTGGGGATCCAATACAGGCTGGAACATCACCCAAGATTGTAAAATTGCCTGCTGCAGGGTAGACTATGACGACTACATTAATTTTGAGATAGAAATTCTCAGCCAAGCGGAGATAGAGGAATATAAGAAGCAATTCAGCAAACCGGATGAGCAACTAGTAAACCGCCTAGCCACCCTGCAGCAAATGCACGAGAAGCAATTGATAAGCGAAGCAGAATATCAACAAAAGAAAAAGGAGATATTAGACTTGGTGTAGTAATATTTATTTATTCATATCCCAAATTCGCAGGATTTCACGTGTATCAAATTAGAATGTTAATATGAAATTCCGTGAACTCTTGTGATTTTTGGAAACAAAAATCCAATACGTGATTTCACCGATTTTCAAGTGTTTACATAGCGTTTTACGTGAAAACACGCAAAAACGCTTAGGAAAATCTATATGGAAGTATTGAATTTGGTATTTCTGATCGAGGAAAAGCTGCTTTCTATCAGTGTCGTTTTAAGAAAGATTTTTAGAAACGCCATTTATTTTGATAGAATTTTCAGAAATTTCTTAAACCTGTTCAGTATTTGTTTCCCGCACCTTATGGCAATTCAGCCGGTAAAAAGAACGTTCGAAGTGAATTCTTTCTCCCCAATTATTTTGTAAGGTCTGGTAATAATTGAATTAAAGAATTTGATTTTGGAGGGATAGTGCCATAGTATAATTTAGTAGGGCAATTTAATGCTTGCTTGAATCGCAATTTAGATAGGTTGGCCATGTTTATAATTGAGTAGATGAATCAACTTTACTCCAGCTTATTCCATTTTCTGAGACGTAAATCTCATATAAGTTTAAATTTGATTCGGCTTCGACTCTAACTTTTCTATAAATTTCATTAAACTCATCTTGACTGGGCAAGACTTTTCTAATATCTGGGTCAGAATCCATTTCTCCATTATTAATTATTTTACCATTATAAGTTGTTATTACTTTAATTCTGGAAAATTCTGCTTGAGGTTGTCCAGCTATTTCAGCTAATATCTTTTGTAGTCCATTTTTCATTTTTTCAAAAATTAATATTTACACTAAAATATGAATATTATCTTCAATGTATTCTTTTTAATAAAAGAATACTAAATAAATAAACCACCTCCAATACCTTGCGCTTTGCCTAGTCCCTGTTAAGTACTTTAACTTCTATCCCATCAACTAAACCGTCGCTTACAAACAATTTGAGATTTATAACTATATCTTTATTATTACTAATTTCAACTATAAAACCTCTGTGCATTTTGGTTTATTTGAATTTAGAATTTTTGTGAACGTTCAAATTTAATTTATTACATAAATGTATTATAGGCAACTATTATTCCCTTATTATTTAAAACCTCTGATTTGAAGTTATTGGTTATTTCATGATCTGCCATTTTAATAAAATTTATATCGGATTCTTTAAATTCTCTAAACTTAATTTTACAAGCCTCCTTTCTTATTAGGTCTATTAAATTTTCATAGGATGAAAGCCATTCATTGTTTGATTCACATGCTCTTCTTATTGAGCAGGGACCCATTCGACTATCCAATTGATATTTCCGGTTGATTATATTAATTAATTTCCTTTCGAATGAATTTCCAGGAGAAGAAAACTGATATCCTACATTTATACATAAATCAAAAAATTGTTCGATATATTTTGACGATTCCTCATTGGAGTTTAAAATATCCAAAGCATTCATATCAAATGGACACAACCATTTGTTTTCTATTAAATCTTCTATTAGCACTTTATTCATCTTGTATATTTGCTAGTAACGGTTGATGTGTAATTTGATTGCTAAAAGTACCGAAAATGTCCTTATGATAGAATAAATTAACTTTAACTTACACCCAATTAAAACATCTCTGATTTTTAAAATATCATTTTGAGCAGATTTATATCCATTTTCTTAATTCACCAATAAGGACGAAAACTATTTTATAAAAATTGAATAAAAAGAGAGGTAGAAAATGAGTAACAATTTTAAATTTAACCCAATTTTAGACCAATTGTTGATCTATCTGAAGAAATAATAGATAGCGGCTATGAACTAATCATTCCTTATGCTGTTTTTGAAAATTATCGCTTTTCTGCAGAAATGACATTGTATTGTCCTACTGGTGATTTTTTAAAAAATCCGGTAATGATGCATGCTTGGACAATAACAAACAATAATCAAATTGTAAAAAAGCAAACACATATAGTATCAAATGAGTGGATTGAAGTAAACAACTTTTCCCAACCATCCTCTATTGATTGGCCCGATATCCAACAAGGTGATATTGAGAATTTTAAATATGATATGCTTTTTGTGGTGCAGCCAATGATGGGTAATGAATTACCTGAACTTGTTTTAGAATTTGAACTGAATAAATAATGCAGGAAAAATTCAATTCTAAGGAAATCTAACAGAAACTTGAATGGAGCGGTCTCGGCAGGGTAAAAAAGCACCCGCCCAAAGAAATCCAAATTATAGGCGCAGTTCCTAGTCATGGAGGTAAATAGTTTTATTGAACTGATTTACTTGCGATTGGCTTGAACCTGATTTAAAGAAGGGAAATTTTTATTAAGATTTCTTTAACAAGGATCTCATACTCCCATAGAGCCTCATATCGTTTGTCAAAAGCTCTATGATCCAAAAAATTTCCCTTCTTTTATTGCTTCTATTCTCCTTATCGGTAAAAGTTGATTCATTAATAATAAAGCGTCATCAGTTAACATTTAAGCAAACCATCCAGCATTTAGCTGATTTAGCTGAAGATGAAGTAATGTCTTTAGAATTGTGTCAATTTGGTTGTTATCTTCACAGGGTTTATAAAATGTCAATTACTAAAGAAAGAGAACATTATAATTTAGTACTCTATCAAACGCCTCAATCTGAACTAGGAGGCATATATACCTCTGAATATCATGATAGTACTACTTATCATAATAGTTTCACTTTTTCAAAAATGCAATTGGCTGATTTTCAAGAAGCTTTAATTCCAAACAAAAGCTCACATTCTACTAACCACAATATAATAAAGATAAGGTTTCAAGATCAGGAATATTGGTCCATTGACCGCGCATCTAAATCGAAGCTGAAAACTTTTCTTGAAAGTCTTGAGGCAGACCAGTGTACTTGCGAAAATTCAAAATACTTTCGAACACAAGCCTACAAAGATGATTTGATAGAAGAAAATCTTCGTTCAAAACTAGACGATATACCGATTTCACCATTTATTGAGGATCTATATAACTAATCCACCTACTAGATATTAAAATAGTCATGAAAGCAATCTATATTATATTTTCAATTTTACTGTTACTAAGCTGTAGTAGAGCAATTACTGTAGAAAAAGCAGCTAGTGGAAGAGCAAGGTGTGGACAATTTATAAAATGAAGTAAAGAGTAAATCTTTTTGCTTAGAGATCTACTTTTCTTATTGAATTTTTCCTTAAGTATAAAAGTGATTTTAATTCAAACCACTATAAAGGTTTAGATAAAATAATGATATCTATAATTTTTGAAAAAAATACCTCATTTAGGGTATGTGAGGGTATAAATAATGAATTAGATTGCATAAATCGATTATGTAATATTTTCACGAATTAAAAATATTTCTATATGAAGTTTAAGTATTTTATAAAAAAACTGTCCCCCAACGATTTAGGTTTCAGGAAAGGTATACCTGGCAATTCCCAGTATGTTCTTATTTCGCAAAATGCTTTCGGTGATTTTTTCCCAAAATTTGAAGGGAGTAAAAAATTTTCTTTTGAAATTCCAATATTAGATAAAACCTTTATATTGGAAGTGAAGGCAACTGCAAAAGTTACCCACTTAGCCCTGAATAAAAAATTAGTACCACCAGGGACTTTCATTCCAGAAGATATAATGCTTATTGAGAATTTAGGGGAAGAGAGATATAAGCTAATTAGGATTATGAAAGAAGATATTAAATATGAAAATTATTTGCTTTTAATTCAGCAAAATAAAAATCTTATTGAAGCGGTCTGATAACAAAATATATTTTGACTTTTCGTCGGCTTTCATAAGCACAATTCAATAACTTAAATCTTAGTAAAAATAGTTTTATGAGGAAAGCAATTTATATAGGAATTTTAATTTCATTATTTACTATAAATAATGCATCTGCTGATTCGCCCCTTACCTCCACCGAATTTTATAGGGCCTATGAAAAATTACCAATCATAGAGCTAGCGGGAACTTCAAAGGGTTTACTGAACGAAAAATTAATCACCTACTTGGCAGATAATAATAATCCAATAGATGTAAAAACTGCTCTAATTAATAGGCTAGGCTGGAATATTAAAGGTAAGTCCAACTCAACCGTTTTCATTAAATTTTTAAAAGCAAAATATAAGTATAAAAATGAGGAAGCATTAAAAAATGGATTGAGCGCTTCGGATCTAATTTGTGTGGCTTATTTAAAAGCGATGGATAATTATTTTGATGTAAAAGGCGCACTTGTTTATACTACTCTTGCATTGACAAAAGAACCTAAGAGTTATACAATTAATATTATTGAAAGCTTAATAGCTTCTCAAGCTTTTGTAATGAAAAATTATTGTCAAGTTTTTAAAATAGTAGACAAGGTTAGGGCTAATCAAAATCTTACGATTGATTTTAAAAAGGAGGCTTCAGCAATAATATTCCAATACATCGATGGCTATAAAAAGTACTGTAAAATTGAAGATTTGAGAACTATAATTAAATAACGGAGTATTGATTTTTTGAACTTACTGGAGGGTAATGAAACCAGCTAAAGGTAACACGCGCAACAAACAGCCAAATAAGGGCAACGAACCTGCTTACCCTCCTTTTTTAAACTTATAAATGATGTATATATGTCATTATTTACAATGGAAGAAATAGAAGCTGCTTTCGCCGCTATGGTTGCCGGTAAAGTTAGAAACCGGACTAAATCAATTGCCCTTGAGTCAATTGGAACTTATCTAAATGCTCAGAATACTAGTGTAATGCCAGTTGGTACTGATGGTATTACCACCATGCATGTATTAAAAACACCTGAAAAAAAAGCACAGTTTTTTAAAGAAATTTTTCGACTTGTTAATGAATGCATAGAAGGGCCAACCATTCCAAAAATTACGTTTAAAAAATATAAGATTAAGAATAAAGTAATTGATGAGACAAAGACTAGAACAGTAATTATACCTTGTTTGAGAGACCAGGTTGTGATAAGATGTATTTTGAATAAGCTAAATACTATTGGTATCGTAGATGAAGAAAACAAGCCCAATCCGGATGTGGTAGAATTGACCACAAAAATTAGAAATTTAATTTTATCAGGTGGTCCCAAAAAAATCATCCGTACTGATATTGCCAATTATTATCCCTCAATAAATACAGAAAAATTAATTCAGTTATTGGAGGCTTCACACGGACATCTTATTGACCCAAGAATAATGAACTTAATTAGAAAAGTTTTAATTGACAACAAATCGAAAGATGGATATTCTGGGCTTCCTTTGGGAATTGGCTTCTGTGTTTTATTGGCTAACTATTATATTGCACAAATGAAATTGGCTGAACATTTTCGAGGAATAGACCTAGTTAGATATGAAGATGATATCATGTTTATTGTGGATGAAAAAGTAGATGAAAAAGAAATATTAGCAAGGCTAGACGCTATTTATGACGAGTTTGGCATTAAAAGAAGTGAAAAGAAAACAGAAATTTTTGATGCCATGTCGGCATTCAAATACATTGGAGTTAATTATGAAAATGGGAAAGTTTTTATTGGAGATGAAAAATTTACAAAGTGGAAAGTGAGCGTTGCTAAAGATATTAAAAAGCAGTTTAGAGATTTTTCAATTCTTAAAACCTATGACTCTAATGTTAGTGTACCTTCAAATAAGGAGTTGGTTAATAAAATTTGGAAAGCACACAAAAAAGGTGAACGTAGTAAGGTGTATCAGCACTCAATAAGAATTCAGAAAATTAATGAAGTAGAAATTGCTGAGTAAAATGAAAAAATAGAAAACAAATAAAGTATATGCAAACAGATATTTATAAATATTTCGGAGAAAATTTTAAGGATAAAAGTATTGAAAAGTTGGCTTCTGCCCTATTAAGAATGATGGCTGAAGGTAATATATGTATTCATTTTGCCGAATTAACCGATGATGAAAGGGAGAAATATAACTGCCAATTATTTTTAGATAATCTAACTAGTCTTGTAGAAAAAAATATTGTGTCGGAGAATGAAGATGGGAAGGCTCCATTTATTTATATTAATGATCGCTTGTACCTTCAAAGGTATTTTCAATATGAACATCAAATAGTAAATAGTATTGGATCTTTTGTAAATGCTGGAAATGAATTAATAGAAGAAAGAAGAACTGAGTTGAGAGACATTAAAGATTTTATTATAAGTCATTTTAGATCAGAAGATGCAAAAACTGGCAATGGTCCCGATTATCAATTAATTGCTGCATTGCAGGCGTATCAAAACAATTTTTCAATTATTACAGGTGGCCCTGGAGTGGGCAAAACAACCAGCATTAAAAAATTATTGACAATTTTACTTAAGGTAAATCCAGAACTAAAAGTTGCACTTTGTGCGCCAACAGGTAAAGCAGCACAGAGAATGAAAGAATCTTTATTTTTTAATACTGAAATTGAAAAACTTCCACCTGATGAAATAATAAACAAAATTGATCTCATAAAAGAAAAAGCATCTACCATTCACTTGTTGCTTAAATCCTTAAAATTTAAAGACAACTCACCTTATTTTACTTATAATAAATCTAATCCATTGGATATAGATGTTGTTATTGTGGATGAATCAAGTATGATCGACGTGGCTTTGTTTTCAAAATTATTAGAAGCAATTCCTTCAACTTCAAGAGTAATATTCTTAGGAGATAAAGACCAATTGGCTTCGGTAGAAGCAGCTTCTATTTTTGGGGATATATGTTCATCCACACCACTCAATAAATTTGATGCCAATAATATTAATTTCTTAAATGAATTTTTAGAAGGATGCCAACAATTAGGCGATGTGCAAACTTCAAATGATAAATATGTTTTAACAGGCAAAATGACCCAGTTGACTCATTCACACCGATTTAAGAGTAATGATGGGATTGGAATAATTACTAAAGCGATCATTAATGAAGATATCGCTGTTGTCAAAACCTTTTTAGCAAATAGTGATGCTCAGGTTAAAATAGACATTGAATATAAAGATTCGGAATATGACAGCTTGATTGAAAATTATAAGGGCTATATTGAAATTTTAAGAGATGGTTCATTACAATTTGAAGATAGAATCAAAAACGCAATTCAAAGTTTTAATCAGTTTAGAATTTTAACTGCAATAAGAGAGGGTAGTCAAGGAATACAAGGAATTAATAAAAAAGTTGAACACAAACTTGCTAATTGGTACCCTAGTATTTTTAGGACTGATCTAGAGTTTTATGAATTCAGGCCGGTGATGGTTACAAAAAATAATTATAATGTAACACCTACTTTATATAATGGTGATACGGGTATTATTGCAAAGGATGAAAAAGGAGAATTGAAAGCATGGTTTGAAAAGGATGGCAAAATCATTCCTTATGCCTGTGGGTTTTTAGGAAGGGTGGAAACCAATTTTGCTCAAACTATTCATAAAAGTCAAGGTTCTGAATATCCAAAAGTATTAGTAGTCATGCCAAAGAATAAAGACATCTTAATTCTAACCAAGGAATTGCTCTATACAGGGGTTTCAAGAGGGAAAAATCATGTAACCTTGATGTCATCGCCACAAATTTTGGAATCGACTGTTTCCAAAAAAGTACAAAGAGTTTCAGGCATTATAAGTCAATTAAATAAATAATTATGGCATTATCAATTTTTTCTTCAAATGATGTATTGTCGCTAAAAAATAAAATTGGCGAGAGCATAAAGGGTCAGGTGAAAAATATGGATCCTTTCAAGCCTGTTTATATAGTAACCCAAACGGAGGGAATGAATGTTTGGTTGAAAACTAAATTGGCAGAACAGTTGGATATCACTGCTAATATCATTTTTCTAAATCCTAATGACTTAATTAATCGAATCAATAAAATCATAGGCGGTACCACTACTGAAACATTACCTAAAGAAAGTATTTCATGGATAATTTATGAATTGCTTGCAGCAGACGATTTTTTGAACAAATATGGAAATGAGCCTGTGGTTGGTTACTATAAAATAGGGAATGACCCGCAAAATATATTTGATGATGCTAAGCGATATGCATTGGCCAACCAATTATCTGATTTATTTGACCAATATCAAATTTATCGACACGAAATGGTGCAGAATTGGAATGACAAAAAAAATGTAGACCCTTGTTTTCAGGAATATTTATGGCTCGCGTTAAAAGAGAAGTTAGGAGATAAATTACAAGACAAAACAATCGCTAGAACAAATATTATTGATCATTTAGAAAATGGAAATAATTCAAAATGGGATTGTATAAAAAACGAATTTATAGAATTACATTTTTTTGGCTTGTCAATTTTCACACCTTACCATTTTGAAATTTTTGAAAAACTTTCTATTATAGAAGAGTTCAATTTAAATTTTTATCTACTCAATCCAAGTCCTGAAGAATATTGGTACGAAGACAGGCCTGAAAAAACCATCAATCAATGGGCTTTAAAATATCCCAATAAAGCAGTTACACAAGGAAATGACATTTTAACCAATTGGGGTAAGGTAATCCAAGACACTTTTTATTTATTCTTCAAAAACGAGGAAAATATAAATAATTATAACGGCGAACTTATACCCGTTTCTACCGAAAAATTATTAGGAAAGTTACAGAATGACATTTTATCAAATAACATTGAAAAAACTGTCATTTTTAGGGAGGAAGATTTTAATGACAAATCATTACAAATACATTCTTCTTATAATAAGGCAAGGGAAATAGAAGCATTATATAATGCAATATTGAATATTGTAGAAAATGATAATACCATTACTGGAAAGGATATTGTGGTGACATGTGATATTGATGAATACGCATCTTATATAAGTGCAGTGTTTGATACTGCACCTAAGAAATTTAAATACACGATAGCTGATTCTATTTATTTACAAGGAGATAGTCCTTTAAAAGCGTTTGAGTCACTTTTAAATTTGAGCGAGTCAAATTTTAATGCGGAAACCTTATTGCAGTTGTTAGATTTTTCTTGCATTAAAAAGAAATTCGGTATTCAAAATACGGAGCTGGTTGCTTTAATCGTAGAAAAAGCTCTTTTCCGATTTGGAATTGATGGCATGTCAGAGGATGATTCCTATTTATTCAGTTTATCAAATAGTATTCGAAAAATTATATTGGGAATTTCATTAAAAATTGAAGGGACTTACGAAGAATTATATCCACTAGATATTATTGAAGGGTTTGACTCAGAGGAGGCATTAAAATTCTGTGTTTTAGCAGAATCATTGGTTGAATTGATAAAAAAGAGGGGAGATGGCAGTAAAACATTACAAGAATGGACTACATATGTTGATGAAATGACGCAGGACTTTTTATTTGTAGATAATGAAGAAGACGAAAAAGAGTTGCGCCATCAATCCATGATTGTTAGACAACTAGGTAATTTTTATTTAGTTAGCGATCCTCAATACTGTAATGAAAAAATAAGCTGGAACATATTTGTAAATTCTTTTTTAGATGTTCTAGGAAAAGACAGAAGAACAAAAAGATATGTCTCTAATGGAATTACTTTTTGTTCTCATATCCCTATGCGCAGCTTACCTTACAAAGTGGTATGTATGTTGGGACTTGATTTTGATAAGTTCCCAAGGAAGGATCGAAAACTGAGCTTCTCACTAATTGATGGTACAAAAAGAGGTGATAGAAGTGTAAGACAAAACGACAAGCACTTATTTTTAGAGAGTTTACTATCAGCAAAGGAATATTTTTACTTAAGTTATATTGGAAACTCTTCTAAGGACAATACTAATATCCCCCCTTCGGTTTTAGTAGAGGAGTTGATAAGTTATATAGCAGACCGAAGCGAAAACAATGAAACGGCTAAAAAATTTATTACTAGGCATCCTTTACATGCCTATAGCAAGAAGTATAATACTGCCAATCCAAATTTGGTAAGTTATCTCATTGATACACAGTCTCAAAAAATACCTTTGAAATCTCCGACAGTTGGTGAAGATATTTCTGCAGGAAACACAGGGGTGGTTGAAGTAATTAAATTGGATGACTTAATTAGTTTCTTCAAAAATCCAATCAAGTACTATTACAATAAAGTAGTAAAGATTTATTATGAAAACCAGGAAGACGCCTTAGCTCCTGTAACCGAAATGTTTGAGATGGATACACTTGACGATTGGAAATTGAAAGATATTTATATGCAAAATAAGCATATCTCAGATGTTGACATTAGAGACTTTATTATAAAAGGTGAATTACCATCCAAAAATATGGGAGAGGCATATGCCTTATTAACTTCTAACAAAATAGCTGGTATTCATTCAATTTATAAGAATCTAAAGGGCGAACCGCCTGCAGGAGTTTTAGAAAAAGACTATGGTTTATATGAAAATGAAATTTATTTGGATCAAAACATCCAAATAAGGGGAGGTTTAAAAAATTTATTCAATAATCGTTTAATTGGCTACTCGTTATCAAAAACTCCAAGCAGTAGAAAATATTTAATTGAGTTATACATTAAGTATTTGTTTCTTGGTTTAGCTGGAGAAAAAGTTAAAGCATATTTTATTTGTGAAAAAGTTATTAATAAAGAAAAAATAATTATGACATATGAAAGCGAATCTATAACATCCACTTTGGCAAAAACTTTATTAATCGATTTAGTAAAATTATTTAAAAAAGGACAAAATGAAATTGTTCCTTTTTACCCAGACTTAAAAATCGACTTAGATAAAAGCATTTTAGATAAAATTATTTTCGATGAAGATATAATTAAAAGCAAAGAAAACCTTTTAGAAGAGATTGACGATTATTTTGAAGAAAAAGATTATGACAAATATGCACAAAATGAATATAAAAAAGGCTTTTTTAATTTAGATAATATGCTGGATTTTGCTGAAAATACAAGATTAATATTTTCCAACATACAGAAAAATTGTTTTACTGATTCAGAATTATACGATAATTAAATATTTATGAAAGAGATACCATTTGAAGTTCGAAACTTTCAACTAGATGGCAAAAAAATTATTGAAGCTAGCGCTGGAACAGGTAAAACCTTTTCGATCGCTATTTTAGTAGTACGCCTTGTAATTGAAAAGAGATGTAACGTGAAAAGCATACTTATGATGACTTTTACTAAATCTGCTGCTGCAGAAATGGAAGAAAGAATTCGCCAATTTATAAGAGATGCCTATTTATACATACAAGGAGGTCATATTAATAATACAACCTTACAATTGGTAATTAATAATTATGCTAATACACCAGAAAAAAAACTAGAAGTAAAGAATGACTTAAAAAATGCAATTTTGGAGCTAGATCAATTATCTGTTTCCACAATACATTCTTTTTGCTCATCCATCCTAAATGAATTTGCATTCGAGACTGGACAGTTGTTTGGCGCAGAGCCGATAGACGACTTAACTTTGCTAATAGAAGAATATGTAAATGTATTTTGGCGAAAAAACGTAGCTGTTTTAGACACAATATTACTTACCGAATTCATAGAGCTTGAGTATAATAGAAAAGTAATTGTAAATCTTATACTTGAAATTTTAGGTGGCAAAAAATACCTCCCTTTCGATGTAAATAAAACCTATACTTTAAATTCTTTGAATATAGCTAGTTCAATTGCTATCATTGAAAGAGAGTTTGAGCGCGTAAAAGAATTAGTTACTGAAATGCCAGAAGTTGATGCGAAGAAAGCATTAAAACCCTTAATTGAAACTCAAGATTATAAGGCAATCGCAGAAACTATATTAAATGCGTATAAGTCGAATAAAAAAGCAAAAAATCTTGTTCCTTTTTTAGAACTTATTAAGTCTTTGCAGCATTCTAAATTAATACAAGACATCAATTGTATGGCAATTTGTGAAATAAAAGAAAAAATAATTAATCACATGTATTCAAAAAATATTATTTCTTTTGATAGCATGATTGATAAAATGGAAGAATCAATATCATCACCTTTTGGAAATAAAATCAAAACCGCATTAACTGGAAAATATAGTTCCGTATTTATAGATGAATTTCAAGATACAGATAAAAATCAGTACAATATATTTAAAAAGGTGTTCATTGAAAATAATAATAAAACATTTGTATGCTTAATTGGAGATCCTAAACAAATGATTTATGCTTGGAGAAAAGCAGACATGGCCACTTATAATTTAGCTAAGTTGGATATGGATAAGGATGCCAATGGTGACCATATATTGTATTATATGGAGGAGAACTATAGGTCTTCAGCCAATTACATTGATGCAATGAATATATTTTTCAAAAATATACCAACTGTATTTGAAACATTTAACTTGCCCAAACAAGTTGAGTACATGCCAATCAATTTTCCTGTTAATGACGCAAGGACATTAGGAGAGCTTATTGATTCAACAAGTGAGACCCAATTAGAGCCTATTTCTATTGAATTATATCAAAATAAGAAAGATCAAAAAAAGCGATTTATTCGAGATATTCAAGAATTATTATCAAGTACCAGTACCATTCGAATTCCAGATCATAAATCAAATAATCATTTAGAAAAGGTAAAGCCATCTGACATTGGTGTTTTAGTTAAAAAAAATAAGGAAGCCCTTTTAATAAAAAAACTATTAAATAAGTATGGCATTCCAGCAGTAATTATTAATGATTCTAATATTTTTGAGACTTTTGAAGCAGAGCAAATTTTATATTTATTAGAGGCCTTTACAGAAAGAACACCCAATAAAATTAAAAGAGCATTATTAACAACTTTCATAGATATTAATAGCACTTCAATTCAGTTAATCGATACTGATGTAATCACAGAAAAATTCAAACTTTACAATGATATATTTGAAAAAAGAGGTGTTTATCATGCTTTAAAATCTTTTTTTACTGAATTTAATATCCAGCATTTTTTACTTTTTGATTATGGTATTGGAGGGGATAGAATTTATTCAAATTTAATCCAAGTTGCAGAATCATTACAGCAAACTGAACATGCTCGTAAATTATCACCAACTGATTTGAAAATTTGGTTAAGAGGTATGATAGCACAAAAGGATAATTTAAAAAATACTGATTATGAACAGAATATAGAGAGTGATGAAAATGCTGTAAAAATTGCTACAATTCATAAAGCAAAAGGGCTAGAGTATAATATTGTCTTTGCGCCATTTTTAGATTTAAAACCTTTTAAATTCGGCTTCTCATCATTTAGAAAAGAGGACACCTTTAATTTTGTTGAGTATGAATCATTGGGGGATAATGAAAAATTATTTTTGGACCAGGTAGAACAAGAAAATAAAAGACTTATTTATGTAGCAATTACAAGAGCAAAGTACCGCTGCTATATACTTGCAACAAATCATGCTCAATCAAAAGGGACCATTAGTAAGTATTTTAATAAAATAAAGGATCATCAAGAGAACGAAATAAATGGTTTAATTAAATTGATTCCATTTGACCAAGATTATACTAATAGCCTTCGATATCCAAGAAAAGGCTTTTTTAGAGATAGTCAGCAGGCTCAGCCCCCAACACCTAAAGAGTTTCTAGGAGTTTTTCCAGTAGATAATTGGTGGAAAATGAGTTATTCTCGTTTAGCTTCTAAGAACCATGTAATAAAAGATTACCCTAAGCCAGATGAAATTGCTGATGCATTTGATAAGTTTGTTTTTGAACAATTTCCAAAAGGTGCCAAAGCAGGAAATATACTTCACACCATCCTTGAGAAAATTGATTTTACAACTAATGCAGATTCTAATTGGGATAATGAAATTGATAGTGCATTAAACTTTTACAGAGTAAAGGGGAACTTGGAGAATTTAAAGTCAAACATAAAGTTATGGTTAGAACATATTCTCAATACTGAAATTACAATGCCTGATGGGGTAGTAGTAAAATTATCTCAAGTTGAGCACAAGGATAGAATTAATGAGTTTGAGTTTGATTTTAATATGAATGAATTTGATGTAAAATCAGTAGCTAATGCGCTACCCAATGTAGAAGTACGAATTAATACTGAATTGGAAAGTATTAAGGGAGTGATGAATGGTAAAATGGACTTATTCTTCAGATATAATGACAAGTATTATATTCTTGACTGGAAATCTAATTTTTTAGGCTTCACTATTGACGATTACATTATTTCAAATATCGAAGAGGCAATGGGGGACAGTAATTATCATTTACAATATATTATTTATACAATGGCTGCTCGTATGTATTTGAGCAATAGGATACCCAATTTTGAATATGAAAGTCAATTTGGTGGTGTAGTCTACTTATTTTTAAGAGGGGTAAGAAAAAATCTGTCAACAGGTATTTATACAAACAAGCCAACATTGGAAACATTGGATCGTATTGAGTCTTTAGTCCATCATGAAATAATCATTTAAATTTTATGAGTTATCTAGCCAACTTAACTGTAAAAGATGTTGAGCAAGGTCCTTTACCTTTGAAGGATATTCTTGCTAATAGTTTGTATTATGCAGCATGTGAAACAGATGGTGGAGTAGTCAAAGATTGTAATACGCTCAACAGAGATTTAGGTGTTAAAAGCTTCATATATGCAGACTATGCTTTGGGAGAAGATAGGCTAAATCAAGAATTGAATAACTTTTATGGTTATACAGTTTTTGCAAAAAGGAATATTTTGAAATCAGAACTTATACCCAATGGATGGAATGTCACATTACCTCCTGGGCTTACCCCACAAGAGTATATGATCTATTGTAATCAATTTAAAAAACCTTTTGCAAAATGGGTTATTTACGAGAGGGTTCCTGAAAAAGGAGAAGATTTTGGACATAAACGTTTTAGTCTACTATATATTGGAGGTGAAGGGATTGCTACCTATCAGGCACTATATTGGTCTAATAATGCATGCCCTAAAGTAGTAGCAATTATTCAGCCAGGGCATAGTTTTGGTAATAATTGGGCTGATTTTACTGCATCTGATGGCTATTTCAATTGGGTTATTTTTAATCATCCAAATCAAAAAACACCTATACAAATATATTTCGGAGGCTATATGGAAAAAGAAGATTATGAAGATTTTAATTGGCCCAATTATAATAGAATAAGAGAGATAGAACATTATTATGGACCCAATAGAAATAATATAGGATATGTGGCGGTTCATGAATTTGTAGGAAAAAAAATTGAATACGATTGATTATTATAAATCAATGTTGTGTACTGTTCAATTTTTAAAATTCAATTTTTTTATGCCTTGTGTAAATTTTTAAGTTCATAGAACATTAACTTTAATACTATAATAAAGCGAAAGCTATAGTGAAATATCATTAGAATTTAAACCTTATTTTCTTTAATCAAAAGTTTGTTGTTGAAAATTCAAGAGTTCTGATGATTTTAGGCATCCTTATTAATATTTTAGTAAATGATAATCAAATGATAATCAACTCTAATTCATCCTATGAAGAAGTTTTAAATACTTTAATGATTGATGGCATTCAGCTACAGTTTGCTAACATTGAATTTAAAGATAATTATGAATTATGTTTTACTGCGATAAGTCAAAATTTTTCCGCCATTAGATTTTGTTCTGATAGACTAAAGTCAAATACCGAAATTGCGCTACATGCAATCAGTAAATCTAGCTTATCTACTAAAGATGGTGTAAATGGGAGTGTAATTTTTAATGAAATAATTAGCGAAACACTTAGAGGAGATCTTGACTTTATTTTTGAAGCGTATATAGCTAATTCTATATACATTCGACCACCCGAATACCTTTTAAATGAAATGTATTTTATGCTTCAGGTTGTAAGAAGAAATGGAATGTTAATACGCGATGCAAGTTTGAATATTAAACAAAATAGACAAATAGTTCTTGCCGCTGCAAATCAATGCGGCGATTTTTTTTGTAATAGTCATTTTCAACTATTTTGGAATGATCGCGAAGTAGCATTAGCTGCTGCAAAAACAAGTTGGTTTTTTCTGCCATGTATTTCAAGTAATTTTTATCTAGACACCGAATTCTTAGATGCTATAATTTCTAATGCTACGAATCTTAGAAAAATATTCCAATTGCCTAAAGAAATTTTTTATAGTAGTAATGGAATTTTAGAAATAAAAAGATTTTCTAATTGTTATTTTAATTTAGAAAAATCTGCAGATAAATATTTATTATTACAACAATTATTAAATTATGAATTTCTAACAAAAGAAGTTATTGAAAATCTTAAAGTTGAATCAATTAATAGAAATGTAAAAATTGATATGATTAATTTGTTTTTAAAATATGCTAAAAGAACAGGAGTTTTAAAATTCGAATAGCAAAAACAATTGCCAAAGTTTAAAGATTGAATATTTTAAAAATTATCAATTAAATTACTGTATAGAATGATCCTTTATCAAGATGGAAAATTCAGCCTATTAATTTTAAGAATTTTTTAACCTTAATTTTTAATACAAAAAAAATACTTAAGAAAATATTCCCACCCTTTAGTGGAAAGCTAAATGATTAAGCAATTTTGTAATTTTTTGATAGCTAAAAATATTTTTTTAGAATAGAGAAATAAATATGATGCGACTTATATATTTATATTTATTGGGATTTATTCCCGTTGTAATCTTATTAGGGTTAAATCAAACTGATTTCGCTTATATATTCCTCATGATAAGTTATTTAATGCCATTATGGATTATTTTTTTATTTTTCAATGCGGTAAATAGTAAAGAGTGGTATTTTGAAAATTTAAAAGAACATAGCTGGTTTTATAGGGTATTTACAAGTATACAATTTGTTTTTTATGTTTTAATTCCAATTTTTGCAAGCTTTTACGGGTACTATTTGGCTTTTTTATATTATTTAAATTATAAATAAAGAGTATATCCTTACTACTTTGTATACAAAGTAATAACAATAGTATATTCTGATTAAATGAATGGAGAAATCAAACATTAATACTTTACAAATCAAATTATGAAAACACTTATTTTCCTTTTACTGACTTTTAGTATAAACTGCTACAGCCAAACAGCGGAGGAGTATTATAACAGAGGGATGGCAAAAAATGATTTAAAGGACTTTAAAGGGGCAATAAAAGACTTCAATAAGGTAATTGAACTAAATCCTAAAAGTGCAGTTTCATATTCTGCCAGAGGGCTGTCAAAAGAACATATTAAAGACTATCGAGGGGCAATAATAGACCATAATATGGCAATTGAACTTAATCCTAAAGATGCCGATTTCTATTCTAACAGAGGGGGGGCAAAGCTAAGATTAGAGGATTATAAAGGAGCAGTTTTAGACTACTCCAAAGCAATTGAGCTGAATCCTAAAGATGCCGATTTCTATTCTAATAGAGGGAATGTAAAACTAAGATTAAAGGATTATGTAGGTACAGTTGCAGACTATACTAAGGCAATAGAACTTAATCCTAAAGATGCAAATCCGTATTTTTACAGGGGGATAGCAAAACAAAAAATGAAGGACAACCGAGGAGCAATTATAGACTTCACAAAAGCAATTGAGTTGAATCCTAAAAATGCAAATTTCTATTTAATGAGGGGTATGGCAAAACTAACTTTGAATCAAAAAGATAGTGGATGCTTAGATCTAATTAATGCAGGTAAGTTAGGTGATGAAGATGCAAATGAAATGATAATTAAATATTGCAGATAACACCAATCACAAAAAATAATTCTGAAGCAAAAGCAGTCTGGATTTCAGGTTAAAGACATTATAAAAATAAGTAAGGCAATTTTTGAACAATAATATCGTTCTTGTAATCAAATAAAAAATTACCTTATGAAATATGCTTTAATTTTTGTTTTCACCGTTTTTATTGGAGTATCAAATGCCCAAAGAATTGAAAAAATCAGCAAAGAAGATTTGATTAAACATTTTAAAGAGGACATTAGTTCATGGCAATATTTCGCAGCTTTAAATTTGTCAAATTCTAACCAGGCAATTATTAAACTCACAAAAATACCACAGGAAGAATGGAGTCAAGCAAAGATGACCCGAAAAGAAGTTTCTGATTTAATACGTCCGATGGAAGAAGTAATGCATTTTGATAGTTTGGGCAATCCAGTAGGTAAAAAGAACGTTCGAAGTGATTTCTTTCGCCCCAATTTTATTGCTATATCAGACAATCCAGAACTAAAGAATAAAATTGGATTTGGATATCAAGTATATATTAAAACTGATGAGCAAGAGTTCACAGTAGATCATATTTTATTTAATGACATCAGTAACTGGCCAAATCTGAAAGAAAAGAGAAAATTGACTTTCTTGAAACTGTTTTCTGTTTTCCCCCAATATTCAAGAGCTGATAGTACAATCAATATTAAAATAAATGATAGAGATTCAAAACTGCATTTATTTGATATAAGTAATAATTCGGATACATTTCCAGCACTTAATTATTTAGTTGAATATTTAATGAAAGTTTACGAAAAAGATTTTGCTTCAGTTGCTTATTCAGGTAAAGATTCTTCTTATTATGATAGACAAGATAATTTTGGTAATTCAAAGATTAAACCTGTCAGTATAAATGAATATGCCAAGATAAGTGAATATATGGTTGAATTTAAAGATGAAAATGGGAATTCCTATCGCCAAAAGACGCTACCCTATTTTACTCGTTTGGTTGCAATTTCTTTACTATTTGATAAGCAAGCTGCAAGCCAAAATTTTAGAACGATTTATCCCGGAGCTTATAAGCCTGTAATAACTTCTACAGGTATTGATCTTGGCAATTCGCCATTTTTTCTTTCACCCAGTTCATTAAAACGTTTTAGCTTAACTTCTCAAATACTTATAGATTATTTGACTCAAATCTATAATTAAAGAACTAAAAATCACGAACTGCTCGAACGTAGAAGGTGAAATTCTTACTGGTGGAATTCATACTACCATAGGCAAAATCATAGTAATACGCGACGTCGTTGGCGCCCTCCGAAGAACTCCAATAGAGGTTGTAGGAATAACCTTTAATTCCATAGATATTATAAAAATAATCTAATTCATTTTTTGTTGGTAATCTCCAACCATGTCCTAATGATTCGCAAGCTTCTTTAGCATAAAACCAACTCATCTGACTTGGAAAATCATACTCAGTAAATTCCAAATTGAAAATTTTTATTGGTGTTCCGATAATTTTAGATGTCATGATAATTACTGGAGCTCCACAACCAACACATAATTTGGCTTTATCAGATATCACTTTGTTACACTCGGGACAATTAAATAGTGCCATCAAATCTATTTTTTTAAATTATACTTGATTTAAAATTAAAGTTAAATCATTGATTGGAAAATCCATTTTGTTTACTACGCTAGTATAGGTTGTTATTTTTAACTATTATGATATTATTACATTATTTGGAGTAATTCATTTTCGCTCTAAAGTTTTAATAATAAGACAAACAAGCAATACGCATTTACATTATAACTATTTCCCCTTTTTTTATTTTAGCTTTTCAAAATACTTATTTAATAAAGGCACCGGGTCAGTATAAAATGAAAGCCCATTCATTTTATCATTATACCATTTAGGAAAAATTGTTCCAATTGAGTAATGAAGATGAGCTGGAGTATATTTTGCATTACCTGTATTTCCTACTGTTCCAATTTCTTGGCCATTGCTAAGCCAACTTCCAATTTTAGTGTCAATAGTTTTAAGGTGAGCATAATAATGTGTTTTGAAACCTGGACCTAAAACTACAATTACATTGCCCCCAAGAGACAAAACACCTTTGTAAATAACTAACCCCTTTGTAGCGGACAAAACTGGGGTTCCAGCTTTTGCGAATATATCAACTCCTTTATGCTTGTGACCTGCCCTAGGAGCACCAAAGCCGTTTTGGTCATAACTATTCATGGAGCACCCCTTTACTGGTGCAGTAAATTCCCAACTAGAATAATAATAGGCCAATATTGCGACTAGAATTAATAGAAGGGAAAGGGTTATAATGATTCTTTTTTTCATTCGAATAGGTTATATCTTATTGATAATCAATTAAAATAATATTATTGTATAAATTATATTGCAAATATAAAATTATTTTATTTACCTTTATAAAAATTTTTAAAATGTTATTATTGTTGTTGATTGATGAAAAGCTGACTATCACGCTCGAAAATCTGTTTCATATTTCTACGGGCATATTGGAGGAAAGGCATGAAAGATCTATTGAGATTAATAATGCGAAGCGTAAGGTATGGTTCTTACATATGGGGGACATGCGATCTAGCGATGGGTTAATTGATTTTGAAAATTTAGAGCAAAATGAGGCCGACTTGTTAGAAAATCGTTTGAGAAGAGAGCAAAGGAAAAAGAAATTAAAAACTAACCAAGATGATAGCGGGCTAGAATTAATTCCCATAAGTGAAAAGAAACTTATTCAACCTACAGACTATCTTCTTTGTGTAAGAGGAGTTCCTACGGGTTATTCAATGATCAGGTCAATGAATGAATTGAAAAATCATCAACAATTTCAAAATTTTATTTCGATAGCTACTCATCATTTCATAGTTTTAAAATTAAGAGAAAACTATTCTAGTATGAATATTAATTATGTTCATTTGATATTAGATTCGCTTGTAAGAAATGAATTATTTGAAATGTATAAACAAAAAAAGATTGTTCTTACAAAAGACAAAGCAAATTTAAATAAATATCCTCAAAGTGTTATTATTACTGGTATTAAGGAGATTAAGGATATTAAATTAACTATACTTAAGAAGCTTGAAAAACAAAATGAAATGGTTAAGTTGAATGAAGAAATAATTGAAGAAACACAAAAAGTAAAAACAAAATCATTAGTTTATTTACGTAGCTTAAATAAATTAAGCTAGTAGTTTAATAATATAATTTTTTAAAATGAATAATTTAATTAGCATAGCCTCCGTAGATATTACAAGTGAAGATTCATTCAATCTTTTAAATTCCAATAATCTACATCTGATTTGCACTGCAAATAAAAAGAATAGTTTTGCAAATCAATTTTTATCAAAATTGGGGGAATCACAAATTAATATTGATAAATATTGCGATATGGTAAATAGTAAATATGAACCAGGCTGTTTGTTTCCAAAATATACTTTAACCTTATTTCCTATTTGTAATCAAGAAAGTAAAATTCCGATAGATCAATCTTTACAAAAATTTTATGCCGATTGTTTCGAAGCCCAGGAAAAGTACTTTAAGTCAAAATCCATGATTTTTTGCTTCGATGAACATAGTTGGCCTAATTTGAATTTAGTGAAATCAATCTTAGAGCAAGAGTTAAAAATTCATCAAATGGAAGGTATTGAGACAATTTACTTCTATCCCTTTTAATCTAGATCTTATTAAAATCCTCTCCACATTTCCATAATATACTGATTATCAATAAATTAATTAGAAAATAAAGTACATAATTAATATTTTACAATAAAAATATAAAAATATATTTTGAAATATAAAATAAAGTTGTATCTTTGCGCTCCCAATCAAGAATTATAGTTGTGTTTCGTTTTCATAGTAGTTGTTAATGACAAAGGGGGTGGTTGTTGTGAGCTTTTTCAGAATAACTACCCTCTATTTTTAACCTTTTAAAAATAATTGCCAATGATTAAGAAATTAGAAATATGTACAAAAAAGCCTAAGCTTCGTCAAGTGATTGTGTTAAATGAAGTGGAAATAGCAGGTGTTACATACTACCAATTAAAAGGTAAAAGCAAACTTGAGATTCAGTTTCCAAAAAATTTAGTCGAGGCTAACAATTTACCGATCGAAAATAACAAATTGGGTATAACAGATAGCCTATATAATAGATGGTTAGAAATAACAACAAAAGAGTTATTTCAAAAATACGACGCTTTATTATACACTCACTTTGAACAGCTCTTTGACATTAGGGTAAAAATTATTACTAGTAAAAACCTTTACTATGCCATGCCTAGTTGGTTATATTCTGGGGGAGTATTCATTGGAAGTTTCAGCTATAGTTTAGGATCGCTGTTTAAAAATTGGGAGTCCACAGATGAATTGAAATACAATGGCCATTTGATTATAAAAATTGGGGGATCCGCATTAAGTGGTATGAATGTATACACTGCCTGGGACCCAATAAATAATAAGTTAGTTACAGGTAATGTTAATAGAGATGGAATTAATTGGCTGCAATATGTAAAAGTTTTTCGGAAATTAAGTGGAGAAAAAACGGCGGGTAAAGAATTGAACTTCCTCCAGTTAAAGGAATTAATAAAAACAGTAAACATTAATTTATAAAAAATTAAAATAGAAAAATTATGAATTTAAAACAAGCGTTGAAACGCAAAAACAGACTAATTGGACAAATTACAGAAGAGTTTAAAAAATTGACCCAATACAATAGCATAGACGAGGGGAATACTCGCCCTTATTCAGCTAGGGAATCCATGAAAAATTGGATGAGCCTTACCGATGAGTTGATAACACTTAAGTGTGAGATACAAATAGCCAACCAACCTGCAAATGAAAAAATATTCAGAATTGCTGAATTAAAAACACAGGCTAAGTTATTAAGGGAGTTGATTTGTACAGATGGAACTTATTATTTTTCATCCAAATGGGGTGATGAAAAGCCGATACCTAAAAGTAAAAACGCAGAAATAGGCGTTTTAGAAAGAGATGAATTGGTTAAAAATTTAGAGTCTCAAATTGAGACATTACAAGATGAAATTGACCAGTTTAACCATGAAACGTTAATTAAATAAAAAAGTTGGGGAAGGAGGGAAAGTAAAGAATATTCGTGCCAATTTGCACAAACAAATCATCAGCAATGTTCTGATACAGATGAATGATTAAGTATTTAAATTTCAAATTTCATCTTTTAAAATTGTGCTATTCAAAACTTAAAACTCAGTTAAGATATTTTTTATTTAAACTCTGACCCCAACCAATTTAAAATTAATTTTTGAAACAATTAAAAAAAATAAAATGAAAAATACAAATTGGATAAAAACATGGATGTTTATTTTATCCTTAACAACGTTTATTTTAATACTGCTATTGTATTCGACTGATAAAAGTTATTGTGAATTAGAATTAAAGGCTCAAAATAAAGTAGACAGTTTAGAAATATTGTCAGATAGTTTGCGAGAAGAAATATTTGATAAGAGTAATGCGATTGTAATGAATGAACTAATTATTAATGAATTAAGTCAAACAAAAAGATATAAGGATTTGGAAATTGATTTTGAGAAAGAGAAAAACTTAAAAGAATCTGAATAAAAATAAATCATTAGAATTCAAATTTAAAAAAAATATCAAAAATTAGTTAGGTTTTTTTATTGAAAAATTATGACATTAATTATCCACCCAGAAGATTCAACTACAGATTTTTTGCAACCTATTTACAGCGATATAAAAGATAAGTCAATAATTAAAGGCGGAATGACCTACGAGCAAGTGAAAAATGAAATCAAAAAACATGATAAAATTATCATAACTGGTCATGGTATTCACAAGGGATTATTTTCAATGGGGATGTTTTCGAATTTAAAGGAACCTAATTTTATAATCGACAATAGTTTGGCTGATTTATTGAAACAAAAGCAAAAAATTATTACTATTTGGTGCTATGCCAAAAATTATATCGAAGCAAATGATATCAACAATTCATTTCATTCTGGAATGTTTTGTAGCGAGGTTGCTGAGGCAATTTTTTGCGGCTTGAAACGTTTAGTTACCCAGAAAATGGTTGATGAAAGCAATGAATGCTTTGCCGAAGAGTTAGGTAAATTAATACACCTAAGTCCAAAGGAGATTTTTGAATCAATGAAGGTAGGTGAATACTCGAAATTGGCTAAACATAATCCAGTTGCACTGTACAATTTTGAACGTTTACACTATGATTTTAAACAAAATATCAAAGCATAAAATTATTATATATGAAAAATACAAAGACAACTATAGAATACAAGAAGATTAATAATTCAGTAGAATACTTTAAAAAGTTCAAACGAGATAACTTATGGAATTTAAAAAAAGAGGAATGGCAAAAGGCATTTAGGTTTCAATTGTTAATACTTAATACCTATTTGGAACACGGGGCAAGTGAAAAGATGATGAAGTCGTTTATGTACCGTTTAGCATTGGGCTATTGGGGTATACAATGCCAAGGGGAAATAACTTCGGGGATAGTTTCTGCTGCTACAATTGGCAAGCCAACTTCCCAAACAACTGGTGACCATATTTTTGGAGCTGTGGAAATTGGCAAGACTGTTAAAGAGGCATTTGAGCATCATCAACGTGACATTAATTATATGGTAGACACCTGGTTATATGAAAACGTATGGTTATGGATGACCATTAAAGTAACTAAGGATGAGCACAAGTCATCAAATATTATTAAAAATGGGCACAGTATTGAGGAAAAAATGGAGATGAAGCATTATAAAAGTGTTTCAGAATTGATGGCAAAATTTTAATTTTTATGAAAGGATATTATAAAAATTTACATAATAATAAGATTGTAGAAATTAACATGTCATTATTTGAAAAGATTTCTAAAAGTGATATGGCTGAGATATTAAGTGTAAAGAAAATTTCAAGATCTTATTTTATTTTAAAAATGAATAGGCTGAAAAGTATTCAGTCGGATGTAGCAAAAATGTTGAAAAATTCAAGTTATCATGAAATCCAATTGCAGTCTTTAGAGAAAGCAGATAATCTTACGCTTACTATTTTAGCAGAATGCAATTCAGCATTGGAAATTGGATTGATAAGCTTGAAAAAGAGTCAAGCTAAAATATTAAGCCAAAATAAATCTGCATTGGTTCTAGGTAAGTTGAATAAAATATCTGATTTGGCTGCTAAGGAACTTTCATCTTATCAAGGAAATATTTTGGAGTTACCAGCTTTAAACAAATTAACTCCAAAGGCATTTGCTTATCTAAATGAATTTAAAGGAGACTTTTTAACTATAGGATCACTTAAAAAAAATCATTTTAAGCCTTAAAATTTTTCATAAAAAATAGTCAACTTGGAAAAGTTATTATTGATATTTTCAATTACTTGTTTTGGTATTGCTGCAATAGGTTGCTTGTTTAAATTGATTGATTACTTATTTGACAAGCCTAATGAAAATAAAGAGGTTATCAATGATTTACCTGTTAATCAACCAACAACTAGACCTTCTATTAATATTGTATCAGGGCCTATTAGTATTATTTCTAATTTCATTTCCAATGTTCAACAAAGTATTTCAAATAATTACAAGTTAAATACTAGTAAAATTCAATTTTGTAGAGAAGTAGTTCAATGGACTGGTCCAATATTAAGGGAAAGAGGAGTAAGGTATTTTCCTTCGATCTCTGTAAAATACAATAGTTCACCAAAATATTTTGGAGTTTACACCTCTTCCACCAATTCAATTACAGTCTATCTTAAAAATCATAAAGGAGACTTATCTGAAATATGTTCTACAGTTTTACATGAAGTAATGCATCATATTCAATCTAAAAAAGATCGAGAGTTTAAAAAATTACTCAACTATAAAAAATATGGGTATTATAATAATAGAATCGAAGTAGAAGCACGTGCTTTTGAAAAACAGTATTGTCAACTTTGTATGATAGATTTATGCAAGAAGGGTATTATATCTAAATGTTAATTGAAAATTATGAATTATAGAAAGACAAGTGATTTATTAAAATGCGAGCTAGAGAACATTGAAAATCGTAAATCAAAACGAGGCATTGGAGTGAGTACAGGTTATTTAGACTTAGATATAGCATTAGGTGGAAAGGGATTTGAGCCAGGCAAATTATATACTTTGGCAGGTAGACCTTCAATGGGAAAATCCGCTCTCAGTATGAATTTCGTTTACAATTTAATACCTGAACTATCCGAAAATGAAGTTGTTGTATTCATTAGTTCGCATGATAGTGAGGTAGTACAAATGCAGCGATTGTTGTCTATAGGATTACAGTTAAATATGAAAAATATTCAGTTGGGCGAACTATCTGAATTTGAAGCTAGTTTATTAAATAATCATTCATTTTTAGAAACACTCAATCAAGATAAAATAATTTTAATTGAATCTGCTCAATCAACCTTTGATGAAGTTAAAGACCTATTGAAAATTTTATCTGACAATGGCAAGAAAGTCAAATTATTAGTGCTCGACACTATTCAATCATTTCAAACTCCCCATACTAAAAATAGAGAGGAGGGTATAAAAGAATTAATACAAGACCTTAAGATTTTAGCAATAGAAAATGAAATGGCATCGCTCATTACAAGTGACGTAAGTAGAAAAGTAGAATATAGGCGAGATAATAAAATTCCTACAATTGACGATATGAAAGTATCGAGGCATATTGGTTATCAATCTGATTTTTGTTTTGTACTTGTTCGGCCGGAATATTATGAAGTGCCAGGAGATGATGTAAACTCTACCGAAGCTCATATAGTAATCAGAAAAAATATTTACGGACCATTGACTACCGTCATATTAGAAACAGATATGGAAAAGCAATTATTCAAATCTGCTCAAATTTTTCAATCTATCTAATTATATATGATGGAGGAAGCGTTGTATTTTGAGATATAGGGGGATTTAATGAAAACCAATTCTCTAGAAGGCTTTAATAAATCTAAAAAGATTTTTCATGTATAAGAGTCATCAACCTAATCACTAAATATTGATAATTTTTTACATTAAAATTAGTTATGAATAATATAGAAGATAATCGAAAATCGGTTACAGCATTGTCTATGAGAGATGATGATCAAATACCTGAGCTATTTGTTAAATGTGAATGTGCTGAAGAGGCTTTAGAAATATCGTATTATGATGACGATAAAACATTTTACGTTGCATTCTGGGGTACTGGAAGGAGAAACGTTTCTTTAGTCCCCTGGAGGAAGAGAATCCGAATGATTTGGAAAATTCTTAGAGGTATAGATCTTTATGCTGATATGGTAGTTCTCGATCATAAGAGAGCTAAACAAACAGCCGATTTTATTAACGAAATACTAGATAAAGCAGAATCAAGTAATAACATTGATAATTAAAAGTATGTTGAAGAGTGAAAAGTAAACTTTGTAAACTTAATCACTAATCTGAAAACTAATACTCTAATAATGTGTAAGGCGCTAAGTTTAATACTAATGATCGTCCTAATGACATCATGCAACCCATATATGCATATTGGTCGAGCAGCCATGCGAAAGTATAATCTATCTCAAAATAAATATACGCCAAACAACCCATATACAAACTATAGGATGACTAAACCCAAAAAGCAAAGGGAACATAGATTCTTATTTTGGCTGTGGAGAAATATATAATATGAAAAGCAATAAAGAGGTAATGGAATATCTATATCCTTAAACAATACGTAATTATATTATTGGAAATCTGCCAATTTGTATTTAGATGTCTAGGGTTTATTTCAAATGATTAGTCAATATAAAAACAAAACTAAAATAATTTAATCCCTTTAAATACTCTTATCAAAGTATTTACTTTCCTTTTTTGTTAGCATTTAGTTAAACTCTTTCTCATTTTATTCTGTCTGAGTAATAAATCAGATAAGTCTTCGTTATCTATTGATTAATCTATCAAACCCTTTTATAATGCTTAGATATTTTGCTGTCCTATTATTTCTGTTTTTTATTGGAGCTAGTCCAAGACAAATTAAACCTACCGAATCTTTTCCAGCAATCGAGTCAGAATTTCCTCTATTATGGAAAACTAAAATGGGCTGTGCTAGTTTTCGAACCAACATTATCGTAAATAAAGATGAATTAATTATCGGATCTAATGGTAGTGGCTTTATGGATTATAATATTTTCGATAAACAATCAGGCGTCTATAGGATTAATCGTGTTTCAGGCCGTATTAATAAATTAATTGCCAATCAATCATTTGGTGATATGGATGTAAATGGTGTGTTGCAGTTAGATAATAAATTGTATTTCGGAAATGATAATGAAGAGTTTTTGTGTACTAGTATGGATGGGAATATTATATTTAGAAATTCAACTTCTGGTGATATAGAGCATGAGCCTGTATTAATAAATAATAATGGAACACCCGCTATTGTATACGCATCTGAAAGAGGTGAAATCAGAGCCATCTCTCCTTCAACAGGAATTACTATTTGGTCTTATTATACACCTGATTATACAGGATGGAAGCCTGGGGACAATCGTATAATTTTTAAGATTGGTTCCTATTTTTCTAATACGAGTTCTTTTTTTACTAAACCACTTCTTATAGATATTAATAAGGATGGTGTAATGGATTTAGTTTATCTAACCTATGATAATAAATTATATGCTATTAATGGTGCTAACGGACATTTATTATGGTTGCTGAATAGTGATTGTAAGATGAATTATATGTTTACTATTGTCGGAAATGCAGATCAAAAGAAAATCCAGATGATATCCTCTGAAATTGATTCAGCGCAAACATATAGTAGCCATTTACTAACCATTGACCTGAGAGGTAAAATAGTTAAATCTGAAAAATTAAACAGCGGTTATGAATATTATGATGCCAATAGTCTAAATGCTATTCCTTTTACAAATGGAAGCGCTATTATGTGTACAAGAAATGAATTGTTAATTAGTGATGGGAAGAAGAACTACAAATCAATTGATCGAACTATTGAATATTTAAGGAAGGAGTATTTTTCAGACAGTATAGTGAAAGATATTAGAAATAGTAGAGATGCTACACTTGGAGATAAAGTATTTACTTATGAAGGAAGTAAAAAAACTGTAATCGTCTTGAATCAATGGGACGTTACTGAAGAAAGCACTGGTTTTATAGAATTAGTTTCACTAGATCAAGAAAAAGTAATAAAGAAATTTAAAATAAACTCTTATAGCGAAATGCCTCCAGTTATCTGTGATGTCAATAAAGATGGATATTTAGATCTGCTGATAAATAGTAAAGACGGTTTTCTTTACTGCTATAATTTAAAAGTGAAGGAATAAGTAGAGAATTGATTTCAAAATTATTGACAAACAAATTACCTCATATCATGACGATACAAAATAATAAAATGAAAATACCTTTATTGGCTTTATTACTATTTTCTATTTTAGGAGGAGGCTGCAATATATTTAATGGAAAAACAAAAGGTAGTCAAGTAATTGAACCTCCAGTAGTGGCTGCAGATATACCTTTCAATGAATACCTTATTTATAATGATAGCAGCAGAACAATCAAGCTATCAACAGGCACTGTTATAAATATTCAACAAAATATATTTGAAAGGGAAGATGGTAAACCCCTCGAAGGGCAGATTACTCTTAAGGTTCGTGAATTCCATAGTGCATATGATATTCTGCGTTCAGGTATACCAATGAGTATTAATGATAGTCAAACGAATTTTTTACAATCGGCAGGAATGATTGAGTTAAGGGCTAACGATAATGGTAATACATTAAAGGTTAAGGAAGGTAAACAAATTGAAATTGCTTTGGCAGGGTACAATTTATCTAATGGCTATGATTTATATTATACTCCTGATGGAAGTTTTTGGTCACAGACAGGACGATTTGTTTCTGATAGTAATTATCAAAGAAACAATAGAATAAAAGAACTTTCAATTATACCTAAGGTACCAAGTGATACAGTTGACATGGGCAAAGACTTTATTTTTTCTTTGAAAGCAGACTTAACCGAAGTTCCTTATTTAAAACCATTTTCTAATTTGCAATGGCGTGTTTCAAAAAAAGACATGAGTCCAAAAGTAATTGAGGCAATAAGAATGATTTGGGATGAAGTTTCTATAAGTCAAATTAAAGGCAATAAGCTAGAAAATGAGTTAGTATTCAAAAGAAAACAGTCTGATACTTCAGGTAATCAAACTGTTCAGCAATTAGTAGTTAAGGCAAGTCCTATTGTCGGCGGAAAAAATAAAAGGGAGGATAGAAAATTATTTGCTGAACAAATGGATCAGTATAAAAATACCCTTGCGAAAATAGAAGAAGAGAAATCTAGACTAGCTAAGGAAGCAGACATGCTTAATTCATTCAAGATTTCAAAAATGGGCATTTGGAATATCGATAAGATTATGAAACGAGACGACTTCATTTTAGTAAATGCATCTTTCGATTTTGAAAAGGAAATTAATCGTGATATTAATAAATTGAAAGTCTTTGTGATTTACGAGGATGATAATTCTGTAATTCCTTATACCACTGTCCAATGGAATAAAATTGGCTTTAAGTTAAATTCAAAAGTAAGTTTGGTAGTAGTCTTACCCAAAAATGAAATTGCAGTGATTTCATCGGACGAACTTCAACGGCAATTGAGAGTACCCTCTCGTTCAATTTTATTTGCTACAAAACGAGTAAGTGGAATTGATTATTTACAGAAGATTAAAATGTAAAATTGGTTATAAATAAATCATTCAAATACTTTTTTACATTCATTTATTTTGCTTTATTTTTTGTCAATTTTTCTTTTTATTAAATAGCATTTTTATTTAACTCTATATGAAAAAAGTTTTTATTCTATTAATGCTTTCAGTGGGCTTTATATTTGTTTTTGCTAAAAAAAACTATTTAAATCGAAGTTTTAAATTCACTATGACTAAATCTGTGAATTGTAAAAATTGCGAAATTAATTTTAATGAAAGAAATTCAATTCATATACTGGCTACAAAAAAAAGCAGCTTACACAGTCCTATTAAAAAAGAGATAGGAATAAGAAAATTTTTAAAAAACAAAAGCCTTATACAATTGAAAGAAGGGCAAGGTTATATAATTGATAAAATGCCATACTCCTACCCCTATTTGACTGCTAAAACTATTTCATTTATAGATGAACTAGGAATGGAATTTAAAACTGCCTGTGAATTATCCCATTTACCCTGTAGGCCTTTTATTATTACTAGTGCATTGCGTACAAAAGAAACAGCAAATAAATTAAAACAAATAAATTCAAATGCTAAAACGGAGAGTACCCATTTGTATGGGTGCACATTTGATATTGCATGGTCAAGGTTTGGCCATGGCAATAACCCAGACCAAGAAATGTTGGATATATTAATACCCTGTTTAAAAAATATGCAGAATAAAAGGAAATGCAGAATTAAGTTTGAAAGGAATCAAGCATGTTTTCATATTACTGCACTACAATAACAATGGATTTAAAAATTATTTTTAACAAAGTTGTAAATAAAATAAGTTGAAGACCCTTCTTTTGGCAATTGTGCAATTAATTTATTTATTGTCCTGTCAGCAAAATAAAATAAAGCAACCTTCAAGGACTATAAGAGAGGAAAAAGGAGAGGGTAATTTGGGTGCCATACATATTATACCATTGGGAAAAGTTAGAAAAGATTTGATAGAGGATGTAATTGATGGTTTACAGAGCTTTTATCATCAGGAAATAATTGTAGAAAGTACTGCTTTATTGACGGAAGACTTATTAGCACCTAGTAGAACAAGATATAATGCGAATGAAATATTAAATAAATTTAATTCGACAAAGAATATTTTAATTATTACAGAAAAGGATATCTCTACATTTAAAGGAGTAAAGCAACCTGAAAAATTTTACAATGCCCCAGTAAAAGGAATAACTAAGGAATGGGGGATTTTTGGACTTGGTTTGCGGCCAGGAAATGTTTGTGTCATATCTGCATTTGAAAAACGACTAGGTAAAAATTCAACACCTAAATTACTTAAAGAACGCCTGCAAAAAATAGCTATTCACGAATTGGGGCATAACAAAGGGCTAGAGCATTGCAATAAAAATACAGAATGCTTAATGCATGCTGCTGATGGATCCATTAAACAGGTTGACAATGAAAAACTATTTTTTTGTGAAGACTGTAGAAAAATATTAGGTATATAATGCCTGTAAAAATGTATTATTCTTTAATATATATTATGTCCTCTATAATGAAAAAAATAATTGTTTTAATAGCACTACCTCTTTTCTTGCAATCTTTTACTATTATGGGATCTGATAGTGATATTATTCAGCTAGCCCATAAAATACAAGAAAAATATAAGGTTCCTAATAAGAGATATGTTACTATTATTGATTATAGCAAATCAATAGCAAGTACTCGACTCTACCTTGTAGATATGGGAAAAAACCAAATTGTTATGAGGTCCACTGTAGCCCATGCTTTGAATTCTGGCTTAGTTTACCCCACTAAATTTAGTAATAATAAGGGGAGTAATAAGTCTTGCTTGGGAGCTTTTAAAACTATGCAAACCTATTATGGTAAATATGGGTACTCTTTACAAATAGACGGCTTAGATAATGGTTTAAATTCTAATTCTTTAGGGAGAAATATAGTTTTTCATTCTAATAAAAAAATGAAGTTTAAATGGACTTTAGGGTGCTTTGCAACTCCAGAAGAGATCAATCAAAAGCTGATTGACAAAATAAAAGGCGGTACACTTGTGTACGCGTTTAGGTAATTATATTTTATAAAAAAGATTTAAAATTTATAAGATGATACTTGTTACATTTTTTATATGAAAGTATTACTTTGTTATTAATAATTAGATAAAGCTTGATTCTGCTATTGTTTTGAATCGATATCAATTTTTCTATTTTTGAAATGATTGTGTAATGCTATTCCCCCACCTAATACTAACAAAATTGTAAGTAAATTTTTTAAGAATTTATTTTGATTTTTAAGTTTTGTTTCACCTTGAGGGTCCTCATTTCCTCTATCTGGTTCAGGATTTGAATTAGGCGAAGTCGAGGTTTCATTTACTGGGCTTGCAGATTTCATAGCTTCTTCGAATCCATTGTCATTAAATAATTGGCTACTCATAATTTATATAATTTTATATAGTTATTTTCTAGTCTTGAGTATCCATAGGAACCAACGAATCGAACGTTCTGTCCTTCGATTTCTTTGAAGGAGGTAACTAGTGCCCAATTTATTTTTTCTGCTTTAAGAATATTAGGATTTAATGGTTGATCCCCATAGTGGTTGTAAAAATTTCGAAAAATTGATTCTGTGCATTTAATTTCTTTTAGTAATTCCTTCAATGCTCCATAGTTTTCTTTGGATCTTTCTCTTTTTTCTAATTCATAGCACTCTTGATCACAATAGCGACGGTTGCCATTTTTATATGTAGATATTATTTGTTTGCAAAATCGATAATTACATACCATTGGATTTTATTTTTAAATTTTCAAAAATGGGGATAACTGGATTGCGCTTCACATAAGCTAGTACGTCACAGAGTAGGTAGTAAATTTTTGCTCTTCGTATCCCTTTGTGAGATGTTGTTTTTAGTTCCTTAAGTCTTGTTTTCTTTACTTTAGGAGTATCGTCGGAAGTATAGTATTTGATTTTTCGATCTGATCTAAGTTGAGCAAGTTTTCTTTTAGAAATATTAAGGATTCGCATTACTTCTAAATCGTCAAGTATCACATTCTCTGGTGGCAATGATATCCTTTCGATACGCTCTTCGAAATCTTTCAATAAGCTTTTAAGTTCTGGGAATCTTTCTGTATAATCGTATTTCATATTTTCCTTTTTTAAAAAATAATTTAAAAAGCAAAAATATTTTCATACAGCGTATTAACTATGATTTTAAAGCAAAATCGGGCCGCAGAGTCTGCGGCCCGATTTATATCGATTTTTTTGGCATCATTATTTATTTTTAATATCGCCAGCTTCAAATGCATG